>NZ_CP048788.1:3130844-3496266 GCF_012932215.1 Roseobacter ponti | reverse complement strand
CGACACAATCTCGACCGCATCAAAAAGATCGCCCAGACCCGACTGGGCCAGCTTGCGTTCCTGATCCAGCAGATCCCCCTTTGTTACCAGCACAATACGATGGGTTTTCGCGATCTGCTCAATGGCGTCCTGCGCATGTGGCAACAGATCGACCGGATGGGACAGCATCTCGCGACCGGCCTCCAGAATTTCCGACAGTACTGCTGCGGGTACCCGTGCATCGGTCACTTCGATTGCGGTCTCGATCATCGACAGGGTGAATCCTTTGACGCCAAAGCCGTAATGTCCGAGGTTGCGCCGTTCAGCCGCGACAAGCCGTGCCATCAGCGTGTCACGGTCGGTGTAATCCGCCAGCAGCCCCGCAAAGAGAGCATGGGTCATCTGAAAGCTGCGTTCATTGTGCCAAAGGGTATCATCGGCATCAAACCCCACGGTGCTCACCCGGTTAACCACGGCACGCGCCCCCTTTTCTAAATTTCCAGACGGGTTATATACACCGGATCACGACTCGCAAAAACCACCAGATCAGGAGCAGCAATGCACCGCGACGCCATCATGATGTCAGACCAGTCAGATGACGAGGGCGATTCTTCCGTCCTGACCGCGACGAAGCCAAAGACCAGGCGCCCGCCGCTTTATAAGGTCCTGCTTCTGAACGATGACTTCACGCCGATGGAATTTGTCGTGCATGTGCTGGAGCGTTTCTTTGGGCTCAATCACGCGCAGGCCTTTGAGATCATGCTGACCGTGCACAAAAAGGGCGTGGCTGTCGTCGGCGTTTTCAGCCATGAGATTGCCGAGACCAAAGTGGCGCAGGTGATGGATTTCGCCCGCCGGCACCAGCATCCGCTGCAGTGCACCATGGAAAAAGAAGAATAATCAGATGATAGACGCCCGGTTGCCGCTGCTGGCAGACGGCAGTGGCAAAGCGCTGTCCGATGGCGGCAGGGTGGCCGTATTCCGGCCACCTGCACAAGCAGCTCTGCCGGGAGTACCGCAGGACAAAACCGTGATCATCGAAGGGTTCCGCCCGGCATATGATGCCTGGACGGCACGCGGGTACGAGTGTGCGACCGCGGCGGAAGGCCGTTTCAGTGCTGCTGTTGTCTGCCTCGTGCGGTCAAAAGACGAATCGCGTGCGCTGATTGCCGATGCGCTGGCGGTGACAGACGGGCCTGTTTTCATCGACGGACAGAAAACCGATGGAATAGACAGCATCCTGCGCGAGGTCCGCAACAGGGTGCCGGTAGAGGGGCCGGTGTCAAAGGCGCACGGCAAGCTCTTTGTAATTCCCGGGGCCGCGCCGGAGCAGTTCGAAGACTGGCGTGCCGGTCCGGCTTTGCAGCCCGGCGGGTTCTGGACTGCGCCGGGTGTGTTCTCCGCGGATGCAGTGGATCCGGCATCGGATCTGCTGGTCCGGGCACTGCCGGACAAGATCGGACGTCGCATAGTCGATCTGGGCGCGGGCTGGGGATATCTTTCCGCGCATATCCTGACCCGCGAGGCGGTTGAGGCCGTGCACCTTGTCGAAGCCGGCCACATGGCGCTTGAATGCGCCCGGCACAATGTGACTGATCCGCGTGCACAGTTTCACTGGGCAGATGCAACACGGTGGCGGCCGCAGGAGGCGGTGGACTGTGTGATCATGAACCCGCCGTTTCACACCTCACGGGCGGCCGACCCGGCTCTGGGTCAGGCCTTTGTCGCGGCGGCGGCCGGTATGCTTGGCCCGCAGGGACAGCTCTGGATGGTCGCCAATCGCCATTTGCCGTATGAAGCAACTCTGGGCAGTTTCTTCTCAAGGGTCAGTGAGACCGGCGGTGATCACCGTTTCAAACTCTTTCATGCAGCACGCCCGCTGCGCAAACGTGGCCGGTAAGGCCGCCGCGCATGCGGTGTCAGAAAGGATACCATGTCATTTTCCATCAAAGGCAAAACCGCCATCGTGACCGGCGCCGCTAACGGCATCGGCCTGTCGATTGCGCGGCAGTTTGCCGACCGCGGCGCCAATGTGATGTGCGCCGATATGGACGAACGAAAGCTCAGCGAGGAATGGGGCGCCGAAAAGGATGACGCCACGCTGCGGTATTTCGCCGGTGACCTGCGCCAGCGGCTGACGATCGCCAATCTGGTCTCGGCCACGATCGACGCTTTTGACCGGGTGGATATTCTGGTGAACGCCTCGCGTCAGGTGATGCCCACCGATGCGCTGGACGTGGAAGACAATTCGGTCTCGGTGCTGCTGGAACAGAACCTGATGACGGCGCTGCAGCTTTCACAACAGGTCGCACGCCGTATGATCAAACAGGGCGCGGACCAGCCCGAAGGGCAGCTTGGCGCAATCGTCAACCTCAGCTCGATTGTGTCGCGCCATACCCGTCCGGAACTGATGGGATACTCTATCGCCTCCGCGGCGCTTGATCAGATGACACGCTCAATGGCCCTGGCCCTGGCGCCCGAACGGATCCGCGTGAATGCTGTGGCCTTCGGGTCGGTGATGAGCGCCTCGCTGAAATCTTCGCTGGTTGACCACAGCGACTGGCGCGAGGATATCCGGACTCACACGCCGCTGGGCCGCATCGCGGGGCCAACCGAACTGGTAGAGGCCGTGCAGTTTCTGGCCGCCGAGAGTTCCGCTTTCATGACCGGCGAGATTATCACCGTTGATGGCGGGCGCAGCCTGCTAGATCCTGTACTGGCACCCGCGCACTGACGATTGCGGGTTTTCGTCCGCCCGGTTTTGACGATAGAAAGTGTGTCAGAGAAAACTGACACTCCGGGCGCATCATGACATCCACATTCGACACCGAAAAAGACAAGGCCTCCGCCTGGTTCCGCACCCTGCGCGATGACATCGTCGCGGCCTTTGAGACGCTTGAGAGCGATCACAGCGAAGGGCCGCTCTCTGATGCCTCTCCGGGTCGTTTTGAGGTCTCTGAGACGCAGCGCACCAGCGACGACGGATCAGACGCCGGTGGCGGGTTGATGAGCGTCATGCGGGGCGGCCGCGTCTTTGAAAAAGTCGGCGTGAATATCTCGACCGTCTTCGGTACCCTTGGAGAACGTGCGCAGATGGCTATGGCCGCGCGCAAAGGCATTCCCGGCATGAAGGACGACCCGCGTTTCTGGGCCAGCGGCATCAGCCTCGTGGCGCATATGCAGAACCCGCATGCGCCCGCGGTTCATATGAACACGCGCATGTTCTGGACCCCGCACGCCTGGTGGTTCGGCGGTGGATCTGATCTGAACCCCTGCATCGAATATGATGAGGACACGGCGCATTTTCACGCCACACAGAAAGAGCACCTCGATCCGCACGGGCCGGCGCATTACCCGAAGCTCAAAGCCTGGGCTGATGAGTATTTTTATGTACCGCACCGTAACAGGGCGCGCGGCGTGGGCGGAATTTTCATGGACGATCTCTGCACCGGCGACTGGGCGGCTGATTTCAGCCTGACGCAGGACATCGGGCGGGCCTTTCTGCCGGCCTATGTGCCGCTGGTGCGCAAACGCCGGGTGCAGGCATGGTCAGAGGCGGATAAAGACGCGCAGCTTGTGCATCGCGGTCTCTATGCGGAATACAATCTCGTCTATGACCGCGGCACAAAGTTCGGCCTGGAAACCGGACACGATGCCAATGCGGTGCTGATGAGTCTGCCGCCTCTGGCCAAGTGGGTCTGAGCGGCGCGGCCCGACCCCGGTACGTTAAACTGATCTGCTGCGTCCGGCGCGGGACTCAGTGCCAGTCAAAAAAGCCGTCACCGGCTTTGGCGAGCAGTTCCTCTGCGAGGTCTTTGCCCATGGCAGCACCCTCTGACACCGGGCCTGTTCGCGATCCTGAAATCGCCCCAGACCCGTCCGGGCGCAGCACCTCTCCACGCAGCGCGAGAGTATCGCCGCTCAGCTCCGCCAGCCCCGCAATCGGTGTTTCACATGAACCGTCGAGGGTCAGCAGAAAGCTGCGCTCCGCCGCGAGCCTCTGACCGGTGGGTGTGTCATGGATTTCTGCCAGCAACGCTGCGGTGTTCTCATCACTGATGCGGCGCTCAATCCCGATGGCACCCTGGGCCACGGCAGGCAGCATATCCCCGGGATCGACCGGCGTGGCGGGTACCTCCGACATGCCCAGGCGGTTGAGCCCGGCAGCCGCCAGAAAAGTGCATTCTGCAACCCCGTCGGCGAGCTTTTTCAGTCGGGTCTGCACATTGCCACGAAACTCAACGACCTGCAGATCAGGACGTCGGTGCAGCAGTTGCGCGCGCCGCCGCAGGCTCGATGTGCCGACCACCGCGCCCTTTGCAAGCGAGGCGATATCTTTGAGGCCATGGGCCACAAAGGCATCGCGCACGTCCTCACGCGGCAGATAGGTGTCGAGGATCAGCCCGTCGGGCTGCAGCGTCGGCATATCTTTCATCGAATGCACCGCGATGTGTATTTTGCCTGACAGCAGATCTTCCTCGATCTCGCGGGTGAAAAGCCCCTTGCCGCCGATCTCTTTGAGCGGGCGGTCCTGAATCGCATCCCCCGTCACCTTGATCACGACGATTTCAAAGCATTCCTCAGAGACCTCAAACGCCTCCGCGAGGCGTGCACGGGTCTCATACGCCTGTGCCAGAGCGAGCGGAGAGCCGCGGGTGCCGATTTTCAGCGGAGAGTCGGGGGTGGGGAGGGTCAATGTCATGCGCCCATCTTTATGCGCGTCAATTTGGGCTGACAACCCGTCTGTCACTTGACAAGTTCTGCTGCTGCCCTGACCAAGGGCCTGTTAAAAAGAGGATGACCATGGCCCCCCGGAAAACGATACTGCGCGCTCTCGCGGGAGAGACCCTGCCCACCCCGCCGGTCTGGATGATGCGCCAGGCAGGACGGTACCTGCCGGAATACCGCGCCACCCGCGCGCAGGCCGGAGATTTTCTGTCGCTCTGCTACAATCCGGAGCTTGCCGCAGAGGTGACACTGCAGCCGATCCGGCGGTACGGATTTGACGCGGCGATCCTCTTTGCCGACATCCTGCTGCTGCCCCAGGCGCTTGGGGCCGATCTTTGGTTTGTAACAGGTGAAGGCCCGCGCCTCTCAACGATCACGTCGCAGGCGGATTTTGATAAACTGGGCCCCGTGGACGACATCCATGAGACCCTCAACCCCATCTATGAAACGGTGCGGATCCTGCGGCGCGAACTGCCCGCCGGGACCACGCTCATCGGATTTGCGGGCGCGCCCTGGACCGTTGCCACCTATATGATTGCCGGTCGCGGCACGCCCGATCAGGGGCCGGCGCATGCTCTCAAAAACGAAAATCGCGCGGTTTTTGAGGCGTTGATGGACCGGATTACCGAAGGCACCATCGATTATCTGTCAAAACAGATCGAAGCCGGAGCCGAAGTGGTGAAGATCTTCGACAGCTGGGCCGGATCGCTCAAGGACGATGACTTCCGGAAATACGCGCTGGAACCGGCGCGCGCGATCACCGCGGCGCTCAAGGCAAAGCACCCCGGCATTCCGGTCATCGGTTTCCCGCGCGAGGCAGGTGACGGATACATCGGCTTTGCGAAAGCCACGGGCGTGGACTGCGTGGCACTGGACAATTCGGTGAGCGCTGACTGGGCCGCACAGCACGTGCAGATTGATGGTTGCGTACAGGGCAATCTCGCCTCGAGCCATATGGTGACAGGCGGGCAGGCGCTGGTTGATGAGACAAAGGCAATCGTCAAAGCCTTCTCGGGCGGGCCGCACATATTCAACCTCGGCCATGGCATCACGCCGGATGCAGACCCCGACAATGTGCAGCGGATGATTGACGCTGTTCGCGACACATAACCGGCATTTCAGCCTTGACCCGGCAGCCGGGCTGTCATAGGTCACGCGCCGATGGCGTTATAGCTCAGTTGGTTAGAGCGAACGACTCATAATCGTTAGGTCCCTGGTTCAAGTCCAGGTAACGCCACCATCTTTTCTCCGCTTTTTGTCAGCGCCTGAACCGGGCCCAACGCCTGCGCCTGCGGGTGCTGCGATTTCCCTGACGGGGGCAATAGTTACAAAGACAGGTGACAATCCGCCCCGTCTGCAATAGCAATTTGTCAGGGATGATCGGATCTGAGATCGCGGAATACGCGACGAACCCGGGTTTTCAGGGAGGAAACACATGAAAATCTCACGCAGGAATCTTTTGAATCTGGTGGGTGCTGCTGCACTTGCCACTGGCTTCGGTGCTGCACCGCTGGCCGCGCAGGAAGTAACACTCACGATGCACCAGTTCCTGCCACCGCAGGCCAATGTGCCCAAGCTGGTGCTGGATGTCTGGGCCGACAATGTCGAGAAAGACAGCGGCGGACGCATCAAGGTCGACCGCTATCCGTCCATGCAGCTTGGCGGCAGCCCGCCGGAGCTGATGGACCAAGCAATCGACGGCGTTGCCGATATCGTCTGGACGGTCGTCGGCTATACGCCGGGTCGCTACCCGAGCACCGAAGTTTTTGAGCTGCCTTTCATGATGACGAACGCCCGGGCCGCCTCGCGCGCCTACTGGGAGATGTTCGAAACCCATATGAAGGACACAGAGTTTAAAGATGTGCACATTCTCGGCACCTGGGTGCACGGCCCGGGCCTCATCCACGCCAACAAAGAAGTGCGCGCACCTTCCGACATGGAAGGGCTGAAAATCCGCGGCGGGTCGCGGCTGGCCAATGCGCTCCTGAGCAAGGTCGGCGCGACACCCGTTGGCATGCCGGTACCCGCTGTGCCCGAAGGCCTTTCCAAAGGCGTGATCGACGGCACGACGATTCCCTGGGAGGTGACTGCCGCGCTGAAAATTCCGGAACTGGTGACCAACCACACCGAGTTCACGGGCAATGCGCTTTACGTGCTTACCTTTGTGCTGGCGATGAACAAAGACCGCTATGAAGGCCTGCCCGATGATCTGAAAAAGGTCATCGACGATAACTCCGGCCTTGAGTTCTCGGTCTTTGCCGGGGGCACCCAGGCTGACAGCGACGGACCTGCCCGCGAGGCCGCTGTGGCGCGCGGCAACAACATCGTCACACTCGATGAGGCCGAAACGGCCGAGTGGAAGGCCGTCGCTCAGCCGATCTATGACGAATGGGTCGCTGAGATGAATGAAAAGGGCATCGACGGTCAGGCGCTGATCGACGAGGCGCGTATGCTCATCGATAAGTACACCGAATAACTCCGGTCACACCCGGCCCGCGGTGCGCATCCCGCGCCGCGGGCTTTTTCATGCCTCCCGGAGCGCTTTATGCATCAGGCCATCAGACTTCTTGCCCGCGCCACCGCAGTGATCGGCGGTCTTGTCCTGACCGGCCTGGTTCTGCTGACCACGGTCTCGATCATCGGGCGGTCTGCGAACAAATGGCTGCACTCGGATTTTGCTGAACGCACACTGGGAGACCTGGCCCGCACGCTGATCGACAGCGGCATCGGTGAGGTCAATGGCAATTATGAACTGCTGGAGGCCGGAATCGCTTTTGCGATCTTCTCCTTTTTTCCGATCTGCCAGCTCAGCCGGGCGCATGCCACTGTGGACATCTTCACGTCGCAGCTGCCAGGTGCCGCCAACCGCGCGCTGGCGGCCTTCTGGGAAGTGGCGCTGACCGCGGCACTCATCCTGATCTCCGTGCAGCTCTTTGGCGGTGTGCAGCGCTACTACGGTAATGGCGAGACGACCTTCTTTCTGCAGTTCCCGGTCTGGTGGGCCTATTCAGCGAGCTTTGCAGCTTCGGTCGTGACCTGCATCGTGGCGCTCTGGTGCGCCTATCTGCGTGTTGCAGAAAGCCTTACAGGCCGCGCACTGATGCCGCAGGAATAGGGTCAGATGGGCGCTTTCCTCGATCTGCTGCCCTTTGCGGATATGAGCCGGCTTGAGCTGGGATTCTGGTCCTTTGCCGTGCTGCTGGGCATGATCTTTCTGCGCGCGCCCATTGGCCTTGCCATGCTGCTCTGTGGTTTTGGCGGCTGGTATTACGCGATGAACGGCAACCCGGTGCCGCTGCTGGCAAAGCTGAAATCCGAAACCTATACGACCTTCTCCAGCTACTCGCTCAGCATCATTCCGATGTTTCTGCTGATGGGCCAGTTTGCGACCCTCTCCGGGCTTTCCAGCGCGCTTTTCAAGGCTGCCGAGAGCTTTCTCGGCCACCGGCGCGGTGGTGTGGCCATGGCCGCCGTGGGTGCCTGTGCGGGGTTCGGTGCGATCTGCGGGTCATCGCTTGCCACGGCCGCCACCATGTCACGCGTGGCCCTGCCGGAACTGCGCCGCTACGGATATTCGGGCGGCTTTTCCACGGCAACGCTTGCCGCCGGCGGCACGCTCGGGATCCTGATACCTCCGTCCGTCATTCTGGTGATCTATGCGATCATCACCGAGCAGAACATCGCCAAGCTCTTCCTCGCCGCCTTCATCCCGGGCATCCTTGCGGCCCTCGGATATATGCTGACGATCTCCGTCTATGTGCGGCTCTTTCCGAAATCCGCCGGCACGCGCCCGCCGGTGCCCATGGCGGACCGCTGGAAAGCGCTGGGGGCCACCTGGCCGGTGCTTGTAATCTTTGCGGTTGTCGTGGGCGGTATTTACCTGGGATGGTTCACACCGACTGAAGGCTCGGCCATCGGCGCGATGGGCACCGGGCTTGTCGCACTCCTCTCCGGCAGTCTCAACTGGCCGGTATTCCGTGACAGCCTGCTGGGCACGGCGCGCACCACGGCGATGATCTTTTTCATCGTGCTGGGGGCGGCATTCTACAATGGCTTTCTCGCCCTCTCAGGCGTGCCCCAGTTCATGGCCGACTGGGTGCTAACGCAGGGCTTCTCGCCCTGGTTGGTACTCTCAATCATTCTTGTTTTTTATCTGATCTTCGGCTGCCTGATGGACAGCCTCTCAATGATCCTGCTTACCGTGCCGATTTTCTTTCCGGTGATCTCCGCCATGGATTTCGGCATGTCGCCCGAACATGTGGCGATCTGGTTCGGCATCCTCGTGCTGATCGTCGTCGAGGTCGGGCTGATCACCCCGCCTGTGGGCATGAACCTTTTCATCATCAATGCAATGGACCGTGAAACGCCGATGACTGAGACCTACAAGGCTGTGATGTTCTTTGTCGGATCGGATATCCTGCGGGTGGTGATCCTCGTCATGTTCCCTGCCATCACGCTCTTTCTCCTGCCGGGCTGAGCCCCTGCCGCCGGCTAAAAAGTGCATTAAAGTGCTTTTTTCGGCAGAACCGCTTGCGACAGGCAGTCGCAGGTGCACGATAGAGCATCTATCGCAGGTCGCATCGGGGGGAGAGATTCATGACGGATGTTGCCGGAAATGCCGCCACATGGTTTGTTGACCGTCACCCCGGTGAAGGGCGGGGCGACAAGGTCGCTTTCCGCGAGGCCGGCGGCGGCAGATCGCTGAGCTATCAGGGCCTCGCAGAGGGGTCCGGACAGGTCGCGGCGGCCCTCCGTCGCGCCGGTGTGCGCCCCGAAGAGCGCGCCGCCATGCTGGTGACCGATACAATCGAATTTCCGCAGATATTCTTCGGCGCTCTGAAGTGCGGCGTTGTTCCGGTGCCGCTCAACACCCTGCTTGCCGCGCCTGTTTATGATGCCATCCTGCGCGATTGCCGCGCCACAGTTCTTTTTGTCTCTGAGGCGCTTTTTGACACGATCTCATCTGTTCTCAAGGGCCACCCCACCCTGCGGGTGATCATTGTGAACAGCGACCGGGCACCAGAGGGCTGCACTTCTTTTGACGCATTTCTGCGGAATGCCGGAACGCTTGAAACCCAGCCCGCATCCGATGATGAGGTTGCCTTCTGGCTCTACTCCTCAGGCTCGACCGGGCAGCCCAAAGGCGTTCCGCATGTTCACTCCGCCATGAAGGCCACCGCCGATACTTACGGCGCGCATATCCTCGGCCTGCGGGAAGATGATGTGGTCTTCTCAGCGGCCAAACTGTTTTTTGCTTACGGGCTCGGGAATGCGATGACATTTCCACTTGCCGCAGGGGCCACAACTGTGCTTTTTGCGGGGCGTCCCACACCGGCGGATATGCTCGCGGTCATGACGGCTGAGCAGCCGACTGTCTTTTGCGGCGTGCCAACGCTTTATGCCGCAATGGTGGCCGGGATGGACAAAGCGGGTACGCCCGCCACCCTGCTTCGCAGAGCAATCTCAGCGGGGGAGGCGCTTCCCGAAGACGTCGGTATGCGGTGGGAGGCGCATACCGGCGTCGCCATTCTGGATGGCGTAGGCTCCACTGAAATGCTGCACATCTTTCTCAGCAACCGCGCCGGGGACAACGTCTATGGCACCTCCGGTGTTGCGGTGCCCGGCTATGACATGCGCCTTGTGGATGAGACCGGCACTGAGGTCGGTGATGATGAAATCGGAGAGTTGCTGGTGCGCGGTGCCTCGGCTGCCGCTGGCTACTGGAACCAGCGCAAAAAATCCCGCACAACATTCGAGGGCGAATGGACCCGCACCGGCGATAAATACGAACGCCGCAAAGACGGGCGCTACGTCTACTGCGGCCGCACAGATGATATGTTCAAGGTGTCCGGTATCTGGGTCTCGCCCTTTGAGGTCGAACAGGCGCTCGTCAGCCACCCGGCGGTGCTCGAAGCTGCTGTCGTTGCCGCCCCCGGAGAGGATGGTCTGGATAAGCCGAAGGCCTTTGTCGTGCTGCAGGATGCTGCAGATAGCGGGATCGCCGAGCACCTGAAAGAGCATGTAAAAGACCGCATCGGCAAATGGAAGTATCCACGCTGGATCAGCATCGTGGACGAACTGCCCAAAACGGCCACGGGCAAAATCCAGCGGTTCCGGCTGCGCGGGGCCGGTCAGTGAGTATCGCCTGGTCAGAGAACCCCGATGGCCGCCTGAAAGCAGGCGGTAAGTCGCTGGAATATGCCTGCTATGGTCCGCCGCCGGGACCCGACGCCCCGACACTTGTGCTGTTGCACGAAGGCTTGGGCAGTGCAGCACTCTGGCGGGACTTTCCTGTGCGCCTGGCTGCTGAGACCGGACTGGGTGTCTTTGTCTGGTCGCGCGCCGGATACGGGAACTCGGAGGCTGTGACGCTGCCCCGGCCGCCTGATTACATGACCCGCGAAGCGGTTGAAACGCTGGGCCCTGTGATGGATGCCGCCGGGCTACGGGACGTGATCCTTCTGGGACATTCCGATGGCGCGACAATCGCCGCGATCTACGCGGGATCTGTCAGCGACATGCGGGTGCGCGGCCTGATCCTGATGGCGCCGCATTTCTTTACAGAGCCACAGGGGCTGGAGGCGATCCGCGGGGCCGGCGAAGCGTTTCGCACCGGCGATCTGCGCGCAAGGCTCGCGCGCTGGCACAGTGATGCAGAGATGGCATTTAACGGCTGGCACGATGCCTGGACCGATCCGGGCTTTGCGACCTGGAATGTGGCGGACTGCATCGATCACTGGCGCGTGCCCGTGCTCGCCATCCAGGGCGGGCAGGACCCCTATGGCAGCCGCGCGCAGATTGATGAGATTGAGACGCGCATATATTCCCCGCTGGAAACGCTTATCCCTGCGAACTGCGGTCACGCACCCCACCTTGAAGCGCCCGATGCGGTGCTTGCGGCGGTGCGTGACTTTACCGACCGTCTGATACGTCTCGAAAAAGCCGATGTCGCGCCTGCGTGATCTGCCCCGCGATGTGCCGGTGCCGTCGCACGCGTATATCCCCGGACGCACCGCGCGTCACCCGGAGGACTGGTTTGACCCGATCAGACGGACGGTGCCTGACCAGGCGGGCAGTGATGCGCTGGCGGGCAGTTTCGCTCTGCGCTGTGGCAGGGCCTATTTCGACGCGGGATACTACTGGGAGTGCCACGAAGTGCTGGAAGCGGTCTGGATGCAGACGTCTGATCCCAGCCCGGAGCGCGATATTGTGCAGGCGCTGATCCAGCTGGCCAATGCGCGGCTGAAACTGCTGATGCTGCGCCCGCATGCGGCGCGCCGGCTCTGCGATATGGTGGAGGCGCATCTGTCGCGATGCCCGTCCGGACAGCAGCCCCTCGGGCTTGATCCGAGAGCCCTGCGCGCCTGGGTTCATGAAACCCGTGCGCAGGGCGAACTGCATCATAGTGCAAAATAAGTAGAATTTGAGTAGAGAAGTTCGGGTTTCGTGGACTCCTGTGTGAAGTATAGTTCAATATTTCAGGTAATATCGCGCAGACAGGCGGGCGGGGAGACAGGCCGTGGCTGACAGAATTGATTTCCAGACTGACCCGGACAAGATGCGCCACTGGCGCGTAGCGTATGACGGCCCTGTGGCCACTCTGCTGATGGATGTCGATGAGGCCGGCGGGCTCTTTGACGGCTATGAGCTGAAACTCAATTCCTATGACCTCGGCGTGGATATCGAGCTTGCAGATATCGTTCAGCGCATGCGTTTTGAGCATCCTGAGGTGCGCGTGGTCGTGATGCGGTCCGCAAAGGAAAAGGTATTCTGCGCGGGTGCCAACATCCGCATGCTGGGTGGTGCGGCTCACGCCCATAAGGTCAACTTCTGCAAGTTCACCAATGAGACGCGAAACACCTTCGAAGCGGCACTTGAAGACAGCGACCAGAACTACATCTGTGCGATCAGAGGCGCCTGCGCGGGGGGGGGATATGAGCTGGCGCTGGCCTGCAATCACATCATGCTGACCGATGACAGCACCTCCTCCGTGGCGCTGCCCGAGGTGCCGCTGCTGGCCGTTCTGCCTGGCACCGGCGGGCTGACAAGGGTCACAGACAAGCGCAGAGTGCGCCGCGATCTGGCGGATGTTTTCTGTTCGGTCGAGGAAGGAGTCAAAGGCAGCCGCGCTCTGAAATGGCGTCTGGTGGATGAACTCATCCCAAACGCAACATTTGACGAAAGGGTCACCGCCCGTGCGCGGGAACTGGCACAGAGCGCCTCCGGTCGTGGCGCCAGCCAAGGCATTCGCCTGACAGCGCTGGAGCGCAGCTTTGGCGCGGACAGCGTGACGTATTCCACAGTCGCTTTGCAGATCGACCGCACCGGGCGCCGGGCAGACATAACGATAACCGGGCCCTCCGAGGCCGCGCCGCACGACATGGACGCGTTTACGGAGCACGGCGCCCGGGCGTGGATGCTGCGGTGCGCGCGCGAACTGGACGACGCCATCCTGCACCTGCGCAGTAATGAGGACGATATCGGGCTCATTGCATTTCGCACCGAAGGCGACCCGCAGGCCGTGGTCGCTCACGAAGCGCTGCTGTTGGACAACGCGGACCACTGGCTGGCCAATGAGGTGCTGACCCTCTGGAAACGCGTGCTCAAACGCATCGATATGACCTCGCGCAGCCTCGTGGCACTGGTGGAACACGGCTCCTGTTTCGCCGGTCCCCTTGCGGAAATCCTCTGGGCTGTCGATCGCAGCTATATGATGCTGGACGAATTCGAGGACGACGACCGCCCGCTGGCGACGATCACCCTCACGGAGGCCAGTTTCGGGCGCTATCCGATGGGCAATGCGCTTACCCGTCTGGAGACGCGTTTTCTGGCCACTCCCGAGCAGGTGGAGGTGCTGCGCCAGCGGACGGGTGACCCGCTGCAGGCCCCTGAAGCAGAAGAACTTGGCCTTGTGACATACGCTTATGACGACATCGACTGGGAAGACGAGGTGCGCCTTTTCATGGAAGAGCGCGCGAGCTTCTCGCCCGATGCGCTGACCGGCATGGAGGCCAACCTGCGCTTTGCCGGGCCTGAAACCATGGAGACGCGCATTTTCGGACGTCTCACCGCCTGGCAGAACTGGATTTTTCAAAGACCGAATGCGGTCGGTCCCGAGGGTGCCCTGCAACGCTATGGCACCGGTCTCAGGGCTGATTACAACAAACAGCGGGTGTGAGCCCGCACCGGACACGAAGGGCGCGCGCCCCGCAGGAACAGATGGAGAAGAGACAATGGCAGACCTGATCAACGTAAGCTATGACAGTCAGATCCCCAATAATGTGGGCCTGAGCTCCGACCGCAAGGTGCTTAAGGCGCTTGAGAAATGGCACCCGGGGTACATTAACTGGTGGAACGATCTGATCCCGCAGAACTTTCAGGACAGCATGGTCTATCTGCGCACAGCGGTTTCGGTCGACCCCAAGGGATGGGCCAAATTCGACTATGTGAAAATGCCCGAGTACCGCTGGGGCGTGCTGCTGGCACCAGCCGTGGAGGACCGCAAAATCCCCATGGGTGAGCACGTCGGCGAGGCCGCCTGGCAGGAGGTGCCGGGCGAGTACCGGAACATGCTCAAGCGCCTCATCGTGATCCAGGGCGATACCGAACCCGGCTCGGTGGAACAGCAACGGTTTCTCGGTCTCACAGCACCCTCGCTTTACGACATGCGCAACCTCTTTCAGGTGAACGTCGAAGAGGGCCGTCACCTCTGGGCGATGGTTTATCTGCTGCAGAAATACTTTGGCCGCGACGGGCGCGAAGAGGCCGACGATCTGCTGGTCCGCTCCTCCGGGTCCGAAGAGGCGCCGCGCATGCTGGGCGCTTTTAACGAGGAGACCCCTGACTGGCTGTCGTTTTTCATGTTCACCTATTTCACCGACCGCGACGGCAAAATGCAGCTCGAAAGCCTTGCGCAATCGGGCTTTGACCCGCTGAGCCGCACCTGCCGGTTTATGCTGACCGAAGAGGCGCATCACATGTTCGTCGGCGAAACCGGCGTGGGCCGCACGATCCAGGCGACGCTTGAGGCGATGAACGCAAACGGCATCACCGACCCTTATGACATCAATAAAATCCGCGATCTGGGCGTGATCGACCTGCCGACGATCCAGAAAAAGCTCAACCTGCACTATACGCTAAGCCTTGATCTTTTTGGCCAGGAGGTCTCGACCAATGCTGCCAATGCCTTCAACGCAGGTATAAAAGGCCGGTATATGGAGCTGAGGATTGACGATGATCACAAGCTGCAGAATGACACCTATGCGGTCACCTCGATCAAAGACGGAAAGATCCTGACCGAAGACGTGCCGGCGCTGACGGCGATCAACATGCGGCTGCGCGATGATTATGTGCGCGATGCCGCAGGGGGTGTCGGCCGCTGGAACAAGGCGATTGCCCGCGCGGGTGTGGCGTTTGAACTGAAACTGCCGCACGAAGGCTTCCACCGTCAGATCGGTGTCTTTTCAACTGTTTGCGTTGATCCCGATGGTAACATCATCTCGTCTGAAGAATGGGAAAAACGCCGCGCCGAATGGCTGCCCACCAAAGCTGACGGAGACTTTATCCAGTCTCTGATGGTGCCGTGTTTTGAGCCCGGAAAATATGCGTCCTGGATTGCAGCACCCAAGGTGGGCATCGACAACAAGCCCGGTGATTTCGACTATGTGAAACTCCATATGGCTTGATCCAGATCAATGAAATGCGCGCGGGCACTGTCGATACTGGCCTGCGTCACGCCTCACCCCGTGACCTTGTAGCTTTAATAGGAGACCGGACCCATGCAGACACAGAACTCAGGTACAATTTCCCGCGCGCTTTGCATCGGTTGCAAAGACTGCAAAGGCATGTGTGCCGCACTTCTCGACATGATTTCCGTTCCCGATACTGTGTTGCACCGGTCCGTCGGAGCCGGATGAACAAACCCGTCAAGCAACACCTTATCGACCCTGAAATCTGCATCCGCTGCTACACCTGCGAGATGACCTGCCCCATCGGTGCGATCGAGCATGACGACAACAACGTCGTCGTCGACCCCGACAAATGTAATTTCTGTATGGATTGCATCCCGGTCTGTCCGACCGGCTCAATCGACGAATGGCGTGTCGTCGATACCCCTTATACCCTTGATGAACAGTACGGTTTTGAAGAACTTCCTGAACAGGAAGACATCAGTCTTGAGGCGCAGCCTGACGGGGACGGTAATGAGGCGCATGACGAGGCCATCGCCGCTCTGCTCGCGGATGCACACAAAGGGGCAGGCGGCAAATCCCGCGCGCCCGCCTCGGCCACAAAGCCCACCATCAACCTTTATAACACCGGCAAACCTGCGCGGGCTGTCGTGCAGGGTAACTACCGGCTGACGGAGGCCGGCAGTGACGGGGACGTTCGTCATATCATCCTCGATCTTGCAGGGCTGCCATTCCCGGTGCTGGAAGGTCAGAGTTTGGGCATTATTCCGCCCGGCACAGATGCAGAGGGCAGGCCGCACCTGCCGAGACTCTACTCGGTCTCAAGCCCGCGCGACGGGGAACGACCGGGATTCAACAACATCTCCCTGACGGTAAAGCGCGAAGAGGACGGCATATGCTCCGGCTATGTCTGCGATCTGGCCAAAGGCGACGAGGTGCAGCTGACCGGGCCTTTCGGATCGACCTTTCTCATGCCATCTGATCCGGAGGCGCATCTGCTGATGATCTGTACCGGTACCGGATCGGCGCCCTTCCGCGGGTTCACCATGCGGCGCCAGCGCGAGACGCCTGCGGCACGTGACAGCATGACGCTGGTGTTCGGAGCGCGCAGCCCGCGCGATCTGCCGTATTTCGGGCCGCTGAAAAAGGTGCCTGACAGCTTCCTGCGCAAGGAATTCGCCTTCAGCCGCGAGGACGGCAGCCCGAAGCAATACGTGCAGGACAAGCTGCGCGAACAGTCGGATCACATTGCCACCCTGCTGGCGCGGGACAAACTGCACATCTATGTCTGCGGGTTGCGGGCGATGGAAGCGGGTGTGGACGCTGCGCTCAGCGACATTGCAGCGGGTGTGGGTCTGTCATGGCGGGGCCTGCGCGACAGCCTGCGCGAGGCCGGCCAGTACCACGTCGAGACCTACTGAGACGTAAGAAATGTGCGACATATTGCGCAAAGTGAGGCGCTTCACGTTGTAAGCCCGGCGCTGAGGCTTAATTGTGCAGTATTACACAATTAAACGCCGGAGTTGCGATGAAAGACAGTCCTGCTGTAGCTGATGCGGCTGCTTTGCTGATTGCCCGCGTTGCGGCCCGTGTGCGTGAAGCGCGCAGGTCAAAAGGCATGCCGCGTCGCGAACTGTCTGAGCTGTCCGGCGTTTCCCCGCGGTATCTGGCCCAGCTTGAGGCCGGGGAAGGCAATATCTCGATCGCTCTGCTGCAGCGCATCGCCACGGCGCTTGACCTGCGCATCGAAGCGCTGATGTCGGAAAGTGCGGCCTGGGACAGCGATCTGCAACGGGTGGTGACGCTCTACCGCCAGGCCCCTGCCACGGTTCAGGACGAGGTGCGCCGGGTGCTGGCTGTGCAGAACCCCGCAGCCCTGCGGGCCAGTCGTATCTGCCTTACGGGGCTCAGAGGGGCGGGGAAATCGACCCTTGGCAAGCTTGCGGGCGAAACTCTGGGTCTGCCGTTCGTCGAGCTGAACTCAGAGATTGAGACGCAGACCGCTATGCCGCTTTCTGAGGTGATGGCGCTCTACGGAGAGGACGGATATCGCGCCCTTGAAGCCGAGGCACTGGCCCGCGTGATCGAACGCCATGACCGGATGATCCTTGCCGTCGCCGGTGGCATCGTCGCGGGCGAGCAGACCTATGCCCGCCTGATTGAGCGGTTTCATACGATCTGGATCAGAACATCGCCGGCAGAGCATATGCAGCGGGTCCGCGCCCAGGGGGATCTGCGCCCCATGCAGGGTAATCCGGCAGCCATGCAGCAGCTGCGCGGGTTGCTGGAAGCGCGCGCACCGGCCTATGAGAAAGCCAGCGCTCAGGTCAACACATCTAACCGGACGGTCTCCTCCTCTCTTAATGATCTGCTGGCGGTTATTGCCTCTAAACGGTTTCTGGAAGTGCCCGGCGCGTGAGCCCGGCACCGGACCTTACAGATGCGCTGACAGCAGCCCTGCGCGGGCTTGCTCAGCATCTTTTGCTGACCAGTACCAACCCGTGGGAGCTTGATGAAGCGATGCTTTCCGCAGGCTTTACCACCGGCGTCTGCGAGGCCTGGGATAACGAAGGTCTGGAACCTGAACTCACCCGCGTCGCACGCAACGCGGTCACGCCTGTGCAGCAGTCCCACCCGGTGCTTGTGCGTATGGTCGGCGAAGGGCGCCTCGGGCGGAGCATCGGAGTCGGCTGGTACCGGTACCCGGGCGGTGGCGGTCTGGTCATTGACCCGCTTGTCGAAGACCTGCTGCGCGAAGAGGCGCGCTTTGCCGGTGTCACGCGCCTTGACCGGCCGTCAGGCGCGCTGGGGTCTTACCTGATTGCGGGGCTGACAAATGCAGCCGCCCGGATCGTCACGCAAAAGCGGTGCCGGATCACAGACATCGACGACGCCTGCCGTTCTGCAGGCATACCGCGCCTTTTTGCGCTGGCAGATGAGACAGGGGCGGTGGCGCTTTGTGCTCAGATTTCAGAACAGACAGGGCAGGTGCCCGCGCCGCTGATTGCGGCTGCGGCAGCAGGTAAGGGCCGGTTCAGGACAGACTGATCAGGATCATGGTGCCGAGGCCCCAGAGCGTCATCTGGTAATGCGTATTCTGCGCGCCCTCGTGACAGAACCAGTAATAAAAGTAGTTCCCGACCACAAGAAACCCGGCCCAGATCGCGGTAAATGCAGTGGCCCCGAGCAGGGCGAGAACGCGCGCCGTTTCAGCCGCCGCCGTCCCCACCATTGCCATCAGCAACGCCACAACGCCGACCCAGAGCAGAATGCAGGCCAGCGCTTCGGCGGCGACAACCGCGCGAAAGGCCAGCTGCTGGGTACTGCGGGTCGTAATGGCGCGATGGGCAACCATCTCAAAGGCGTCGGGGTATTCGCTTCGCATGCGCGCCATGCTGAACACCTCTGCGGTATAGGTCTCGTTCAGCGCCGGATGCAGCAGGTTGTCGCGCAGACCGGTCGTAAGCCAGGCGGCAATGGCCCCGGTCGCAACAAGCTGTGCGAGTAAAATCGTAACGTCCATTTCCGGGTCCTTTCATGGCAAAGCGTCTGCGTGACAAAAAAAGGGCCGCGCAATGCACGGCCCTTTGCAGTATAGCGTCAGATCACGTCCAGGCGATCTGCTCGGGACGGATCTCAAACGAGATGTGATGCTCGCCACCGACCAGACCTTCTTTGGTGTGGTTATAGAGCGACCGCCAGTAAGGCTGGATCGTGACGCCCTCGTCCTGAATGATCATCTCACCCTGCTTCATCAGTTCGCGGCGTTTTTCCACGTCTGGTGTCGCGAGCGCCTGGGTCAGGATCCCGTCGAACTCTTCGTTTGACCAGCCAAACTCGTTCCAGGCCTCACCGGAGCGATAGGCCAGCGCCCAGATCTGAACACCGAGCGGGCGGTGGTTCCAGTTCGTGGAGGAGAAGGAATATTTCGTCCAGTCGTTCCAGAACGTGGAGCCGGGCAGGATCGTCCGTTTGACCTTGATGCCTGCGTCACGCAGCTGGGCGGCCACCGCGTCGGTGGTGTCCTTGCGCCATGCGTCATCGATCGAGAAGAGCTCGTGCTCGAAATCACCCATGCCCGCTTCGTCCATAAGCGCCTTGGCGGCTGCCGGATCGAACTTGGGTGCCGGTACATCGGCGTATTCAGGGTGCATCGGACCGACGTGGTGGTTATGAGCCACTTCGCCGCGCCCGGCATATCCCAGTTCAAGCAGGACCGCGTTGTCCACGGCCATGGCAATCGCCTGACGGACGCGCTTGTCCTCATAGGGTTTCATGCCATCGACTTCGGCCAGCTGGTTGGGCCGGATCACGATGGTTGATCCGGTGACAACCGAGTTCTGCTGCCAGCCGTCGAGCGTGTCGAAGATATCGATGAAGTCGCCTTCGATCGAATAGGTCATATCGATCTCTTCGGCTTCCGCACCCGCCACAAAGGCAGAAGGATCCGTGCCATAGTCGATGAACTCGACACGGTCCATCCAGGCACCGTTGCCTTCGTTCCACCACGTGTGGTCCTCATTGCGCACGAGAACGGCCTTGACGCCCACTTCCAGTGTCTCAGGCAGGTAGGGGCCGGTGCCGACCGGGTTGGAAAGCGCTGTGTCCGCGGTATAGGACGCAGGCACGATCGCCGCCGGATAGTCAGCCATCCCGGGGATGAGCGAGATGTCGGCTGCGGGCAGGTTGAGGCGCACGGTGTGGCTGTCGACAACTTCAATCGCCCCGTCCAGAGCTTTTTCGGTTTCCGGGTCGATCAGCGTCGCGAAGCGACCGGCCATCGAGTTGCCTTCAAGGCTCTTGTCACACCAGCCGGTGATGTTGCGGGCGACGTCTTCTGCGGTGAAATCGCTGCCGTCATTCCACTTAACGCCCTGACGGACGTTCAGTGTATAGACCGTCGCATCATCGTTGATTTCCCAGCTTTCAAGCAGCTTGGGCGTGAAGGTACCATCGTTTTCATAGTGCACGAGATACTCAAGCCAGCCGCGGCTGAAGTTGGCAATCTGGCTCCAGTCATAGGTGCGCGGATCTTTCAGAGCGCGCACTTCCTGCTGGATGCGGACGGTGCCGCCCATCGTGTGGCCGGCGGCCTGCGCGGGGCGTGCCATGCCAAGCATCGAATATGCGGTCGCCGCTGTGGCGCCGAATGCGCTGGCCAGTGCCAGGAATTCGCGGCGGCTGACAGCGTCTGTGCCGGACTTCGCGGCGCCGTCCAGGATGGACTGCGGCAGCGGTTTGCCGGTGCGGGTCAAAAATGTCATTTTCTTCCTCTCTGTTGTGTACGGCCCGGGCCGTACGCGTGCCGGATGTTTTCCGGTCTGGTGATGCAGTTGGTCTGCTTTTACGACACCCCTGAGCGGGGGACGGGGTGATCTTCAACAGTGAGGCGCATGGCGTCAAGCCCATCTTGGGGGCCCGTGGAGACACAAAGGCTTGAGAGCCGGCGGGGCCGGGCGTAATCCCAAGGTGTGGCACGGTGAAGCACGGCGCGCTGGTCCCAGATCAGAACATCCCCGGCCCGCCACTTATGGCTGTAAACGTACGCCGGCCGGGTCACAAATGACGCTAACTCGTCTATCAGTGTCGCTCCCGGACCTTGATCCATTCCCTCCACTCTGAATGCGTGGCTGGCGATATAAAGCGCCTCCCGCCCGTTCACCGGGTTGGTCCAGACGGCCCGCCAGAGCTGATCGGGCCATTTGTGAAACATCGGTAATTTCGCCAGTTCCGGCGAAATTTTTGCACGCGAGTGCGCATATCGGTGCCAGAGCCCTTTATCGCGAATCTTTGCCCGCAGTTTTTCGGGCATATCGGCCCAACCTGCGCGGGCAGATGCAAGCTGGGTTTCGCCCCCGGTTTCCGTCACGACGCGCCCGATCAGGATATTCGTGAGCGCCGGCACCGGCAGAAAGGTGCTGTCGCAGTGCCACAGCATATTGGCCTTGAGGTTCAGCGTGTGCAGATCACTCTCCGAGGTCACCGAGCCGTCTTCAAGGATGTTTGACACCTCAGGCACTTTATAGGCCTCGCCCTTTTTGCGCTCATCCGAGAGGCGATCCTCAACGGGCCCGAACATGCGCGCGAGCCTGAGGTGCGCCTCATCATCAATCTCCTGACCGCGAAAAAGCAGCACCGAATGCTCTTCAAACGCTGCCCGGATCGCCGCATAGCCTGCCGCGTCCGTCGCACTGAGGTCAGAATCCTCGACGATCACGCCAAAGCGTTCCGCGAGCGGTGTGGTTCTGAGCTGCATTATTCTGCTCCCTTTGCGGCTATTTCTTCCGGCGAAAGGTCTTTGACGCTCTCCCAGACGGCGGATTTTGCGGCATTGAGCAGCCCGTCCGGATCCATGCGCTTCTTAACGGCCAGATGTCGGTAGTCCGCGTTCTTCAACCCACCGCCCTCGACCCGCCAGGTATGCGCGTCATAGACCGGAAAGCCGTTTTCCTCATATGTCGCATTGATTTCCGCCAGCCGTTCGGGCGTCGTGTACCAGATGATCGGCAGATCAAAGGTCACGATCTCACCGCCCACCCGCGCAAACTCATGGTGCATCCAGACGTCTTCGCCGAGCTTCGGGCGCAGGTCTGCGATGGCGGCAGGATCGGGAGGCACAGGGCAGCCGACCTGCTGATAGGTGGCACTGCGGTCGGCTTTCAGCACCTGCAGCGTCGTGTGGTTGTAGGAGAAATCAAAGACATGCGGCAGTTTCGCGGTCTGGCGTTCCTCTTCTGTCAGGGTCAGGTCCACGTGACCACCGGCCTCTTCGATCAGCGTGCGGAACCGGCCCACATCTTCGGATGGCAGCAACGAGACCAGCAGGTGGTGTTCCGGGCGGATATGCCCTTCGAGCCGCGGGAAATAGGAACAGATGCGTGCATCGACCGTGGTGACCAGCTTGCGCCCAATATCGGTGGCCTGTGCGAGCTGATACCCTGCGGCATAGGCCGCCTCATAAGTCTCAAAGGTTGCAAGGCAGCCGACCCAGTCACGCGCCGGCACCGTGCGCAGGGTCACTTCGGTGATCACCCCGTTGAGACCCCAGGCGTGGTGAATCTGCAGAACGTCTTCGCCTTCGAACACATGCTCCTGCGGGACCTTTTCCACCGACTGCGCCCGGAGTGCGATGAGGTTGCCGGGGTCGCGCAGCGCGCCGTTTGCGACCGACCCGATGCCTGCCGACCCGCCTGCCACAAAGCCTCCGACGGTCGCGATATCCTGGGTGGAGGGGAACATCGCCATCTCCCGGCCCCGGGGGGTCAGGGCGGCGTTGATGTCCGCCATGAGCGCCCCGGCCTCGACCCGCACGAAATTATCCCCGGTCTCAAGGATGCGGTTCATGGCTGTGGTTTCGATGATCAGCCCGCCGTCCATCGGCACGCTCTGCCCGTAATTGCCGGTACCTCCACCGCGCAGCACCACGGGGCTTTTGTATTTCCACGCCACAGCAAGGCAGTGGCGCATTTCTTCGGGCGTTTTCGGTCGGGCCACCAGATCGCCAAAGCATTTTTTCAGCTCGGCATTTAGCACCGGGCTGTACCAGAAGAAATCCCGGCTGCGCTTTTTCACCAGCACCGTTTCGCTGATCACCTCGACGGGGGCGAGATCAGCGGCAAAGGCGGTCCAGTCGATATCGGTTTTTCCGGAAATGGAGGTCATTGAACAGTCTCCTGCAATACATCGGTCAGCTTAAGAAGAGGGGCGCGGCCGGCAACAAGACCGGCGAGATCGGGGGCCGTGCTCAGGCGCAGATCGTCTGCGCGCGCGCCATCGACGAAGACAGGATCAAGGCCAAGTGCTGTGGCGGCATCCACCGTCACCGACCGCAGCCAGCGACCCATAGGTGGATCAAGGTGGCCCGTCAGCGCCGCGAGATGCAGGGCTGCCATCGGGTCATGCTGGCCCATCGGGCAGAAAGCATCGGCGACATTGTCGGAGCCGACCACAACCGGCACACCCGCTGCCTGCATTTCGCGCAGCCGCGTCAGACCGCGCCGGTCCGGTGTACCGCTCCGCCGGTCCTGCAGATAGAGGTTTGTGGTGGGCAGCGCGCAGACCGACACCTGCGCCCGCGCCAGTTTGTCGAGAATGCGGGTGAGGTCATCACCATGCCGGTCCATCAGGCTGACCGCATGGCCGCAGAGCACTGGCCCCGCGAACCGTGCAGCAATGAGTGCGTCGCAGATGGTTTCCAGCCCGTTGTAGTCGCCGAGGCCCTCATCGACGTGAAAATCCAGCGCGAGACCGTATTTGTCAGCAGACGTGATCATCGCAGTCAGCCCGTCCTGCACACGCTTATGCCCGAGCACAAAGGCTCCCAGAACACCGCCGTCCTGTGCCAGGCGGCGCGCCACCTGATCACAGAAACCATCCTCTGCGAGCTGATCAATCCCGGTCAGGGCCGCGCATTGCAGTGTCAGACCGGAAGTCTCCTGCGCGAGACCTGTCAGCACCGACCAGTTCAGCGGCGCCTCCACCGTATCGCCCCAGTCCACATGGGTACGCAGCGCGATGCAGCCGGCGGCCTGTGCTTCGGCCAGCCCGATACGGGCGCGGCGGGACAGGTCGGCTTCGCTCCAGTTTGCCTTGTCCTCTTTCTGTGCCGCAATGGCCGCGATCAGATCGCCGCCCACAGTGCCGAGACGTGCGATGGTGTGGCACTTATCCAGATGGCAGTGCGCCTCGGTGAGGGCAGGCAGCACGATGCGGGGCGCGTCACCGGGCGTCCCGGGTTGCAGCCTGCGGGCCCTGCCGTCGCGGATCAGCAGATCGCCGCGCAGACAGTCGCCCGCAGGCGTGCCGCCAAAGCCCGCGTCATCGCGCAGCAGCGCACGTGGAATTAGAATGTCATGCAGAACGGCATCGACAGGCGCATTCATATCTCCCTCCTTCAAAGGAAATCTTCACTGCGGCCCTTGAGAAATTAATCTGTGCCAGAGATGTGCACTTACCGTTTCAAATTTCTCAGCTCTGCGCAAGAATGATCTGACATGAGATCAGGAGATACGCCATGAAACCGCTTGCCCCGTCCGGTATTTCCGCCCCTGTCGCCCGGTATTCGCACGGGGTCGAACTGCCCGCTGGTCTGCGCTGGGTGCGCACGGCCGGCCAGCTTGCGATCGGAGCCGACGGCTCTGTGCCCGAAGGATCAGAGGCCCAGGCGCGGATGTGTTTTGACAATATCGCGAAGATCCTGGCGGAGGCTGATATGGGGGCGGGTGATGTCTGCCACGTGACGGCATATGTCACCGACCGTGCGCATATGGCGGGGTATATGATCGCGCGGGATGCGTTTCTGGAAAGTGTCAGCGTGCTGCCCACTTCTACCCTTCTGATCGTCTCGGGCTTTACCCGCCCGGAGTTTGTCGTCGAGGTCGAGGTCTGGGCGGCGGCCCCCTGAGCGGTCTCAGGTCTCGTCCGGATAGTCCTGCCGGATGAGTTTCCGCATCGCCCAGATCAGCGTGCCACCAAAGAAAACAAGTGCTATGCCGATGGCCTCCCAGCCGCCCGGGCCGGTGGGCCAGCCGCGATAGGCCAGCGCGCCTGCGGTCATGCTCAACCCGGCGATGGCAAAGCCTGCGCGATACCTCAGATCCCTGCGGGACGGGCCGTATTTGCTCATAGGCGCCGCAACCTCCCTGATGCTGTGCTCTGAGAAAGAGTATGGCGTGAGCCTGCGCCGGATCAAGCCCGTTGCAGATCAGAGGACCGGGCGTCTTTACTTGTGCACGCAAAGTCGTCACGACCGGTACCCATGAATGATCACCAAAAAGGTCTCTGCATCACGACGCTTGGCGTGCTCCTGGTTGTGCCGGACGCGCTTTTTGTGCGTCTGATCGCGGCAGAGCCTTTGACGATCGCCTTCTGGCGGCTGGCCCTCGCAGGCGGCATGCTCAGTGGCGGGATCCTGCTGGTGCAGGGCACAAAACCATTCCGCGCTGTACTCAGCGCCGGACGATACGGCGCGATCTATATGCTCGGCGTGGGCAGCAGTGGTGTGCTCTTTGTGCTCGCCGTGAGCCTGACGTCTGTGGCCAATGTGGTCTTTATCATCGCCTCCCTGCCGGTTTTCGCAGCCCTCTTCAGCCGGGTCTTTCTGGACGAGCCGGTCAGTGCGCGTATGGTGCTGACGATGGTGGCGGTGATCACCGGTCTTGCGATCATTGCGCGTGGCTCCGGCGAACCAGCAAACGCGCACTGGTCCGGCGATGCCCTGGCGCTTGCGGTGTCGGCGCTTTTTGCCGCAGCACTCACAGCGGCGCGTCATGTGCGACAGGTCTCGATGGTGCCGGGGGCTGCAATGAGTTACCTCGCGGCCGCTCTTGTCATACTGCCCTTTGCCGCGCCGCTTTCAGTGGCTTCTGAGCAGGCACCGCTGGTTCTGATGCACGGCGGGTTCATTCTGGGCAGTTCCGCGCTTCTGGCGCTGGGGCCGCGTTATATCACGTCGGCCGAGGTGGGCCTGCTGGTGCTGCTGGAGAGCGTTCTGGCGCCGTTGCTGGTCTGGGCCGTGGTGGGCGAAAACCCGGGCCCCTGGGCGCTGGCCGGCGGCAGCATTGTGGTTGGCGCGCTCTTTGTGTCAAATTTACGGGCGCTCAGGCACCGCCGGATCAGAAATCGACCGTGACGCCTGGCAGGTTGAGGGATTTCACCAGATCGCGCAGTTCCTGACGGGCGGCCACGTTGGAGATATTGAGCTGTTTGACACCGATGTCCTTCAGATCGAGCAGCGTCAGCCCGCGCGGGAAAAGCTCCCGGAACACGACCCGCTCGGAAAAGCCCGGTGCAATGCGGAACCCGATGCGGCGGCTGAGATTGCTGATCGCGCGCTCCATCTTTTCCTTGTTGACCATCCGCTGTGCGCCCATGCGATTGCGTACGACGATCCAGTCGATGGGGGTAAGGCCCGCCTGCGCGCGCAGCTGCCGCGCGTTCCAGACCATCTCCGAATAGACCGACGGTCCGAGAATTTCCTCGCCCGTCGGATCGGTGCGCGCGAGCAGATCGAAATCGACGAAGCTGTCATTCAGGGGCGTGATCAGCGTATCCGCAAGGCTGTGCGCCACCTGGCTCAGGCGGGTGTGTGATCCGGGGCAGTCGATCAGGATAAAATCATTATCGGGCTCGAGCTCGGCCACCGCAGCCGACAACCGGTGGTCATAAATGTTCTCGCCGGGTTTCAGTGTCTCTGCGGCAATCTCGGGCAGCTCATGCACCCGTGGCCCCGGCAGGTTCAGCCCTGCATTGGCCAGAAACGCCTGTCGGTTTTCAACATAGCGCCCCATGGTGCGTTGCCGCAGATCGAGATCCAGCGCGCTGACCTTGTGACCCATACGCGCCAGTGCGGTCGCGACATGCATCGACACGGTGGATTTGCCCGCGCCGCCTTTTTCGTTTCCGACGACGATTATATGCGCCATGTACCCGATCCTTTGCCCCTGCCGCTTTGCGCGGCTTTGTATTGGCCGCACTATATGTGGGGTGTAGTCATTTGGGAAGCCGCGATGGCCTGTATCAGTCTCTGATTTGTACGAATTTGAGCAGAGTGTGGCACCCGGGCCCGCGCCCTGAAAGCCATTGCACCCGGCGGGCGGGACAGGCACGGTCGGAATGCACTTTAAGGAGATCGCCATGCCCCAGACATCAGACGCCAACCGCCGCATTGTCCTTGCCGAACGCCCGCGCGGGATGCCCGATGACAACACGCTGCGCCTGGAAACCAGTGCCGTGCCGGAGCCCGGACCGGGGCAGATGCTGGTGCGCACTGTGTATCTCTCGCTTGATCCATACATGCGCGGGCGCATGAATGACGCGAAATCCTATGCCGAACCGGTCAAGATCGGCGAGGAGATGACCGGCCAGGTCGTGGGCGAGGTGATCACCTCGAACGTCGATGGCTTTGCGCCGGGAGATATGGTCCTCAATGGCAGCGGCTGGCAGGATTATGCGCTCTCGGATGGTGAGGGCGTGATGAACCTCGGGCCGGACCCGGAGAACCCTTCATGGTCGCTCGGGCTCCTCGGCATGCCCGGCTACACCGCCTGGGCGGGGCTTTTGCTGATCGGCGAGCCGAAAGAGGGCGAGACGGTCGTGGTCGCCGCCGCTTCTGGGCCGGTGGGCGCCACGGTGGGCCAGATCGCAAAGATCAAAGGCTGCCGCGTCGTGGGCGTGGCACGCGGGCCGGAGAAATGCGCGCATGTGGTCGAGAACCTCGGCTTTGACGCCTGCATCGATCACCGCGCGGAGGATTTCAAAGAGCAACTGGCCGCCGCCTGCCCGGATGGCATCGACGTCTATTTCGAGAATGTGGGCGGCAAGGTGCTCTATGGCGTTCTGCCGCTGCTCAATGCTTTTGCGCGCGTGCCTGTCTGTGGCGTGGCCGGGTGGTATAACCTTGATGGCCTGCCCGACGGACCGGATTACGGGCCGATGATCATGAGCACGGTGCTGAAGATGAAAGTGAAGCTGCAGGGTTTCATCATCTTCGACAGCTTTCCGGCCTCGACCTACAAAGACTTCCGCAGGGATATGAAAGACTGGCTGGATCAGGGGCTGATCGAATATCGCGAACAGGTGGTTGAAGGGCTGGAAAACGCGCCTGCAGCTCTCAATGACGTGCTTGAAGGGCGCAGCTTTGGCAAGGTCGTCGTCAGGGTCGGATAACCGGGAGGAAGCGCTGTGAGCATCGCGGACAAACGTGTCACCGTGCATGGCGCCGGGATGGCATATGCCGACACCGGCAGCGGGCGGCCCATCGTGTTCCTGCACGGCAACCCGACCTCGTCGTATCTCTGGCGAGATGTGATGCCGGAACTTGCCGGACAGGGGCGGCTCATCGCGCCCGATCTCATTGGGATGGGCAACAGTGACAAGCTGCCGGATCCCGGGCCGGACACCTATACCTTCGATGTGCACAGCCGGTATCTGGCCGGATTCATGGCGGCGCTGGGGCTGACAGAAGAAGTGGTCCTGGTGATCCATGACTGGGGCTCGGCGCTGGGGTTCGACTGGGCCCGCACACATCCGGATGCGGTGGCAGGCATCGTCTATATGGAAGCAATCGTGCGGCCACTGGCCGGC
This sequence comes from Roseobacter ponti, assembly GCF_012932215.1. Lineage (GTDB taxonomy): Bacteria > Pseudomonadota > Alphaproteobacteria > Rhodobacterales > Rhodobacteraceae > Roseobacter > Roseobacter ponti. The sequence continues at coordinate 3,467,788 of NZ_CP048788.1, read as the reverse complement.
TGGGAAGAGTTCTCGCCCGCTGCCACGCCGCTCTTTCAGGCCTTCCGCTCGGAGGCGGGTGAGGATCTGATCCTCGGCAGAAACACCTTTGTCGAGCGCGTTCTGCCAGGCTCGGTGCTGCGCGATCTGACAGAGGAGGAGATGGAGATTTACCGTAGCCCCTTTGCAGCGCGCGACGACCGCTGGCCCACGCTGATCTGGCCGCGCCAGATCCCGGTTGGCGGAGAGCCGGCGGATGTGGCGGCGCGGGTCGCCGCTTACGCGGAATGGATGGCCGGTAACGATCTGCCAAAGCTGTTCGTCACTGCAGAACCTGGTGCCATACTGACAGGCGCGCCGCGGGATTTCTGCCGTACATGGCGCAACCAGACCGAAGTGCAGGTCGCCGGCAGCCATTTCATTCAGGAAGACTCAGGGCCTGAGATCGGACGCGCGATTGCCACCTGGTTGCAGCAGGCGCAGGTCTGACCGGCTCTGCGCTCAGAAAAGGCGCCCGACCGGAAATCTGAAATCCTGAAGATCACCCGGATTGTCAGACGGATTACCCTGCGTTAGCCTTCAACCTTTGAGGGTGAAACATTTCCGGGAGAAATCATTTGAAACTGGCAATCGCACAGATGGGTGAAGGTGACGCTGTGGAGTATCTGCACGCGCTGCAGAAGCGGGTGCCCGCAGAGCTGACGGGGCGGACGGAAATCCTGGATGTCGCACCGGCCGGAGCACGCATCCCGCGCCTGGTTGTGTGTATCAGCGAGGCAGATGAGACAGAACATGCCGCGATCCGGGCCGCCGTGCAGGATATCGGCGATCCGGCATTTGAGCTGACCGACGGGAGCATCACACTGCGTCCTGTCACCACCGCTGAGCCGGAAGAAGAAGCCGTTCCGGAGGTGCCTGACGATCTCGCGTGGATGAACGATGGTGCGCCGCTTACGGCGCTCGCATCGCCTGTCGCGGATGTGCTGGACCGGGTGATGACCTGTAAGCCCAGTGGAGAGACATTTCCGGAGCTGGCCTATGAGGGTCTGGAAAAAGACGCCTATGACGCCATTGTACGGCAACTGGGCATCGCGCCGATGGATGATCAGGGTGACCGGCTGACACCGAAGATGATCAGCGACATCAAGCCGCCCCGCCGACCCGCGAAAAAGAAAGCGGCCTGGGAAAGCGTTCTGAAACATCTTGAAAGGGAAGTGACCTTTTTCACCTACGCGAAGGACTGGTTCGGCGACGGCGGGCATCTGCGGAACATGTACCGCGACGAGAAGGTGTTCGATCACCACTTTCTGGACACGGTTAACGACAAATACCGTCTCGTTGAGAAAGTAGATACCAAAGCGGTGTTTTTCATGGACCTCGCGATGAAGCTGCTGAAGACGGCAGCCGGTAAAGCAGGCCCGCAAGGCGCAATGCTGGGCATGATGATGGGTTTTTTGTGGGATCACACAAAATCGAACATGGGCGATCCGTCCGGCAGGATCAGCGCGGCGATAAAAGACCTCGGGCTCAAAGTCGACGCGGCCTTTATCGATGCGGTGTTGCGGCTCGAAGAGGTGCATGACGCGATATGCAACGACTGGGGCAACCTTGAGGCCTTCTCTGTGCTGCGCGAGTCCGGAGATATCCGGTGGCCGAACAAGCTCGACGATATCCGCAGAGCGCATGCCCTGGGATTTCACTACGAAGCCTTCCGGGTCCTGATCGCCCTCAAGAGCAGGCTGGAGTCAAAACACACCGCCTATTCAATCCAGAGATGGGGGGTAGTATCGAATTCCGTCAAAACCAAAAAGGCGCGCAAACGCAAGTTTGATAAAAAGACTTACAAACTGGGCTCGGCTTCTGAAAAGAGCTGCGGCAGCCTTTATTATTCACAAATCTTCATCGGCGATCAGTTCTGCGATCTGGGGAGCGGCACGCGCCCGCCGCGCTGGCACGACGCGATTATTGCCGGAAACGGTGTTCCGAAAAAGATGTTCGGAACCGATACCAGTGACCAGCTCAATCCCGACCTCGGGATCTCTGATAAACTGCTGGACGACGCAAAGTGGCGCAAAGATAATGCCTGGGTGTTCTCGAAAATCTGAACGGGCGGTCCGGCCGTGCGGGCCCAGACCAGAATGAAAAAAGGGCCCCTCAGTTTCCTGAGAGGCCCCTGCAGTCATCCGAAGATGGCGTGGCTCAGAAGCCGAGACCTGCGTATTTGTTCTTGAACTTGGACACGCGGCCGCCGGTATCCATCAGGCGTGAGGAGCCGCCGGTCCATGCCGGGTGCACTGAAGGGTCGATGTCGAGTGACAGCTGGTCGCCCTCTTTGCCCCAGGTGGATTTCATCTGCACCACGGTGCCATCGGTCATTTTGACGTCGATCATGTGGTAGTCGGGATGTGTATCTGCTTTCATCGGTCCGGCCTTTACGCTTCAGCGCCCGAGCGGGGCTTGTAGTTGGAGTTTTCGGTGATCCGTGCGGATTTACCACGGCGCGAGCGCAGATAGTAAAGCTTGGCGCGACGCACACGGCCACGGCGGACAACGGTGATGTTGTCGATATTGGTGGAATGCAGCGGGAACACACGCTCCACGCCCTCACCAAAGGAAATCTTGCGAACGGTGAAGGAGCCGGCGATGCCTTTGCCGTTGTTGCGCGCGATGCACACACCTTCGTAGTTCTGCACACGGGTGCGTGTGCCTTCGGTTACTTTGAAACCCACGCGCACGGTGTCGCCGGCACGGAAATCGGGGATTTCTTTCCCCAGAGCGGCAATCTGTTCCGCTTCAATCTCTGCAATCAGATCCATCTGATCGTCTCCTATCTGCTCGCGGTTGTTCCGCGAAGTTTTGCGCGTTTCAGAGCTCCGGGGTGTATCGGGTGCGCCCTGGGCGCCCGCCGGGAGGATACAAACATCATTCCTTGGTTCATGTTCCGCCACAGCAGAACATACCGGAAGAGCCATGAGCGATTCCGGATTTGCGCGGTATAGGCGGGAACGTGGCCCGGATCAAGGGGCTTGCGGGCGGCGGCTGCGCCACATCGGTGCCGCACGCGTTAAAGGTTTCCTTAAGGCCGGGGGTGTATGCCGGAAAGGCTTTCCCTGCGGCCTGCGCAGGGCAGGGTGAAGGGGCTGTGGAACAGGTAGGGTTTATGCCGCGCACGGGCGAAATTGCCGCTGATGATATCTCTCCGGAACTGGAGGACCGCGGTCTTTTCCGGACCTACGGGGGACCTGTCGCAGTGGAGCTCATCCCACAGCTTAACCGTTTGTCAGCCACTAACCTGATCGTACGTGGCTTTTTCGAGAAAGAAACCGAGATTGCCGTGGTTTTCGCAGGCCGCCGTGCGCGCGAAACGGGCCCGCTTGAGGCGCATCTGCGCTGGGTCGACGGCCGCGTCCGTCAGGCGGCGGTGGCGTCAAAGCGACCGGTACCACCGGTGGAGTTCATGCGCCTGCCGGTGCAGATCAAAGGGTCCTGGCGCAAACAGTTTTTCCAGGACGACGAAGGCAACGAAACGCGCACCTATCAGCTTGTTGCCGGGCGCTGGGCCTTTTCCGGTCAGGACGGAAAGCTGCAGCAGTTCGGCGCGCCACCCGCCTGTGACATCAGCACCCGCAACCGGCCGAAATCCTACATCCTGCGCCCGCGCGAGATCGATGCGGTGCAGGTGGGCCATGAGCGCGACGGGGGCGAAGGGGGGGCCGGGTAAAGGTCCGGCCTGCGCATTCGCAGCCGTCCGGGCAGTGCAGGCACCGGCCCGGCCCGGCCGCCCGGAGGCGTGCAGCGCAAATGTCTGGCTGTGCCGCGGTTTTGCCGCCCTGTCTGGAATGTTCGCAGATGCGCTCTGTGGCCCGCAGCGTGCAGTCGTTCAGCTGCCGGCCGCCGTGCAGGTGACTGTCGTGCCGTCGGGATCCGCTTCGCGCCAGGTGGCCTCATCGCCTTTGATCCAGAGGGACCGCCCGAAACTGCCTTCGTATCTGCTGCCTGAGGCTGTCGGAGTAAGCGTGCCGGTATCCACCGTGTCGCCGCGCTCGAACCGAACAGAGGGCAGGGGCGTATCAAAGAACATCGTCACCAGCTCGTTTGCCGGCGTTCCGCAGGTCCAGAAGGTGGTCGCAAACGGCGCCTCCAGCATCCAGCGCGCGACGAGATGACCCTCGCGCATAAGATAAGCGGCCTCGACACAGGCGCGCAGATCACCGGCTTTCCAGCAGTCATCGCGGCCCTTTATCCATCCGCGCTGTTCGGCTTTGAGGGTGTTTTCCGCCTCCGCCGCTCCCGCATCGAGCCCGCGTGTCACCTCTCGTGCGGCGCTGTAGCGACCGGCGAGAACCTGGTCGAGTGCCGCCAGATCCGCATCGGCACAGATCAGCTCCTCCACCGCGCCCGAGGCTTTGGCACAGTCAAAAGAAGGGGCCGCAACGCCGGGGCCGGCCAGTGCGATACAGAAAAAGACGGGGGTCATCCGGGACATTTCAGGCTCCTGCAGATGCGGCGCGACGGGCCGCCACAGAGGGTACCCTACGACGACTGATCGCGCCGCGTCCACATATCCGGACGGCGGGTGCGGGTCAGCTCTTCGGCCTGCGCGCGGCGCCATTTTTCGATCTCGCCGTGGTTGCCGGACATCAGAACGGGCGGGATCTCCCGGCCTTCCCAGCTTGCCGGTCGGGTGTATTGCGGATGCTCCAGCAGACCCGCCGAATGGCTTTCCTCCACAGTGCTCTCGGCATTGCCCAGAACACCGGGCAGCAGACGCACGGTCGCATCCAGCATCGCCTGTGCGGCAGGTTCACCCCCGGTCATTACGAAATCACCCAGCGACACCTCGGTCACGCCGTAGTGCTCCAGCACCCTCTCATCCACGCCTTCAAAGCGGCCACAAAGCATCGTGACCCCGTCTGAGCGCGCCAGATCGCGGGCCATGGCCTGATCAAAGGGCCGCCCGCGGGGCGACATGTAAAGCACGGGCCAGCGGCCACGGGCATGGGCCTGTGCGGCCTCGATGGCCGGCCCAACCACATCCGCGCGCAGCACCATACCGGCGCCGCCGCCCGCGGGCGTGTCGTCCACGTTGCGGTGTTTTCCGATGCCGAAATCACGCAGATCATGGGTGTGCAGCTGCCAGCGCCCTTCGCTCAGCGCCCTGCCCGTGAGAGAGAGCCCGAGAACGCCGGGAAAAGCATCGGGGAAGAGCGTCACGATCCGCGCCTGCCAGACACCGGCGAGTTCCTCGTCCCCCTCCATCAGAGAGCGCGGTTTCAGCGCCTGCCGGATTGTCTTGCGGCCGTGGCTGCGGGGCGCGTCACCCATCTCAGAAGAGCCCCTCGGGCGGGTCAGCGATTATACGTCCTGTCGCCAGATCCACCGTCGGCACGGCCGCCAGCGTAAAGGGCAGCAGCACCGTCTCGGACGAGCCCGGCCGCTGCACTTCCAGCAGATCGCCGGCGCCGTGATCGAGCACCTGTTTCACGGTGCCCAACAGTGTGCCGCCGGTGTCCAGCACATCAAGCCCCATCAGATCGGTGTGATAGTATTCATCGTCGGGCAGAGAGGGCAACTGGTCGCGGTCCGCAAAAAGCTGCACACCTTTGAGCGCGTCGGCCTCTTCCTTGCTGGCCACCTCGACGATCCGCGCCACAAAGCCGTTTTTCACCGGGCGCACGAGTGCCAGGTGAAAGGCGCGGCTTCCGTCCCCGGACGTCAGCGGAGAATAGCTTTCGAGGTCTTCAGGCACGGCGCAGAAGCTTTTCACGCGCAGTTCGCCGCGCACGCCGTAAGCGCCGCCGATGGCACCGACACAGATTTTGTCACCGCTCATTCGTCCACTCCGATGCACAGACCTTCGGACATTGCGCCGCCCCGATCAAGGCAGCGGTCCGATGAGCCGGCGCGCTCGAAAAAGATCCCCGCCAGAAAGGCGAAAAGGATCAGCATCAGCGAACGGATGGGTCTGAACATGCGTTGTCCGGCTCATGTAATGTGGCCCGCCCCGGGCGATGCGGGGGCGGTGCCGGTCTTGTGAGGCAGCGGCTGTCCCCGGGGGGACAGCCGGCACGCGCGGCTTACTCTTCTGCCGCGGCTTCTTCTGCTGCTGGCTCTTCGGCGGGCGCTTCAGCAGGGGCGGCTGCGGCTTCTGCTGCGGCTGCGGCCTTGTCGGCTTTCTCCTGAGCGCGCTCCTGGGCTTTCTTGCCGGGGGTGCCTTTGTTGGGGTTGTTCCGCTCGGTTTTCTCGGTCGCACCAGCGGCTTCCAGCATACGGGCAACACGGTCTGTGGGCTGGGCGCCCTGCGCGATCCAGTGCTGAACGCGCTCGACGTCCATCTTCACGCGCTCTTCGCTGTCTTTGGGCAGCAGCGGGTTATAGGTGCCCAGCTTTTCGATAAAGCGGCCGTCGCGCGGCATCCGGCTGTCGGCGGCAACGATACGGTAGAAGGGGCGCTTTTTGGAGCCGCCGCGGGCGAGACGAATTTTCATAGCCATGGTCTTGTCTTCCTTTTTGAATGTCGGGCCTGTTGCCCGGAGTGTTTGATGTCGTGAGGCACCTGAGTGGTGCTATTCCTGATGTTTACGGTGGTGCTGAATAACTTCAGCGATGATGAAGTTGAGAAACTTCCTGGCGAATTCAGGGTCCAGATCGGCCTGACGCGCCAAATCTTCGAGCCGTTCGATCTGGGCCGCTTCACGCGACGGATCGGACGGGGGAAGGTCGTGAGTGGCTTTGAGTTTCCCCACAGCCTGTGTGTGTTTGAACCGCTCGCCAAGCGTATAGACGAGGATCGCATCGAGGCGGTCGATGCTGGCCCGGTGCTCTTTGAGCACCTGCGCGGCAAGGGTCACGGGGTCGGTCATTGATGACCTCCGAAGGTCAGAAACGCATGTGCACCGGGCGTACACAGAGTGTGCACAGGCTGTGCACCGGAGCGGTGCATGCAGATGCTGCGTGTGGCGGGATCAGTCAAGGGCCCATCCTTTCGGTCTGAAGAGCGGATCGGCGTAGTGGCTGATCTCCATGTCGATCCCGTGTGCAAGCTGCGTGCCGTTGAGGGCCGCTGGCGCGGGGTGGCGCCAGACCGCGTCATTGCCGTCGATGGTGGCCGCTTCGGCATCTTTTACGGCGCCGAGACGTTCCGCGAGGCGGATGCTGTCCAGGTTCTTGGGATCGATGTAGCTGACGGCGGTTTCCCAGCCGCCCTCGCGGTAGAGGTAGTCGCGCACGGCGTGGGTGGCCTCGAGCGCATAGCCGTGGCCGCCCCTGTCAGGCCAGATCACCCAGGCGATCTCTGCCTCGGGCCATTTCGCCGGCTTCCAGCCGCCGGCCATGCCATAAGTCTCGTCGGTCTGGCGGTCGTGGATCATCCACATGCCATAGCCGCGGATCTCCCAGTGACCGATTTCGGCCGAATAGAGCATCCAGGCCTCATAGGCATTCAGCGGCCCGCCCATGAAACGCGCGCGGTAGCTGGTGAAGGTTGCTTTGAAATCCGGATAGTCCTGCGGCTCAGGACCGCGCAGCACCAGCCGCCGGGTCTCAATCACGGGGATTGTTGTGTTCATGACAGCGCCTCCGGTGCCGGGTGGCGCCAGACGGCCATGGTGCCGAAGAGCGGGTGCTCGAAGCCCTGCGCCTCACGGCGCGCGCCCATGCCTTCGGCCACCCGGATGGAGGCCGCGTTTTCGGGGGCGATGGAGCTGATCAGCGTGGTGAGGCCAAGTGTATTCCAGGCATAATCGCGGGCGGCGCGGGCCGCCTCGGCAGCGTAGCCTTTGCCGTTGCCGTCCCAGAGCATCCAGCCAACCTCGGGCTCGGGCCAGTCGGGCGGAGCGTGCAGGCCGATCAGGCCGATGGCCCCGGGGGCGTCTTTGCGTTCGACCATCCAGCGGCCGAAGCCGCGCAGCTGCCAGTGGCCGATGACCTCGGCGGTGTAGCGCCAGACCTGGAAATCGCGCAGCGGGCCGCCGACGTATTTCGCGGCATCGCTGGCGTAGAAGGCAGCGAAGGGTGCGACATCTGCGGGCACGGGGGCGCGCAGGACGAGCCGGTCCGTCTCGAGGGTCGGGATCAGCACGTCCGTCATCGCGCATCCTCTGACGGTTTGTGTGCGGCGGGCTGCGGGAGCCTCCGGCGGGGATATTTGTGAGCCAGAGAAGCGCAGGTCATTGCAGCGCCTCCGGGCGGTGGGTGAAGGCGATGGCGCCGGGAAGATCGTAATGGTTTTGCGCGTCCGGTGCGGCACCAAGGCGGCGGGCCAGTGCGGCGGAGGCGGTATTGTCGGGGTGCACATAGCTCACCAGCGTCTGCAGACCGCCTTCATCAAAGGCCCAGTCGCGGGCTGCGCGCGCGGCCTCGGTCGCGTAGCCCTGACCGCGGGCACCTGGCAGGAACATCCAGCCGAGTTCGGGCTCGGCGTCGCCCCATTCGAGGCCCACATGAACAAATCCGAGAGTTTCACCGGTGTCGCGCTGATCCACGGCCCAGAGGCCGTGCCCGTGCAGAGCCCAGCCGGCCACATAGACGCAGAAGGCGTTCCAGGCGTCTTCGGCATCGTGCGGGCCGCCGAGGTGTCCGGCGGTGTCCGGCACCAGCAGTTCGTTCCACGCCGGCAGGTCGGCGAGCCTCGCTGCCCGCAGGCGCAGCCGGTCGGTGCGCAGCTCAGGGACGCCGGCCGAGATGGCCATCGCGCGTTCCGCCGGCAGGCCGGTCGGGATATGTGTGCAGCGTGGTGTCATTTCTTTTTGCCAAAGCCGGAGAGGCCGGGGGGCAGGCCTGCGCCGCCGCCCATACCGCCGGGCAGCTTGCCGCCCATCTGTCTGGCTGCTGCTTCAAGCGCTTTGGGGTCCATGCCGGCAGCCATTTCTTCGGGCGAGGGGCCGCCTTTGCCGAACATGCCTTTCATCGCCTGTTTCAGCATGCCGCCTTTGCCCATTTTGCCCATCTTCTTCATCATGTCGCCCATCTGGCGGTGCATTTTGAGAAGTTTATTGAGTTCGGAAACCTCGAGACCGGCGCCGCGCGCGATACGCTTTTTGCGGCTGGCCTGGAGGATCTGCGGATTGGCGCGTTCGCGTCTGGTCATCGACTGGATGAGGGCGATCTGGCGTTTGAGGATGCTGTCATCAAGCCCTGCGTCCTCGACCTGTCTGGCCATTTTGCCCATGCCGGGCATCATGCCCATCATCCCCTGCATGCCGCCCATTTTCTGCATCTGCTCAAGCTGCATGCGAAGGTCGTTCATTGAGAACTGACCCTTCATCATGCGTTTGACCATCTTTTCGGACTGCTCAAGCTCGAGCGTTTCCTGCGCCTTTTCCACGAGCGAGACGATATCGCCCATGCCGAGGATGCGGCCTGCGATGCGGTCGGGCTCAAAGGTTTCGAGCGCGTCCATCTTTTCGCCAAGGCCCACGTATCTGATCGGTTTGCCGGTGACCGCGCGCATCGAAAGCGCTGCACCGCCGCGACCGTCGCCGTCCATCCGGGTCAGCACGACGCCGGTGATGCCGATACGTTCGTCGAAGTTCTCGGCGGTGTGTACCGCGTCCTGACCCGTGAGGCCGTCAACGACCAGCAGCGTCTCACGCGGGTTTGCCACGTTGCGCACGGCCTCGACCTGGGACATCAGCTCTTCGTCGATGGAGAGCCGGCCGGCGGTGTCGAGCATATAGACGTCGTAGCCACCCAGACCGGCCTGCGTTTTGGCGCGTTTGGCGATGGCGACAGGGTCTTCTCCCTTAACGATGGGCAGAGTGTCGACGCCGATCTGGAGCCCGAGAATCGCGAGCTGTTCCATCGCCGCGGGGCGATTGACGTCGAGCGATGCCATCAGAACGCGCTTGCCGTCTTTTTCTTTGAGGCGTTTGGCGAGTTTGGCGGTTGTGGTGGTTTTACCGCCGCCCTGCAGGCCCACCATCAGGATGGGCGCGGGCGGGTTGTCGACTTTGAGGTGGCCGGGCTCGCCCTCGCCGCGCAGCACGTCAATGAGTGCATCGTGCACGATCTTGACGACCTGCTGGCCGGGGGTGACCGATTTCGTGACCGCCTGACCGGTTGCCTTGTCCTGCACAGCTTTGACGAAATCGCGGGCCACGGGCAGCGAGACGTCGGCCTCAAGCAGCGCCACGCGGACTTCGCGCAGGGCCGTTTTCACATCCTCATCAGAGAGCGCGCCCTGTTTGGTGAGGCGGTCAAAGACACCGGAAAGGCGTTCGCTGAGGTTTTCAAACATGGGCAGATGCCCCTTTCGGTCGGTTGCGGGATACCCCTGATTTAGGGGCGCCGCGGGTCATTCTCAATCGGGCCGGCCATTGCGGTCGGCGGCTTGTTCTGCGGTCCTGCGTCAGAGAGCAGGGTGGTGCGCCAAACAGGTTTGCCCCCACGGGCGAAACTCGCTGGTGGGGGGCGATCCCGGACGGACCCGGGACCGGAAGTCTGACGCTTCCGGAGGTTTGCGCCCGTTTAGGCTGCGGGACGGGCCGTGTCAAGCGCCGGGCGTGCCGGCGGGGCGGGACGGCTCAGAGCGCGTCGCGGCGTGCGGCAAGCCAGCGGTTGATGGCCACGGCGGCCTCCTGAGCGCCGGGGGGCCGCGGGGCGCTGCCCGGTCGGATCAGGGTCTCGGCGCCGCTGTCGTCGCGCAGGACGAGCTCAAGCACGCCTTTTTTACCGGTGCCCTCCGCGACGCGCGCCTCAGTAAGTTGTGCCAGAGGCAGGCTTTGGGTGCGCGCCGGCCCGAGCCTGCGCGTTCTGATCTGCAGTTCATCAGGCTCCAGCGTCAGCGTGACCCTCTCGCTCAGCATCCGGAGCGCGCCAACGGCCACCGCCGTGAACGCGGCGAGCCAGAGCCCGGTCAGCACCCCGGGCGCCGCCATAAAGGAGGTGAGCCCGGATTTGATCAGCAGAAGACCGAAGATCAGGACGACAAAGAGCCAGAAGCCGTGCCGGGCTTCGATGACCAGCTTTTCGGGCGTATCAGAGACGATTTTCATGCCGCACAGCGGACCGTGACCTGCATCCGTTGTCAACCGTCACTGCGCGTTGCGCGCAGCCAGGCGTTGATGCGGTCGGTCGCCGTTTCTGCTGCCGGGCCGCTGACATGAAAGCGGGTGAGCGGATGGCGGTTGGCTGCGGTATCGGCACCGATCACCAGGGCTATGCGGTGCGCATCACTGCTTTCGCCGTCGCCTTTTCTCGTCTGCACCATCGCGCGGATGACCGTGCTGAGCTTGTGGGTGCGGGTGCCGTCGCCGCGCAGATTGCGCCGCCTCAGCGTGCAAATCCCCTCGCGCGCGTCAAAAATGACCCGCACACGCTCGAAGGTCACAAAGATCATCGGCACGGCAAGCAGGACGAGACATGCGGTGAGAAGCAGCCCCCTGCCCGGCGCACCGGATGTGAACAGGCCAATGGCAGCCGCCGTCAGAGCAAGGGCCATCGCTGCCGCCATAAAGGCGAACAGAACCGGCCGGCTTTCGAACACCAGACGGTCGGGCGTGTCTTCGATGATCTTCATGCAGGCCGGTGTGGCGGATCATTCCGGCAAAGATATGACAGGGGCGGGACGCAAAACGGCGCGCCCGGGGGCACGCCGTAAGGGGAGGGAAGGGGAGGGATCAGGCCGCCAGATCTCTGATCTGTTTTTTCGCTGAGGAAAGGGCGGTGTCCGCATCAGCCATCAGCCGGTCAGCGGCGATGATCTCTACGTCATGGATGCCGATAAAACCCATCATGTGGCGCAGATAGCCGGAAGCAAAGTCGATTTCTGAGCCGATTGCGGTGCCGCCGGTGGCCAGAACGATTACGGCGCGCTTGCCTTCCAGAAGGCCGACGGGGCCGTTTTCGGTGTATCTGAAGGTCACACCGGCGCGGGCGATCTGGTCAATCCAGGCTTTGAGCGCGGCGGGCGGCGCAAAGTTATAGACCGGCGTCCCGATCACCAGCACATCCGCCTCCATGATCTCGCCAACGAGTTCATCAGAAAAACTCAGGGCGTTGCGCTGGTCGTCGGTGCGCTGATCGGCGGGGGTGAAGGTGGCACTGACCCATGCCTCGGTGATCTGGGGAATACCCTCAGCCAGATCACGATGGGTGACATCACCACCGAGGCGGTCAACAACCTCGGCGCTGAGCTGGCGGGAGACAGACCCGTTAAGCCGGGCAGAAGCGTCGATGTGGAGAATTTTCTGTGTCATGTCGGGTTTCCTTGCTGGAAAAGTTTGTCGTTGCACCTCTGATCTAAGGTATCGCTGGGCGCACACAATCCGGATCAGGGCACATCTCATGTGCAATTTTGAACAGATACTCCGGCAGGGCACTGACAGCCCTGCGCCACTGAGCAGAAACGGGCATGTCGAGAAATGAGACTTGCAATTCTGCACAGATCGTTAAACGCTGAGCGCACAGTCGGAACGGTCGGTGGTGCAGGGTAATATGGACAACTGGGACGAGATCAGAACCGCTTTTCAGGTTGCCAGAATGGGCACGGTCAGCGGTGCGGCAGAAGTGCTCGGCGTGCATCACGCGACGGTTATCCGCCACATTGATGCGCTGGAGGGGCGGCTCGGCGTTAAACTTTTTCAGCGCCACGCCCGGGGATACACGGCCACCGAAGCGGGCCAGGACCTGCTGCGCGTGGCCCAGGCCACTGATGATCAGTTCAGCCAGCTTGTGGGACGTATCAAAGGGCGCGGCAATGATGTTTCGGGCGAGCTTGTCGTGACCTCGCTGATCAGCATCGCGCCCAGAATGGCGCCGCTGCTGGCGGATTTTCAGCGTCTGCATCCTGATGTGATTGTGCGCTATCTGACCGGCACGCGGCTTTTCCGGCTGGAATACGGCGAGGCCCATGTGGCGATCCGCGCGGGCACGGCGCCCGATCAGCCCGACAATGTGGTACAGAAATTCCACGTTCAGAAAATGGGTCTTTACGCCAGCAAAGACTACATCGAGGCGAACGGCATGCCCGACGGCACCGACAGCTTTGTGCATCACCGCTTTGTCGCGGTCGATGCGGACGACACCCGCGCCCCCTTTGAACGCTGGCTGCGGGACGTCGTGCCGGCTGCGGCGCTGACCTTTCGCAGCTCGGATACGCGGGCGCTGGAATCGGCGATCATGGCGGGTGCCGGCATCGGGTTCATGCCGGTTTACGGTGCCGAAGCCGCCGGCAACCTGATCGAAGTGCATCCGCGACAGGAAGAATGGTCCGGCCCGCTCTGGCTGGTCACGCATGTCGATCTGCACCGCACAACCAAAGTGCAGAGCTTTCTGACCTTTCTCAAAGAGCAGTCGAAAGACTGGAAAGTATGACGCCGTGACCCCGGCGCTCAGAGGGCATGCCGCCATGCTGCTCTTCTCCGCACTGGTGGCAGGGTCGTTTTCGCTGGGATCTATGGCGGCCAATGAGATCGCACCTGCGGCACTCAACGCCGTGCGGTTCATCCTGGCGGGTGCGGTGATCGGGGCGGCGATGATGGCCACCACAGGGGTTCCCGCAGGGGCATTTCGTGCGCCCTGGCGCTATGCCGTGCTGGGCGGGCTTTTCAGCATCTATTTCGTGCTGATGTTTGAGGGGCTGAAAACCGCGCCACCGGTCAGTGCGGCTGCGGTATTTACCCTGACACCGGTGGTCGCGGCGGGGTTCGGCTGGCTTTTGTTGCGCCAGATCACGACACCGCGCATGGCGCTGGCGCTCTGTATCGGGGCAGCGGGCGCGCTCTGGGTCATCTTTCGCGCCGATGTCGCGGCACTTCGCGCTTTTGAGGTCGGGCGCGGCGAGGTGATTTATTTTGTCGGCTGTGTGGCGCATGCGCTCTATACGCCGATGGTGCGCAAACTGAACCGGGGCGAACCTGCTGTTGTTTTTACCTTTGGCATGCTGGTGGCGGGGGCCGTGCTGCTCACGCTCTGGGGCTGGCGTGATCTGGTGGCAACCCCCTGGGCGTCGCTGCCGGGGATCGTCTGGATCACCATTATTTACACGGCATTTTTCGCCTCATCGGCGACATTCGTGCTGCTGCAGTATGCGACCCTGCGTCTGCCGAGCGCCAAGGTGATGGCCTATACCTATCTGACCCCCTCCTGGGTCATCGGCTGGGAAATCATGCTCGGCAATGGCGCGCCGGGCCTTGTGGTGACGGGTGGTGTTCTGCTAACCATCCTGGCTCTGGCGCTGCTGCTCAGAGACGATGAAAAACCTGCCAGGGAACCACAAAGCGTTTCGACGAGTTAACTTCCCGCAAGATGAATTAAGGAGTACTCAAATGCGAAACGTAATTTACATCATCGGACTGATCGTGGTCGTACTGGCGGTTCTGAGTCTGGTTGGCCTTGTGTAAAGCGATTTACTCAGTTTGAGTCCCGCTGCCGGGCGCTCCGGGCAGCTCGGCGGCGAGGAACCTCTCAAACGCGTCCAGATTTACCGGTTCAAACTGTCCGAAACCCTGCATCCATACGGATGCAGCGCGCAGGGCGTCCGGCTCCAGCCTGCACCATTTGACCCTGCCGCGCTTGTCCTGAGAGATAAGTCCGGCGGTCGTGAGCACCCCGAGATGCTTTGAAATCGCCGCCAGCGACATCGTGAACGGCTCAGCCACATCCGTGACGGCCATATCGTCTTCCAGCAACATATTGAGAATTTCCCGACGGGTCGGGTCGGCGAGCGCTGCAAAGACCTGATCGAGATGGCGTGTCATAGCCCCCGTCATACCTGCCGCAGGGGCGATCGCAAAGCCCTTCATCCGCGCGGATGGTGGCTGTGCTGTGACGGCAGCTTCAGCCTGCGCCATTCCAGATCCGACCGGTCAATCCCTGCGTCCCGCGCCATGCGGTCGTCGAGATCAGGCAGGTTGTGGCGCGGGTCGCGCCGGAAAAAGGTGACGGCCAGCCCCGCTTTTTGAATGATATGGCGGATTTTGGCACGCAATGCTCCTGCGCGCCGAAGCGCGTTCGTCTGAATATCAGCCATTTCTCACCTGTTTGATGTGTCTCGGCGTCATTCTGACCGCTGCGCGATGATCAATCAAACGCCGATGCTTGACATTACACGTGCAGAAAAGTCACGTAATCTCCATGTCGCGCAATCTGCCTCCTCTCAATGCGCTGCGGGCTTTTGATGCCGCAGGCCGCCACCAGAGCTTCAGCCGCGCCGCCGGCGAGCTTGGTGTGAGCCACTCTGCGGTCAGCCGTCATGTGCGTGGTCTTGAGGCGCGTCTGGGGGTGCAGCTGTTCCGCGATCTGCCGCGTGGTGTTGAACTGACCGCCGCCGGACAGAATTATCTCGAACAGGTGCTGCCTGCCCTCGACATGATTGCGCGTGCCACCGAGGATCTTGCCGATGTGCCGCGCGGGCAGGTCACAGTGAACAGCGAGCCGCTCTTTGCCGAGCGCTTTATCCTGCCACGGCTGCGCAGCTTTCAGGCGGCCCATCCGCAGATCGTCGTCCGGCTGGAGGCGTCACCGATGCTGGCGGATGTCGAGCGCTATGAGGCGGATATCGCGATCCGGTTTGCCCGCACGGGGCGGCTGGATGAACCGGCCGATCTGCTCAGTGCGTCAGCGATTTACCCCCATGCCGCGCCGGAGCTGATTGCACGGGAAAACATCCGGGAACCACGTGATCTGCTCAGCCTGCCGTTGCTGCGCGACCGGTCCAACAACAGCTGGAACGACTGGTTTGCCGCAACCGGGGTGACTGATGTGCAGCTGCCTGAAAATGCCTGGCGGCTGAAATCGCCGCTGGCCTATGAGGCGGGTCTGCACGGGCTCGGGGTCTATCTGGGATCGACCGAATGTGCCTCGCACGATATTGCGACCGGGCGTCTTGTGCGCTGCTTTGACACCGGCATCCGCGACGGGGCATTCTATCTGGTGTCCGGCAGCCGCAGCCGGCGTCGCGCCGCCGTACGCGCCCTGCGCGACTGGCTTCTGGAGGTGACGCGTCCCTTCCGTCCCGCAGAGCCTGCCGCGTAAAATCAACCGGATGGTTGAATAAACAAAAACCGCTCAACGGCAGCTTCGCGGCTGCGACAAGGTGGCGCCGGGCGACAGCGGAGCCTCTTAATATGTAATATAAACAAAGGCTTGAAAGTGGTCGAGGGAGCTACCGGAGCCCCGTTGACTCACCCGCGCGGGCGCAATAGCACAGAGGCAACTCCAGCAGGGGGTGACGGACGCATGACAGACCCGGATCATAAGCAGCAGATGGCGCAGCTTGAGGCCCGGATCAACGCCGCGAAAACGGCGCAGGCGCCAAAGCCCCGGGCGGATGAACACTATTCTCAGGCACAGCTCGCCTGGCGGATGGTGATCGAACTGGTGGCCGGTCTCGGGATCGGTTTCGGCATCGGATACGGGCTCGACGTGCTCCTTGGCACACTGCCCCTGTTCATGGTCGTGTTTGTGATGCTGGGCCT
Organism: Roseobacter ponti; assembly: GCF_012932215.1. Taxonomy (GTDB): domain Bacteria; phylum Pseudomonadota; class Alphaproteobacteria; order Rhodobacterales; family Rhodobacteraceae; genus Roseobacter; species Roseobacter ponti. Next base: position 3,451,391 of record NZ_CP048788.1, on the reverse strand, counting down.
CGCGGCCGGGGTGAAAACGATGCTTCGCTCCGCCAGAGAGATCCAGGAGAAGAAAATGGCCGAAGAGGCCGGTGAGAAAGACGAGGGAGCCTGAGAATGGCGGAAAATGCGGAAGAAGGCGGCCTGGTATTCCACCCGATGGACCAGTTCATCATCAAACCTCTGTTTGGCGGCGACATCTCCTGGTACACGCCCACGAACGCAGCACTCTGGATGGGCTTTGCGGTCATCGCAGTGATCCTCCTGATGGTCGTTGGCAGCTCTAAACGTGCGGTTGTGCCTTCGCGCGGTCAGTCGGTGGCCGAACTTGCCTACGGTTTCGTCTACAAAATGGTCGAGGATATCTGCGGCAAGGAGGGGCTGAAATACTTCCCCTACATCATGACGCTGTTCATGTTCATCGTCTGTGCGAACTTTCTGGGTCTCATCCCCACGGCCTTTACGCCGACATCGCATTTTGCCGTGACCGTTCTGCTGGCGCTGGCCGTGTTTCTGACCGTGACCATTCTGGGTTTCGTCAAAAACGGTGCCGGGTTCCTGAGCCTGTTCTGGGTCTCATCAGCGCCGCTGGCCCTGCGGCCGATCCTCGCGATCATTGAACTGATCTCTTATTTCGTGCGCCCTGTCAGCCACTCCATTCGTCTGGCAGGCAACGTCATGGCCGGCCACGCGGTGATCAAGGTTTTCGCAGGCTTTGCCGTTATCACGCTGGTCAGCCCGGTCTCGGTTGTGGCGATCACCGCGATGTACGGGCTTGAGGTGCTGGTGTCCTTTATCCAGGCCTATGTCTTCACCATTCTGACGTGCGTTTATCTCAAAGACGCGCTTCACCCGCATCACTAATCCGGACGGAAACGCCCGTTCAAATACTCAACTTCCAATCGTAAGGAGAATTCACATGGAAGGCGAACTCGCACACATCGGCGCAGGTCTGGCAGCAATCGGTTCCGGGGCAGCAGCCATCGGTGTTGGTAACGTTGCAGGCAACTACCTGGCAGGCGCTCTGCGCAACCCCTCTGCGGCCGCATCGCAGACAGCAACACTTTTCATCGGTATCGCTTTTGCAGAAGCGCTCGGGATCTTCGCGTTCCTCGTCGCCCTGCTGCTGATGTTTGCCGTCTGATATAACGACGACGACACTCCTTACCGACCGGGCGGCGCGGGATTTCCTGCGCGGCCCGGCTGCTGACTGACGATTTGGAGGCCGACATGGCAACAGAAGTCGCAACAGAAACTGCGGGAACGACCGGGGCCGCCCCGGGGATGCCGCAACTCGATTTCTCCACATGGGGAAACCAGATCTTCTGGCTGATCCTGGCGTTGCTGGCGATCTATTTCGTGCTGTCGCGCGTGGCGCTGCCCCGCATCGCCTCTGTCCTGTCGGAACGTCAGGGCACCATTACCAACGATATTGCTGCTGCCGAAGACCTGAAGGTCAAAGCGCAGGAGGCCGAGGCCGCCTATGACAAGGCGCTGGCGGATGCCCGTGCTGAGGCACAGCGCATCGTGGCCGAGACCAAAGCAGAAATTCAGGCTGATCTCGACGCGGCGATTGCAAAAGCCGACGAAGAGATCGCAGCGAAAAGTGCCGAGTCTGAAAAGGCCATCGCAGAGATCCGCGAAGGTGCGCTCGACGCGGTCAAAGTGGTTGCTGCAGACACGGCCAGAGAACTGGTGACGGCTCTGGGGGGCAAGGCAGACGATCAGGCCATTACCTCCGCCGTGGACAGCCGGCTGAAAGGATAAAATCATGCGTTTTCTGACCAGCCTGACGACATTCGGTGCCGCCCTTGCGGTTGCCACGCCGGCCTTTGCGGCGGGGGATGTGTTCTTCTCGCTCGCCAATACCGATTTTGTGGTGCTGCTGGCATTCCTTCTGTTCATCGCGGTGCTCTTTTACTTCAACGTGCCGACGCTGATCGCCGGTATGCTGGACAAGCGCGCCGAAGGCATTCAGTCCGAGCTTGATGAGGCCCGTGCGCTGCGCGACGAAGCACAGGCCCTGCTGGCCAGCTACGAGCGCAAACAGCGCGAAGTGCAGGATCAGGCGGACCGTATCGTGGCCTCTGCCAGAGAAGACGCAAAGCTCGCCGCAGAGCAGGCCCGCGCCGATCTCGAAGTGTCACTGCAGCGACGCATGACAGCGGCGGAAGAGCAGATCGCAAACGCTCAGGCCGCCGCAATCAAAGACGTGCGCGACCAGTCGGTGGCCATCGCGATCGCTGCTGCCCGCGAAGTGATTGCCAAACAGCTCTCAGCATCAGATGCCAATGCACTCATCGATGACGCCATAGGGCAGGTCGAGAAAAAACTGCACTGATCCGGAATGGTTTGCGGGGTATCCCGCGCGCTTTCAACAGGCCCCGGCACAGCAATGTGGCCGGGGCTTTTCTTTGCCCTGACGGGGTCAGGTCTGTGCTGTTTCGTGATCCAGCCGCTGGCGCGCGACCTCTTCATTGCGCAGGGTGCGGGCCAGATCGCGCAGCGCGGCTTCAACATAATTCAGGTGGCTTTCGACAGCGGCGCGCGCGCCTTTGGGGTCCCGCGCCTGCAGTGCGGCATTGATTGCGCGGTGCTGGTCGAGCAGTTCAGAGCGCGTCGATTTCTGGCGAAACATCATCTGGCGGTTGTAGAAGACGCCGCCGCGCAGCAGATCATACATTGAGCGCATCATATGCAGCATGACAACGTTGTGGCTGGCCTCGATGATGGCCATGTGGAACTGCGCATCGAGGCGTGCCTCGTCCTCGGCGCTGCGCTTGCTGTGGGCGGCTTCCATTTTATCAAAGACGGTCTGCACCACTTCCAGGTCGGTCGCAGAGGCAAGGCGGGCTGCGCGTTCTGCCGCCAGACCCTCCATGTCGCGCCGGAAGGAGATGTAGTCAAAGACCGCCTCATCATGGCGCGCAAAAAGCTCTACGAGGGCGGGCGCAAAGGCGGAGCCAAGCACCTCTGCCACATAGACGCCGGCACCGGCCCGGGTGCTGAGCAGCCCCTGATCCTGCAGCGCGCCGATAGCATCGCGCAGGCTGGGCCGGGAGACCTGCAGCCGTTCTGCAAGCTCGCGTTCGGAGGGCAGACGCTCACCCGGACGCAGGATGCCGCGCAGGATCAGCTCTTCGATCTGGCGCACCACGGCGGTCGATAGTTTCTCGGACTGGACGGGTCGGAAGGGCATGAAAACTCCTGATTGGTCAAATTATATGACCAGATCAGACGCGCAGCAATTCATTTCGTGACAGGCCTTAACCGGCCAGAGCCGCCTCGGCCATTTCAAAGCACAAGAGCACCCCGGCGCTCAGCATTGCCGCACTGGCCAGGCGTACCGAGAGCGGTCGCACGCCCGCGGCCAGCAGAGCCGCCGTGCAGGCGATCAGGGCCTGGGTGGCAGCAAAACCCGCGAGATACCCGGCAAGTCCCGCAGGCCCCGGTGTGGTCAGCGGCCCGAGTATGCCCGCGCTGAAGATGGCGCCCTGCAGCACCCCGCCCAGAAAGAAAACGATCGCCAGACGCGGAACAGAGGGTCGTCGCCCCGAAGCGATGAGCCCGCCGATGAGCACAAGCGCGCCGCCGCCCAGTACCTGCTGCACCGGCAGATCGCCGCTCTGCAGGATTACCAGTGACGCAGCCGTCATCCCGGCAACCCAGCTGAGAATACCCGGCAAAGCCTGGCCCGCAAGCGCCGCAGCCGCCCCCGCAGCCAGCACAAAGAGCAGGTGCTCAAAGCCGGCTACCGGATGGGCAAGCCCCTTCATAATCCCATAGCCAACGGTCTCTGTCGGCACGCCCGTACCGGCCACCAGAGCAAGGGCAGGTGACGCCGTCATCACAAAGAAAAGAAGGGCTGCAAGGCGCATCCGCAGATCCACAGGAAAGGTCCGCCCCATCGGACCGTTTGCGGCCGGGATTGTCAATCAACTGGCAGAGTTTTGCCGGGAATGCCTCAATATGTTGTGGATAAGTGCCCGCGAACCGCAGCCGGTGGTGGCTTTAGGTTGACTTGCGTCCCCTCCGGACGCCAGGCTGCAGGGCAGAAACGGAATCACATCACAGGGACTGCCTTGCGCTTTTCGAAACTCAGACTGACCGGCTTCAAAAGCTTTGTCGATCCGACCGATCTGATCATCGCGGACGGGCTGACCGGCGTTGTGGGCCCCAATGGCTGTGGCAAGTCCAACCTGCTGGAGGCGTTGCGCTGGGTGATGGGCGAAAACCGCCCCACGGCGATGCGTGGCGGTGGCATGGAGGATGTGATCTTTGCCGGGGCGGCGACGCGTCCGGCGCGCAATTTTGCTGAAGTGGCGCTGCATATCGACAATTCCGAGCGTCTGGCGCCGGCAGGTTTTAATGAAAACGACACGCTGGAGATTGTGCGGCGCATCACCCGCGACGTTGGCAGCGCCTATAAAGTCGGTGTTAAAGACGTTCGGGCCCGTGATGTGCAGATGCTGTTCGCGGATGCCTCGACGGGGGCGCACAGCCCCGCGCTGGTCCGGCAGGGGCAGATTGCAGAGCTGATCAACGCCAAGCCGAAAAGCCGCCGGCGGATCCTTGAGGAAGCCGCCGGGATCAGCGGTCTTTATCAGCGCCGGCATGAGGCGGAGCTGAAGCTGAAAGGTGCCGAGACCAATCTCGCGCGCGTAGATGATGTGATCGAGCAGCTGGCGGCACAGCTGGCACAACTGGCCCGTCAGGCGCGTCAGGCGGCGCGCTACCGCGAAATCGGCAATGAGTTGCGCCGCAGCGAGGGCATGCTGCTTTATCGCCGCTGGCGCGAAGCCGACGAAGCCCGCAGCCGTGCCGAAGACGCGCTGCGCGTGAAAGTCACCGAAGCCGCGCAGGCTGAAAGCGCCGTCCGGCAGGCCGCGAAGGCGCGCGAAGGGGCGGAGGCTGCTCTGCCGCCGCTGCGCGAGGAGGAGGCGATTGCGGCTGCGGTCCTGCAGCGACTTGCCGTGCAGCGTGACACCCTGAGCGATCAGGAGGCACGCGCCGAACAGCTGATCGAAACGCTCACCGGGCGGATTGCCCAGCTGACCCGCGATATTGAGCGCGAGGGCGGTCTGAACAGGGATGCGGGCGAAACCATCGGGCGGCTGGAATGGGAAGCGCGCGAGCTGGAGAAGGCCGCCCTGGGCCATGAGGACAAGCTGAGTGAGGCTGCGGGTGTGGCCAGCGAGGCGGCCGCCGTACTTCAGACCCGCGAGAGCGAGATGTCTGAGCAGACAGAGGATATGGCGCGGCTGGCGGCCCGCCATCAGTCCGCGCAGCGCCTGCTGGAAGACAGCCGCAAGACCGAAAGCCGCGCCGGGGGCGAGGCCGCGCGGGCGCGCGAGGCGGTTGCCGTGAGCCAGGCCGCGCTGGAGAAAGCCGGCAGTGATTACGCCACCGCCAGAGCCGCAGAAGAGCAGGCAGTGAAGACCGCCGCCGATGCCGACAGTGCCCTGCAGGAGGCCGAAGACGCCAGGGCAGAGACGCAGGCCCGTGAGGCAGATGCCAGGGCGCACCGCTCCGAGGCCGAGGGCGAGGCAAATGCCCTGCGTGCAGAAGCGGGCGCACTGGCCAAGCTGGTGGCGCGGGATACGGCCGAGGGTGGTCAGGTGCTTGATCATGTCCAGGTCAAACCAGGTTATGAAAAGGCGCTGGGGGCAGCACTTGCGGATGATCTGCGCGCGCCCGAGGTGGCCGATGACGGCCCGTCGGGCTGGGCCGTGCTGCCCGCGTATGACGCGCATCAGGCTTTGCCTGCGGGCACGCAGCCGCTCTCTCTCTTTGTCACTGTGCCCGGCGTTCTGGCGCGCCGCATGTCTCAGATCGGCCTTGTGGATGCGGATGACGGGCCCCGTCTGCAACGCGATCTGGCCCCTGGTCAGCGGCTGGTCTCGACCGAAGGCGACCTCTGGCGCTGGGACGGGTTCCGGGCCTGGGCGGAGGATGCACCATCGGCAGCGGCGCTGCGTCTGCAGCAGCTCAACCGGCTTGAGGAGCTCAAACAGGGGCTTGAGACAGCGACGCAGAAGGCCGAAGGCGCAAAGGGCGCGCATGACCGTCTGACGGCACAGCTGGCAGAGCTCACGAGGGCCGATCAGATGGCCCGCCAGGCGCGCCGTGATGCCGACCGGCTCGTGGCCGAGGCAGGCCGGGCGCTGAGCCGCGCAGAAGCTGACCGCAACCTCGCAGAGGGTAAACTGGAATCGCTGGGCCTTGCCGTGACGCGCCATGAAGAAGAGGCGATGGCCGCCCGCACCCGGCTGAAAGAGGCCGAACGCGCGCTGGAGGAACTGGGCGATCTGACCGAAGCGCGCGCGGCGGTGGAGGCTGTACGGATCGCCGTAGAGGCCGCCCGCATCACGATGATGTCGCGCCGGTCGGCCCATGACGAGCTGCGTCGCGAAGGCGAGGCGCGCACCCGGCGGGCACAGGAAGTCACAAAGGAAATCAGCGGCTGGCGTCACCGTCTTGAGACGGCGGAGAAACGCACGGCTGAACTGGCCGAACGCAAGGCAGGTGCCGAAGCAGAGCTCGGGGAAGCCGGGGCCGTCCCTGCCGCTCTGGCAACGCAACGCGAAGAACTGAGCGCGGCCATCGCAACCGCAGAGGTGCGCAAAGCAGAAAGTTCGGATACGCTGTCAAAGGCCGAAGCGTCACTGCGCGAGGCGACCCATGCCGAGCGCGAGGCCGGACGCCTCGCCTCTGAGGCGCGTGAGGCCCGTGCCGGTGCAGAAGCGCGCAGCGAGGCCGCCCGCGAAACCGTCGCCATGGCGGCGGAACGCATCGCGGATGACGCGCAGGTCACCCCCTCTCAGCTTCTGGGCCAGCTTGATGCGACACCCGATGACATGCCCGACGTGCACGCGCTTGAGGCAGATGTGAACCGCCTGAAACGCCAGCGGGATGCCCTGGGCGCGGTCAATCTGCGCGCTGAAGAAGACGCCAGAGAAGTGCAGGTCGAGCATGACACGCTCACCGGTGAAAAGGCCGATCTTGAAGAGGCCATCCGGGCCCTGCGCAGCGGCATCGCCGGACTTAACAAAGAAGGACGCGAGCGTCTGCTGACGGCGTTTGAGCAGGTAAACACGAATTTCTCGATGCTCTTCAAACACCTCTTCGGGGGCGGTGAGGCCAATCTGGTGATGGTCGAAAGCGATGATCCGCTGGAGGCCGGCCTTGAGATCATGTGCCAGCCGCCGGGCAAGAAACTGAGCACGCTGAGCCTGCTGTCGGGCGGTGAGCAGACGCTGACGGCCATGGCGCTGATCTTTGCGGTGTTTCTGGCCAATCCCGCGCCGATCTGTGTGCTCGACGAGGTGGACGCGCCGCTCGATGACGCCAATGTCACGCGCTTCTGCGATCTGCTTGATGAGATGTGCCGCCAGACCGATACGCGGTTCCTGATCATTACCCACCACGCGGTGACGATGGCACGGATGGACCGGCTCTTTGGTGTGACGATGGCCGAGCAGGGCGTGAGCCAGCTTGTGTCTGTGGATCTCAAAAAAGCCGAAACGATGGTTGCCTGATCACCTGAACTTGTATCAGCACGGGCCGGTTTCTGTGCGAGCCTCGCACGATGAAACATCTGGCGCTCTTTATCTCAGTGTTTGTTTTCGCGGGGCCTGCGCTGTCTCAGGACTGGGCACTGCGCGACAGCGACCGAACCCTGTCGGCCGATGAGGTCGATACCCTTACCGCTGGCCGGACGCTTGTCTTTTACGATGACGGTCGCTCGGCTTACGGACCGGGGGATACCTATTCTTACACCTATGCAGGCGGTCAGTCCGCGCCTGGCCGCTACAGTATCGCCGCTGACGGGACGGTCTGTATCGCGTATCTGAATGGTTTTTCACGATGTGACAGGTATGTGGAGAGTGCCGGGCGTATTGTGCTGCTCACCGAAGACGGCGAACGATATCCTGTCCGGCCCGCCCAAAAATAATGACCCTGCCGGGGCTGGCCCGGACAGGGTCGGAAGGTAGAAAACAAACCTGAATGATTGTTTCGCGTAAGGTTTTAGACAAAAGCGGCTAAAAAGACGTTAACGGTCTGTACGTCAGAGACGCGACAGCAGCGCGGGTGTGGGCCAGGCATCCGCCGGCAGACCAAGCCGCGCCTGTTCTTTCTGTACCGCGGCCCGCGTCCCCGCTCCAAGGATGCCATCGATTTTGCCAACATCATGGCCGCGCGCCTGAAGCCTGCGCTGCAGGGACTTCATGTCTGCGCCCGACAGGCCGGTCTCCGGAGCGCGCGCGTCAAAGACCGGTGCCCCTTCGAGGCGGGTGGCGAAATAGGCGGCTGTCAGCACATAGGTGAAGCTCTGATTCCAGTCGAAATACACGTTGAAATTCGGATAGGCGAGAAAGGCCGGCCCCTTATGCCCCTGTGGCAGGATGAGCGAGGCGGTGAGCCCGTGTGACAGGTTCCCGGAGCGTGCGGAAACGCCCATGGCTTCCCAGTCGCGGACCGGCTTTGACACGTCGACGCCGCTTTGTGACCAGTCCATGCCGGCCGGCACGCGCACTTCCTGAAGCCATGGCTCACCGGCCCGCCAGCCAAAGCTGCTGAGCATCGCAGCCCCGGAGGTCAGCGCATCCGGCGCAGATGTTTTCAGCGAGACACGACCGTCCCCGTCGGCATCCACACCGCTTTCGATGATGTCGCGGGGCAGCATCTGCACCATGCCGATCTCACCGGCCCAGGCACCTGTGGTGGTGGCCGGATCAAAAGCACCGCGCTCGTAAAGCTCAAGGGCGGCAAAGACCTGGGGCCGGAAAAGCTCCGGCCGCCGGCAATCGTGTGACAGCGTCACCAGCGCGTTGGCGGTGTTGAAGTTTCCCTGAAAGCCGCCGTAATCGGTTTCGAACGCCCAGAAGGCCAGCAGGACACCGCGGTTCACCCCGTATGTACGCTCAATCCGGTCGAACACCGCATCATACTGGCCGCTCTTGGCCTGACCCTGTTTCAGACGGGAGGCCGAGATGAGATTGCGGGCAAAATCGATGAAGGGTTTCTGAAACACGCCCTGAGCGCGGTCTGCTTTGAGCACAGACGGGCTTTGCCGGATGCCGGAGAAAAAGCGCCTCGCCGCCGCCGGATCATGGCCGCGTGACACTGCCTCGCGTTCCAGATCCGCGACGAAACCGGAAAATGAACCGCCACAGGCCTGTGCTGCAGGCGGGGCTGCGGCAAGGGTCAGGGCGAGGATGAGTGAAGCAGGGCGCATCGCGGAACTCCGTTCAGAACAAGATGACAAAAACAAAACACAGGGCCAGAAAGAGGCCCCAGGCTCGCCACAGCATGGCGATGGCCGCGTCAATGTCCACATCAGAGAGCGCGCGCCGGCCGTTTTCATTGACGAAGGCAAAATCCTGCATCCTGCCGTCATAGGTGCGGGGCCCCGAGAGCGCGATCCCGAGCGCGCGCGACAGGGCGGCCTCGGGCCAGCCCGCATTGGGCGAGCGGTGCAGCCCGGCATCCGCGCGCACACCGTGCAGATCGGTGACGCGCCCCGCCAGAGCGAGCAGGAGCGCTGTGAGACGGGCCGGGATCAGGTTCATCAGATCATCAAGCCGTGCGGCGGCCCGCCCGAACGCCTCGTATTTCTCAGTGCGGTAGCCGATCATGCTGTCTGCCGTATTGATAAGCTTGTATGTGACAATGCCGGGCAGCCCGCCGATCAGGAACCAGAACGCGGGTGCTATCACCCCGTCCGAGAGGTTCTCTGCCGCACTTTCAATTGCGGACCGGGCGATGGCGCTGTCATCCATCGCAGATGTGTCCCGGCTGACGATCATCGACACGGCGGCGCGGCCTTCATCGCGGGATGACCGCAGAGCCGCAGACACCGCGCTTACGTGCTGGACCAGGGAGCGCTGTGCGAGGAGAATGGCTGCGATGATAACTTCGGCAAGCGGTCCCGCCAGTGACAGCAGAAACCCTGCGCCAAGTCCGCTGACCACGAGGATTACCACGGCGAGGGCCCCGGCAGCCCCGCGACTGTCTCCGGTATTCAGGCGGCGGTCGAGCGCGCCGACCAGCCGTCCCATCAGCACGGCAGGATGTGGCAGGCGTGACCAGAGCCATGCCGGTTCGCCAAAAAGCGCGTCCAGCAAAAGCGCAAATATGAGCAGGGCGGCGAGGCTCAAGAGGGGTCTCCGGACCCCGGGCAGGGGATGGCCGGGCTGCAGGTGACTGATATCATGCTGAAACTCCGGTCAGGCCCGGGACCCGGAACGACTCACATGCGCAGACTTGCCAGTTTGAGTTGAATGAAATAATATTCACCTTTGAGTTGAGTGAATTTCCAGGCATGAATCCGCGCGTCGCAGGTTTTCAGAAAGCGGATTATGGCCACTGGCGCAAGCCGGACGCTGCGTATTTGTATCGGCCCCGGCAAATTAATTATTTGTTAACCTTTCGCGCCGACCACAGTTGCACGCGTTAAAATTAGTAGTTTGATAGGTATTTTCGTGAAAGTTCTCATCGTCGAATGCGACAATAATCTCGGTGGTCTCTGGCAGGGACATCTTGAGCGTGCCGGCATGGTCGTGTCGCGCGTGGCCGATCAGGGGCGGGCGATCGCTTATCTGAGTTCGTTCGACGTCGATGTGATCATCATGAACCTTGTCATCGGCGAAGGCTCGGCGCTCGCTATTGCGGATTATGCCAGCTATCGACACCCCGATGCGCGGATCATTTTTGTCACCAACACGTCGTTTTTCTCCGACGGATCGATCTTTTCCGTGGCCTCAAATGCCTGTGCATTCCTGCCGACACGCACGCCCCCTGACGACCTGACAGCCATGGTGGAGCATCACGGGCACAAGGACGAACACATGGGGCCCGCGCCGGCCTGAACCGGATATCAGCCGCGCCCGTGCGGCGCGTTAAAATCCGGCACAGGGTTGATCGGGATAATCCGGTACGGATTGATCGTCTCGTGGCTGTAGTGATAATGCCGGACGATGTGATCAAAGTTCACAGTCTCTGCGATACCGGGCATCTGATAAAGCTCGCGCAGATAGCCCCGGATCGCCGGGTAATCAATGATCCGCCGCCGGTTGCATTTGAAATGCAGGTGATACACCTGATCAAACCGGATCAGCGTCGTGAAAAGGCGCCAGTCCGCCTCGGTCAGACGGTCGCCCATCAGATAGCGGTTGTCCGTGAGACGCGCCTCAAGCCAGTCCAGTGTGTCAAAGAGCGGATGCACCGCGCCGTCATAAGCCTCCTGGCTGGTGGCAAAGCCGCATTTGTAAACGCCGTTGTTGAGCGTGTCATAGATCCGGTCATTCACCGGCGCGATTGCATCGCGCAGATCGGCAGGCCAGTAATCGTCGGTGTTCCCTGTCACCCCGTCAAAAGCGGAATTGAACATCCTGATGATCTCGGAGCTCTCATTTGACACGATCGTTTCGCGCTCTTTGTCCCACAGAACAGGCACCGTAACGCGCCCGGAAAACACCGGATCTGCGCGGGTGTAGATATCGCGGGCGAAGGGCAGGCCATAGAGCCGGTCACCTGTCGCGCCATACGCATCCGTCCGGAAGGTCCAGCCATCCCCCAGCATGTCGGGATGGACCGCCGATACCTCGATATGCGGCTCCAGCCCTTTGAGCCTGCGAAAGATCAGGGCGCGATGGGCCCATGGGCAGGCATAGCTGACATAGAGGTGATAACGCCCCGAATCGGCGGCAAAGCCCCCGTCGCCGGACGGCCCCGGCGCACCGTCAGCCGTGACCCAGTTCCGGAATTTTGCATCCGCGCGTTTGAATTTTCCACCGGTGGACCCTGTGTCATACCATTTGTCGTGCCACACCCCGTCAACGAGAAGACCCATGCTGAACTCCTTATTTTGCTGATGAACTTAGCCCTGCGGGTCGGGAGGACATACCGGCAGAAATGCGCAGGAGGGGCGGCAGACGCGCACATAACTGTGGCAAAACTATGAAATCTTTACTTGATTTTTGTACATCAGACGCCAACCTGAAGCCGTATGTTAACGGAGTGCACCGGTATGGAAGCGATCTTTTCCAAAGAAATTCAGGACGGCCTGAACGAAGCACGGCTCGCGGCTTTGCGTAAATCCACCCGTCTGAGGGTTGATGTGGACGGAGACCTCACACCCGTACTGCGCATGTGGAAATCCGGCTTCACGACGCAGGCCGGGGGCCCCTCTCTGCGCGGTCTCGTCGATCTTTATGACGGGAGCGTCCACCTTTTTCAGTGTCTGATCGTTGCGACCGAAGAAGAAGCTGGCGAGATGCAGTACGAGTTCAAACGCGCCACAGCCGTTACAGGTAAAGCAGCGCTTGATTTCGAACGTGCCGATGATGCCCCTGTCGGCCTGATTGCCGACGGACGGCAGCCCGAGCCTACTGCAGGTCGCTGAACGCGGCCGTCAGCCGGTCACAGGCCTCCTGGACCCGTGCCCGCGGCGTGGCCAGATTAAAGCGCAGAAAGCTTTCGCCGCCGGTTCCGAAATCCGGGCCCGCGCTTGGTGCGATACGGGCCGTTTTCAGAACCCGCTCCGAGATCTCCTCATAGCTCATACCGGTGCCGGAAAAATCGACCCAGGCCAGATAGGTGGCTTCCAGCGGAAGCGCGTGCACGCCCGGAATGGCATCCATCGCCGAATTGAAGAGCGCCACGTTTTCCGACAGATACCGCACCTGGGCGTCCGCCCATTCGGCACCTTCTTCGGAATAGGCCGCTTCAATCATCGTAAGTCCGAGTGACGAAGGTTTGTAATCAAGCGCGCTGAGACGTGACGCAATACGCTTGCGCAGGGTAATATCGGGGATGATCATGTTGCCCGTCCGCTGACCCGCAATGTTAAAGGTCTTGGATGCAGCCGTGGCCACGATGAGCCTGTCGGTGATGTCGGGCGCTGCCACATGCATCGGCACGAACCGGTTGCCCGGATAGACAAGATCCTGATGCACCTCGTCAGACACGAGAATAAGATCATTGCGGCGCGCAAAGTCAGCCACTTCGCGCAGCTCATCCGCCGTCCAGACCCGCCCCGAGGGGTTCTGCGGCGAGCACCAGAGCAGAACGGTCTCCCTGCCGGTAAGCCGGTTCTGCGCGTCCTCCATATCAAGCTCATAGCGGTCGCCGTCACGTTTCAGCGGACATTCGGTCACGTGCCGCCCTGCGCGGTTAATCTTCATCCTGAATTCGTGATAGACGGGTGTGAATGTCGCCACATGGTCTCCGGGCGCGCTGCAGACATCGAGCACCACGGCGATTGCGTTGCCCAGCCCCTGTGCCGTCAGAATCCAGTTCTGCTCAATCTCCCAGCCGTGCCGGTTCTTCATCCACCACTGAATTGCGGCGTGGTATTCATCATAGGCCGGCACATATCCGAAAATCCCGTGATCCGCCGCGCGCCGCAGCGCATCAGTCACGCAGGGTGCTGTGGGCCAGTCGCTGTCGGCGGTCCACATCGCAATCCCGTCATCCGGCGACACCCCGTAAAGACGCTCCATGTAATCCCATTTGCCACTGTGAGTGCCGCGACGGTCAGTCATGGTATCAAAGCGCGGGTCGGCAACGGGCTGGACGGTCATGGTTATCTCCTGAACATGGTGCTGCATAGCTAACCGGTTTACGGTCCGCTGCAAGGGGCGGTTGCGCTCTCTGTGTTGCAGCGCGGCCATTCCTCGCCTAAATGAAGGCCATGAAACGCAACATCCTTCTGCATCCCGACCCGCGGCTGAAAAAGACCGCCGCCCCCGTTGCTGATCTCAGCGATGAACTGCGCGCTCTGGCCGATGATATGCTGGAGACGATGTATGATGCACCGGGCATCGGGCTCGCGGCTCCTCAGGTCGGCGTTCCCGAGCGCCTGATTGTACTCGATTGCGTGAAAGGCGAGAACGAAAAACCCCGCCCGCTCATTATGTTCAATCCGGAAATCATCGCGGCCTCGGACGAGACCAGCGTCTATGAGGAAGGGTGCCTGTCGATCCCGGAACAGTTTGCCGATGTCACCCGCCCGGCGGAAGTGGACGTGCGCTGGACCGACCGCGATGGCAGAGAGCAGCAGGAAACGTTTACCGGGCTCTGGGCCACCTGTGCCCAGCACGAAATCGACCACCTCGATGGCAAACTCTTTATCGATTATCTCAAGCCGCTCCGGCGCCAGATGATCACCCGCAAAATGGTCAAACTGAAACGCGAACTGGCGCGCGCATGAGCGTCCTGCCGATCCTGCAGTGGCCGGATCCGCGGCTGGCCCGGGTCTGCACGGATATCCCTGCCGTCACACCTGATATCGCGCGCCTTGCCGCGGATATGCTTGAGACGATGTATGCCGCACCCGGGCGCGGCCTTGCTGCCCCGCAGGTGGGCGTGATGCAGCGTATCTTTGTGATGGACGCCTGCTGGAAAGACGCGGAGCCCGCGCCCCTTGTCTTTATCAACCCGGTGCTGATTGCGGTCTCAGAGGATGAAGTGACACGCGATGAAGGGTGCCTGTCGATCCCCGGTATTCTGGCAGGGGTGACGCGTCCGGCGCGGGTCGAAACGGCCTGGACCGATCTTCAGGGCGCGGAGCAGCGCGCATGGTTTGAGGGATTTGAGGCGGCCTGTGTGCAGCATGAGCTTGATCATCTGAACGGCATTGTCACTCTGGATCATCTGAGTGAACCGGTCAGGGCGGAGCTGCTGAGCACACGGGACACGGCACTGACATGACACAGCGCGCTTTTGTGATGTGGCCCGATCCGCGTCTGCGCACTGTGGCGGAACCGGTTGGCGCCGTCACGGATGAGATCCGCACCCTCTGGGACGATATGATCGAGACAATGGACGCGATGCCCGGCGTGGGTCTGGCCGCCCCGCAGATCGGCGTCATGCTGCGGGTGGCCGTGATCGATGCCTCGGATGCGCGCAACCGCCGCATCCGGCTGGCCAATCCTGAGATTATTGATGCCTCATCGGTTTTCCACGAGCACGATGAGGCGAGTCCGAACCTGCCGGGCTTCAGTGCGGTGATCAGACGACCGCGCGGCGTTGCGGTGCGGTTCCTGGATGAAACCGGCGCGTTGACCCGGCGCGATTTCGTCGGGCTGGAAGCCACCAGCGTGCAGCATCAGATTGATCACCTGAACGGCAGAATGTATTTCGACCGGCTGAGCAAAGTGAAACGGGATATGCTGCTGCGCAGGGCACGCAAACTGCAGAGCTGAGAAACGGGGGACGGATCATGCGCGTGATATTCATGGGAACGCCGGAGTTTTCCGTGCCGGTACTGGAAGCGCTGGTCGCTGCCGGTCATGAGATTGCCTGCGTCTATTGTCAGCCGCCGCGCCCTGCGGGCCGTGGTAAGAAAGAACGCCCGGTGCCGGTTGAGGCACGCGCCCGCGACATGGGGCTGGAGGTGCGCCACCCGGTCTCGCTGAAATCCGAAGAGGCGCAGACCGACTTTGCGGCTTTGAACGCGGATGTGGCGGTTGTCGTTGCCTATGGTCTGATCCTGCCGCAGGCGGTGCTGGATGCCCCCGCGCAGGGCTGTCTGAACATCCATGCAAGCCTGTTGCCGCGCTGGCGCGGGGCGGCACCCATCCACCGCGCGATCATGGCCGGGGACGCGGAAACCGGTGTCTGCATCATGCAGATGGAGGCCGGCCTCGATACCGGCCCGGTGCTCCTGCGCGAGGCCACGCCGATCGGTGCGGAAGAGACCACAGGCGCGCTGCACGACCGGCTGAGCGCGATGGGGGCGGCGCTGATCACCCGAGCGCTTGAGCATCTGCCGACGCTGGTGCCGCAACCGCAGCCTGAGACCGGGGTGAGCTATGCGGCCAAGATCGACAAAGCCGAGGCGCGTATCGACTGGACCCGCCCGGCAGAAGAAACCGACCGCCGGATCCGCGGGCTCTCGCCGTTTCCCGGCGCCTGGACGACGCAGGGAGAGACCCGCATCAAACTGCTGGCCTCAAAACCGGCGGAGGGCGGGGGCGCGCCGGGTACCGTGCTGCATGATCCGCTGCGGGTCGCCTGTGGCGAGGGTGCGGTTGAACTCATGCGGCTGCAACGCGCCGGCGGCAGCGCACAGAACGCTGATGAATTCCTGCGGGGCCGGCTGCTGGCCCCCGGCACGGTCCTCTGAGGAGAAAACGCATGTTTCCAACCCTGATCGGCACAATCGTGATCGCGGGCATCGTCGGATACCTCTCCGAGCGCTCAGGTTTTACCCGTAACGGTATCCTGCAGAGCATCATCATCTGCGTGGGCGGGGCGTTTGTGTTTTATTTCATCACGCTGATGTTCGGGATCGGCTTCAGAAGCCCGGGCATGAACGCCATCCTCGCCTCAGTCGGTGCGCTGATCATCGTGCCGTTTCACTGGCGCAGATAGGTTATTCCGCCGGGGTCGGCGAGAGCGCCTCTTCATCGTCGCGCGCAGGCGCCCGCACGCAGAGCCGCAGCAGCGGTGGCACCGTCAGCAGCGTCAGAAACGCCGACATCGACAGACCGCCGACAACCACAGCACCGAGGCCGCGGTAAAGCTCCGACCCCTCGCCCGGGAAGACGACCAGCGGCAGCATGCCGAAAACGGACGTCAGCGTGGACATAAAGATCGGACGGATGCGGTTGCGCGTGGCCTCTTCGATGGCCTCGATGGGCGGCATGCCCTCGTCGCGCAGGTGATAAAGCGTCTGATGCACGATCAGGATGGCATTGTTGACCACGATACCGACCAGAATGATGAACCCCAGCAGGGTCAGCATATCCAGTGGCTGCGTCTGGAAGGTATTGAGCAGCGCCAGCCCGCCCACGCCGCCCGCAGCCGCAACAGGCACCGAGATCAGAATAACCAGTGGCAGCACGAAGCTTTCAAAGAGGATCGCCATGACCAGAAAGACGATCACCAGCGCCACGGCGAGGTTGATCTGAATGGCGTCCCAGGTCTGGCTGAGCTGATCGGCGGTGCCGGAAACGCTCACGCGGATGCCATCGGGCAGGCCGCGTTCCGTCAGCACGCTGACAACCTCTGCCTCCAGCAGTTCAACCGCGGCCTCAAGGGGCAGGGCGTCTGAGGGCCGGACCTCGAGCGTGACAGTGCGCAACCGGTCACGGTGCCGGATCTCGGTCGGGCCGGCGGTGACCACCACCTCGGCCAGCGCCGAGACGGGCACGATCTCTCCGCCGGGGGTGACCACCGGATAATTGCCGATGTCCTGGGTGCGCTGTGCGGTCTGCAGACCCGGATCGCCTTTGAGCATCAGGTTGATCCGCTCGGCACCCACGGTAATCTCTGCCACGCGCAGCCCGTCGTTGAAGGCATCAACGGTGGTCGCCAGATCGGAACTGCTGAGCCCCGCATCGGCAAGGCGCAGCCGGTCGGGCACCAGCCGGACTTCGGGCGCGCCAAGCTCAAGGCCGGGGATGGGGCGGAACTGGTGCCCTTCAGAGCGCGGCAGCAGGCCCGAGATGATGCCCGCGGCCTGACCTGCAACACCGAGGATCTCGTCGAGATCCTGACCGGAGATATTGAGCTCAATGGTGCGCCCGCCGCCCACGCCACGGCCAAAGAGCGATGGCTGTGTCATAAAGCCGAAAGTGCCGGGTTCGGCGAAAATCGGACCTGAAAGAACCGGGATAAGCTCGCTCGCGCGGCTGCCATCGACGGCGGCAGCGCCGACAAAGCTCGCGCCCGGTCGGGCAACAAAGAAGAAGTTCTCGATCGTCGGTGTGCCCTCGGCGGTTTCGGTTTCGGGGGCGGCCTCCCAGAGCGGGCGGGCCACGGCCTCGATGCGCTGTGCGATGGTTTCCGTGGTGTCGAGATTGTACCCGGGCGGCGGAATAATCAGGCCGAACACGAGGTTCCGGTTGCCTTCGGGCAGGTATTCCAGTCGCGGCAGAAAGGCGATGCTGGCCACGCCCGCGCCCCCCGCTATCAGCACAACCATCATCAGGCCGATGGCCCGGAACCGCACGGTGAGACGCACATAGGCCATCACAAGGCCATGAAAGGCGCCGGCCAGATGATCCAGACCCCAGATTCGCATTGTGCTCTGCGTCCCACGTTTCAGCAGCCGGCTTGCGAGCGCCGGGATCACCGTGACGGCAACCACCAGCGACAGCAGGACCGAAACCGAAATAGCCACCGCGATGTCACGGAAAAGCTGACCCGCTTCAAGCTGCATGATCAGAATGGGCACAAAGACCAGCACCGTGGTCAGTGCCGACACAAGGATAGCACCCCAGACCTGACGCGCCCCGATATAAGCCGCCTCGCGCCTTGATTTACCCTGTTCGCGCAGCCGGTAGATGTTTTCCAGCACCACGATGGCCGCATCCACGATCATGCCCACGGCAAAGGCGATACCCGCGAGCGAAATGACGTTCAGCGTCCGCCCTGTGGCGGCCATGGCCACAAATGTCGCGACGATACTGACCGGGATCGCGAGCGAGACCACCAGTGTCGCCCGCGGGCTGCGCAGGAACATCAGCAGAACCAGCGCGGCAAGTCCGCCGCCGATCCAGATGTTCTGTGTCACCAGACTGATCGCGCCGTTGATATAGACCGTCTCGTCATAGACCTGGCGCATTCTGAGCCCGGCATCGGTGACCGGTCCGTCGTTAAGTTCGGTCAGAACCTCGCGCACGGCTTCCATGGTTTCGATGACATTGGCGCCTGGCTCGCGCACGATATTGAAGGCCAGCCCGGGCTCACCACGAAAGCGCAGGCGCGCCGTGGGATCCTCATAGGCAAAGCTCACATCGGCCACGTCGCCTACGCGCACCCGGCCCGATCCGCCGGCGCTGATATCAGAGCGCAGCACGACCGAGCGGATCGCCTCGACTGTGTTCAGATTGCCTTCGGCCCGCACGATATAACGCCGCTTGCCTTCTTCGACATCGCCCGCGGACAGTGAGATGTTTTCACTGCGCAGCACCCGCACGACTTCCGGCACGGTCAGATCAAAGCGCGACAGACGGCGCGGATCGACCACCACCTGCAGTTCCTGCGTGACCCCGCCAAAGACGTTAACGGCGGAGACCCCTTCGATGCGTTCAACACGGTCTTTGATCACATCCTCGACGAAGTCGCCGAAGGTTGCCATGACGCGGTTATTACCCTCCAGCGCCGTCAGCAGCACCCACGCAATAGGACTGTCATCAGCACCCGATGTGTCGAGCGAGGGCTCCCCGGCCTCGTCGGGGTAATCGCCCACGCGGTCGAGGCGGTTGGAGACCAGCAGCAGGGACTGGCTCATATCGGTGCCGATGCCGAACTCCAGGGTGATCTCGGCCTGCCCCGTGCGCGCGCTGGAGGTCATAATGTCGAGCCCGTCGAGCCCGCGCAGTGCTTCTTCCTGCGGGTTGATGATCTCGCGCTCGACCTCGGAGGGCGCGGCACCCGGCCAGACGGTTTCGATCACCACAATCGGTTTGCGCACGTCGGGTGCCAGCTGGATCGGGATGCGGCTGACCGCGATGATGCCAAAAAGCACCGCCATGATCACGGCGGCAATAACAGCGACCGGGCGCTCGATTGCAAAGCGGATGATATCCATGCGGCGCTACCCCTGATCCGCGCCGCCCATAGGCGCGATATCCTGGCCCGGGCGCAGGCGTTCGTTGCCGCGGGTGACGACCACGTCGCCTTCGGCCAGCCCGTCAAGCACCTCGAAACGGTCGCCAAGGGCCACTCCGATCTGCACCATGCGCGGCTGAGCCTTGCCGTCCTCGCTGACGAAAACGGTCCAGCCGCCACGCGCCTGAACCAGCGCGTCTTTGGGCACCGAGAGCACGTCGCGAGGTTTGCTGATGGGGATCGAGACGGTGAGCGACTGCCCGATGGCAGTGCCGGGCATTTCCAGCAGACGCGGTGAGGTAAAGCGCACAGGCCGGGTGCGGGTGGAGGGGTCCTCTACGGGCAGCAGGACGCGCACCGTCATGTCGAGCTTTTCGCCGGTTTCGGTGGTGCCTTTGACCGCCAGCCCGGTTTTCAGCACGCTGATGTAGCGCGCCGGCACGCTCGCTTCGACCTCAAAGGCGGAGATATCCAGCAGGGAGACAACCGGAGCGCCCGAGCTGATAAATTCGCCGGGGTTGGTGTGCACGTCGAGCACGATGCCGGTGAAAGGCGCGGTAATGCGGGCGCGTTCAAGCTGGTACCGGGTCTCGGCAAGGGCTGCTTCGGCGCTTTGCACCCGGGCCTCGGCTTCGGCAAGCTGACCCTGTGCCTCGAAGTAATTGCCCTGAGCCTCGTCAAAACGGCTGGTGGAGAAAGAAGTGGTATCGCGCAGGCCCTCGATACGGTTGAGCGCATTCAGCGCGCGTTCGGTGCGCGCCTCTGCCGTGGCGATGCCGGCACTGGCTTCCGCACGGCGGGCCTCGGCCTGGCGGTTGAGGATGCTCAGCAGTTCGGTGTCGAGCTCGGCCAGAACCTCGCCCTGGGCCACCAGTACGCCTTCGAGCACGAGAACTCTGTCGATGGTGCCGGAGATGCGGCTGGCGATGGTACCCTCGCGCGATGTGACGACCTCTGCAAAAAGCGGAATGGTCTCGGCAATGCTGCGGGTCTCAACGGTTTCCACGCCGACGGCGGCGGCCCGCCCCTGTGCAAGGGCAGGTGGGCCGCCCGCGGCAAAGATCAGCATTGCGGTAATGGCAAAGGCCCGGACGGGATCGGGAAGGCGCATCATCGGGAAGCCCTTTGGGAAAAGTTGTTTCAGAGACAGTACAGACCTAGCGTTTTTCGGCTGAATTCAAAGGATATATCCGATCCGTCGCCGGGAGTGTAACACAATGGCGTCAGATGACTATTGTTTCAGCGGTCCGCTCAGCTTTCCGGGGGCGCGCCGCCGGCCTGCGATTTCACAGCGACATATTCCTGCAGCCGTGCCAGAGCCTCGGGGTCGACCCTGGGGCCGGGCGCTTCATTCAGGATTTTCTGCCACAGATCAGAGGCCCGGGTTGTGGTATCCACCGCACCCCGTTCCGACCAGGTACCGTAATTCGACAGATCACCGATCAGCGGTTCGTAAAAGGCAGTCTGGTAGCGTTCCATCGTGTGCTGCGCGCCAAAGAAATGCCCGCCCGGCTGCACTTCGGCCAGCGCATCAAGGGCGATATCGGCGTCTTCCGCACTGGTGCCGGCACAAAGCTCGGCCACCATCTGCAGCACCTCAACATCGGTGATCAGCTTTTCATAGGAAACGGTCAGCCCGCCCTCCAGCCAGCCCGCCGCATGCAGAACTACCGTGGCGCCCGACAGAAGACAGCCCCAGAGGCCGAACTGCGTTTCCTGTGCCGCCTGAACATCGCTGAGGTTGGCAGCCGAGCCGGTAGCGCAGCGCCAGGGCAGCCCGGTGCGCCCGGCAAGCTGGCCCGCCACGACGCTCGCCGTGAAATGTTCGGGCGTGCCGAAAGCGGGCGCGCCCGATTTCATATCCACGTTTGAGGTGAACGTACCATAGCAGACCGGCGCGCCGGGGCGCACAAGCTGCGTCAGCGCGATGGCGGCCAGCGCTTCGGCGTGGCTCAGCGTCATGGCGCCGGCGACCGTGACAGGCGCCATCGCGCCCATCAGCGTAAAAGGGGTCACGATGCTGATCTGTCCGGCGCGTGCGAAATCGATCAGACCGCGCGCCATGGGGATGTCGATCTGGCGCGGCGAATTGGTGTTTATGATCGTATAGGAATGGCTCTCCGCTCGGAATTCTTCATCCGAAAGCCCCCGAAAATCCTGCAGCATTTCAAAGCTTTGTTCGGTCTGCGGCGTGCCGCGCGCAAAGATGAAGGGCACCTTGTCAGACTGTGCCATCATCGTTTCCATGGTCATATAGTGGCGCAGATGCATGGGCACGTCCTGCGGCTCAACAAGCGGCGGCATCATATGCAGCACGTCAAAATACTGCGTCAGTTTCACCAGTTCAGCAAAATCCTGCCCCCGGCCGGGCCGTCTGCCGCGCACCAGATCGGTGGCATGCGGCGCACCGGCACCGGGCTGAAACACCAGTGATCCCTGTTCCAGCAACACGTCGCGTGGCCGGGCACCACCGCGCACGGTCACCGATTTCGGTGCGGTGACAAGCGCGGCGTCGATGATCTCGCGCCCGATCCGCACCATCTCTGTGCTGTCATCAACGCGCGCGCCGGCTCTGGCGAAGAGGGTGCGCGCCTCGGGAAGCAGAACTTTGAGCCCGAGGTCTTCCAGAACAGAAAGAGCGGCCTCGTGGATCGCGGCAATCCGGTCGTCAGTGAAGACACGGGCCGGCGGGAAGGGGTTGCGCAGACTGCGGTAGTTGATGTCGCGCGCCGGTGCGGGCGTGCTGCCGCCACGCCGGGTGCGGCGTCGCCCTTTATTCTCCGCGATGGTCACGTCCGCATGGCCTGTCCCGCCGGGTCATAAGGCGAAGGCGCGATGACTTTGGCGTTCTTTTCCACGCCGACCACATGCACCGACAGGTCTGAGCCTTCTGCGCAATGCGCCACATCCACGAGCGCCATGGCCAGCGATTTGCCGGTTGTGTGCCCGTAGCCGCCTGAGGTGACGAAGCCAACTTTTTCGGCCCCCGCCCAGACCGGCTCATAGCCGCTGGCATCCGCTTCATCCGCCGCAATTTCCAGCGTCACAAGGCGGCGCGCGGGTCCGTTGCCGTCGCGTTCCGCAAGGGCCGCCGCTTTGCCGGTGAAGTCCTTGTTCCAGTCGATCCAGCGGTCCATGCCGGTCATGCCAGCGGTGTATCCCTGGGTAAATTCCGCATTCCAGATGCCAAAGCTTTTCTCCAGCCGCAGGCTCAGCAGGGCGTTGAACCCGACTTCGCGGATACCCGCATCCGCCCCGGCCTTCAGCAGGATCCGCCGCAGGGTGGCGTGATCGCCCGCGCGGCAATGGATCTCATAGCCAAGCTCACCCGTGACCGAGAGCCGCCCGACTTTACAGCGCAGCAACCCGATATCGAAACTCCCGCAGCCCATAAAGGGCAGATCGCCCACCGGCCCGTCGGTCAGCTTTTCAATCACCGCGCGCGATTTCGGACCTGAAAGAGAGAAGCCGGCAGTATCATCGCCCAGATCGCGAACCTGAACCCCCTCGTCTATGTGATCATCAAACCACCGTAGGTGCCAGGCGCGCAGGTAGTAGCTGCCCATGATCCACCATGTGGTTTGTCCGTCCGGGTCCGGGCCCCAGTTAAACACGGTCAGATCACCCTTGAGCCGGCCGTCTTCGGCCAGCATCGGTGCCAGCCGCGCGCGCCCGGGTCCTGGAAGTTTTGACGCCATAATTCTGTCGAGCCACTTCTCCGCTCCCGGCCCCGTCACCTCAAAGCGGGAAAACCCGGAGATATCCAGCAGGCCCACGCCTTCGCGCACTGCCCGGCACTCATCGGCGACGATCGGAAAGGCATTGGAGCGTTTGAGCGCGGGCGTTTCCTCAAAACCGGTCTCAGCGAAGTAGAGCGGCACTTCGAGATCCCAGCTCTGCCCCCACTGACAGCCCGCCGCGGTCATATCCGCGTAAGCGCCCGGCGTTTTCAGCACCCGGCCCGCGGGCAGCTGTTCGTTGGGATAGGTCATTACGAACCGGCGGGTATAGAACTGGCCGGTGGTCTCTTTGATATACTGTTTGTTCTCTGCCCAGATGCCATAGCGCGCGATATCCATGCCATAAACATCGGCCTCGGGCGTGCCGTGGATCATCCATTCAGCAAGGCTTTTGCCGACGCCGCCGCCCTGCAGGAAACCCGCCATCACGGCACAGGCCGACCAGTAGCCCCGCTTGCCGCGTACCGGTCCCACAAGCGGATTGCCGTCCGGCGAGAAAGTGAAGGCACCATTGACCCAGGTCTTCACGCCGACCTCCTGCAGGCAGGGGTATCGGTTGAACCCCAGGGTCAGCTCATGCTCGATCCGGTCAGGGTCTTCCTGCTGCAGCTCAAAGCCGTATTCCCAGGGCGCGCCGTCCATCATCCAGTGCTGGTGGTTGATCTCATAGATGCCCAGCAACACCCCTTTCTGATCCTGCCGCAGATAGGTGAAACCTTCCAGATCGACGGTCATCGGAACCTCGAAGTCCAGCTCTTCCAGCTGCGGGATCGTGTCAGAGATCAGATAGTGGTGGTTGAGGGGGCTCACCGGCAGTTCGATGCCCGCCATGCGCCCGACCTGCTTGGCCCAGAGGCCGGCTGCATTGACCACATGTTCGCAGGACACCGTGCCCTTTTCGGTGACAACTTCCCAGCCCTGCAGCGTCTGGTTCAGTTCCAGCACCCGGTTGCGCTCGATCACTTCCGCACCGCGCTTTCTGGCAGCGCCCGCATAGGCATGCACCGTGCCGGTGGTGTCGATATAGCCTTCGCGGTCGGCCCACATGCCGCCCAGAAGACCCTCGCCCGACATGATCGGATTGAGCGCCACGGCCTCTTCGGTGCTCACAAGGCGACAGTCTTCGATGCCGATGGACTGGAAGGTGCGGTAGGCCGATTGCAGCCATTCCCAGCGGTCCGGCGTACCGGCCATCGTAAGCCCGCCGGTCATGTGAAGCCCGATGTTCTGGCCACTTTCGGCTTCGATTTCGCTCAGCAGATCGATGGTATAGGCCTGCAGCCCGGCAATGTTGGGGTCTGCGTTCAGCGCGTGGATGCCGCCTGCGGCGTGCCAGCTGGAGCCGGCGGTCAGCACAGAGCGCTCAATGAGGCAGACATCGGTCCAGCCAAGCTTTGCCAGGTGATAAAGAACCGACGCACCGACGACGCCTCCCCCGATGACGACCACGCGGTAATGCGATTTCATGCCCGATCTCCTGAACAGCCTGCCGGTGATACTGTACACAACTGTCCAGTATCACCGGGACGCTAGGCGCAAAGCCCGGGCTGCGTCAACAGATTCGCGCCACCGGGCCTCAGCGGGTGCTGAGACTCTGCGCAAGACGCATGAGCTGCACGGCTTCGGTGCGGTAACCGAACGGGTCCTCGCCGCGGGTGGCAATGGCCGCAGCGATGGCCTCATCCCAGCCCCAATCGCCGGTATAGGTGGCACCGGTGAGCAGCTGTCCGAAACCCGCCATAGCAGCAGCAAAACCATTGTCGCCCGGCGCACCGGAATCCTCGGTCAGGGGCAGTTCGATGAGCTGACTGCTGTCGCTGCCGGGCTCTTTATACCGCAGCCGCAGAAAGCCCAGCTCATCGAGCTGCGGCGCATCGGCGGCAGGGGCATAGCGCAGCGGGTCGCTGAGCTGTGCCGGCGAGCCCACCGGCGTGATCTCATAAAGCGCCGTGACGCTGTGGCCTGCGCCGATCTCGCCCGCGTCCACCGCATCGTTGTTGAAATCCTCGCGCCGCAGCGCGCGGGTTTCATAGCCGATGAGCCGGTATTCCGCGATCTGTGCGGGATTGAACTCCACCTGGATTTTGACGTCATTGGCGATCGGAAAGAGCGCGCCGGTAAGCTGGTCCACCAGCACCTTCTGAGCCTCTGCCAGCGTGTCGATATAGGCGGCCTGTCCGTTCCCGTTCTGCGCCAGGGCCTGCATCGTTGCATCATCCAGATTGCCGCGGCCAAAGCCGAGCACCGAAAGGTAAGTTCCGCTGTCGCGCTCGCGGGCGATGTAGTCTTTCAGCGCCTCGGGATCTGACAATCCGACGTTGAAATCACCGTCCGTGGCAAGGACAACGCGGCTGACCTCTCCCTCTTCCGTCATGGCGGCGGCGGTGCGATAGGCCTGCTGCAACCCGGCCTGACCGGCCGTCGAGCCGCCCGCCGAGAGGTTTTCCAGAGCCGCGAGGATGGCGTCACGCTCGCCCGCCGGTGTCGGATCCAGCACCCGGCCCGCGCTGCCCGCATAGGTCACAATCGCCACCTGATCTTCGGGGCGCAGCTGACCCAGCATCAGGCGGAAAGACTGCACCAGAAGCGGCAGCTTGTCGGGCTGGTTCATCGAACCGGACGTGTCGATCAGGAACACCAGATTGAGCGGCGGACGGTCGGACAGATCCGGCAGGACCCCCTGAATGCCGATCTGAACCAGCTGCGTGTCCGCGTTCCATGGCGTCGGGCTGACACTCACCGTCGGGCGGAAGGGTACTCCACCCTCGGGTGCCGGATAGTCATAGGTGAAGTAGTTGATCATTTCCTCGATCCGCACCGCGCGGGCGCCGGGCAGAGACCCGCTGGTCAGAGAATTACGGATCACGGAGTAAGACGCTGTGTCCACATCGACTGAAAAGGTCGAAACCGGGGTCTCAGCGGTGATCTGCACCGGGCTGGCGTCGGCGTTTGCAAACTCTTCACTGCCGGCGTCCCGCTCTGGCGGTGCGGGACGGTCGATGAAGACCTCTTTGGTCACAACCGGCGCGTCGGCCATCGGTTCAGCGAGCGACTGAAGCTCGGCTGTGGGCGCGCGCAGCCCGGATGTTTTGGCCGCGCGATCTGAGACCTGTGGCGCGGGTGGCACAAGGGGGACACTGTTATCCTGCGATGATGCATCGTCCGCAGGCCCGGAGCTTTCCGCTTCAGCCTGATCCGCGTAATCGACGCCGGCGGGCACCGGGTTGCGCAGATCGGTGACCGGGGAGGGCGGCGTCATCAGATCCTCGCCCAGCGGCGTCAGAAACAGGACGCCGACAGCCACGAGGGCAGTGGTGGCGGTCAGGCCGCCGCGTGTTGTCAGTGAATTCAGCATTGTCTTTACTCCGTTCAGCAGGCCATGACCGGCCCTGGTGGAAGTAAGACGTGCCTCATCCTGCGATCCCTGGAGGTCTGCGAAATTTTTCTGCGCAAGCGCCAGATCGGCGGCCTTTTTGCCCGGGTCAGGGGGCGGGGTGGCGGCGCGCATCGCCGCTTTGAGGTCGTCGAATTCGTCGCTCATAGCGATGCCTCCTGCTCTGCCCGCAGTGCGCGCAGACGTTTTTTGGCTTCTGACACGCGCCAGCTGACGGTGCCCTCTGTGACGCCCAGAACAAGCGCCGCCTCGCGGTGCGTCACGTCATCGAGCACAAGCGCCAGCGTGTCGCGCAGATCGTCAGGCAGGGCGCGCATGGTGATGGTCAGCCAGTCAATTTCCGCCGCCGTCTCGGCGTTCTCTGCGCGCCGGTTCACTTCCCAGTCGCCCCATCCATCAGCCGCCCGCGCCCGGGTCGCGGCCCTGCGGCGGCGGTCATGTGCTGCGTTCACCACCACGCGGTAGAGCCAGGTGCTCAGGCGCGACTGGCCTGCGAAACTGCGCAGTTTCACGGGCAGTGCGGCACAGACATCCTGGGTCAGGTCCTCTGCCTCATGCTGCGAACCTGTGAGCCGGAATGCGAGACGAAAGACCGTATCATACCGCCGCTCCAGCAGCGCCGAAAAGGCGCGGTTGTCGCCGCCTGCCGCTGCCAGAGCGAGGTCTTCGTCGCTTGTTTCCATTCGCATCACGTTCGTTTGACGCAGCCCGGCGGTCAATCCCTGGTGGCACAGGTGATTTTTGCGAAGTTTTTTTCAGGCGCTGTCTTTTTCGTCGAGCCAGGCCCGGATGATCGTGCGGTGGCGCGCGCTGTCATAGCTCGGGAAATGTCCTCCGTGCACGACCCGCACCGGCAGATCGTAAAGCCGCACCATTGAGCGGTAATAGTCTTTTGCATCCGCATGATAAGTGTCTTCGATCAGCGGGCCGTCATAGACGATATCGCCGGAAAAGAGCGTCTGCGTCGCGGCCTCCCAGAGCGCAATGCCACCCGGCGAATGGCCGGGTGTGTGAATGACCTCGAAATGCCGGTCGCCAAGATCAATGACATCGCCATCTTCCAGCAGGCGCGTGGCCGGGGCGGATGTTACGGTGTACTGCGCAGAGGCGTAAGGCAGGGGCGGCAGCCGGTCAAAGATGTCATCGGTCACGTAGGGATCCGCAAGCGTGGCGGCATTCGTCGGATCGGCCATGATCTCTGCCTCCAGCCGGTGCACGCAGCGGTCGTCAAATTCGTGATGGCAGCCGATGTGATCGAAATGCGTGTGGCTGGCGACAGCTGTGAGCGCGCGTTCGGTGACCAGCGGCACCCATTCGCGCAGGGATACAACGCCCATGCCGCTGTCCACCAGCATATCGCGGTCGCGCCCGCGTACATGCCAGACGTTGCAGCGGTAAAACTCCTGAATAAACGGCTCCGCGATCAGCGTGATATCATCGCTTTTGCGTTCGAGACGGTACCAGTCTTCGGGGGCTGCACGGTCCATGGGTCAGTCTCCTGCCGGGAAAAGGCTGAATGCTGAGGCATCCGCCGAGAGTGTGAGCCGGTTGCCGGCCTCGGGCATCTCCGAAGGCGGCAGATGCGCGGTCAGCACCAGATCAGGGGCGGCCTCGGGCACGACCTGCACCCGGGTATGGGTGCCGAAGAACGCAGAGGCGGCGACCTTTCCCGGACCGAACGACAGCGCGCCGTCGCCAGTGCGCATGGCCTCCGGACGGATGCAGAGCACAGCCTCGCCGGGGGCCATCTGCAGCCCGGGCAGTGCCCCGAAAGCGGTTGTCACCGACGCGCCGTCAGAGCGGGCCGGAAAATGGTTCATCTCGCCCATGAAATCAGCGGCAAAGAGCGTGGCAGGGGCGCGGTAGATACGGGCGGGGGGGCCTTCGTCCTCAATCCGGCCGGCATTCATCACCACGATCCGGTCGGCGATGGCCATCGCTTCCTCCTGGTCGTGGGTCACATGCACAAAGGTGGTGCCAACGCGGCGCTGTATGGATTTGAGCTCGTCCTGCATCGCCCGCCGCAGTTTCAGATCGAGCGCGCCAAGTGGTTCATCCAGCAGTAGCACATCAGGCTTCACTGCCAGTGCGCGGGCCAGCGCCACCCGTTGCCGCTGCCCGCCGGAAAGCGCATGGGGCCGGGTGGCGGCGGCATGCTCAAGACCCACAAGATCCAGCATTTCATGCGCCACGGCGTAGCGGGCCGCGCGCCCCATGCCCGCCATGCGCAGCCCGAACGCCACGTTATCGCGCAGCGACATATGCGGAAAAAGCGCGTAGTCCTGAAACATCGTGGTTGTGGGGCGTTTTGCCGGCGCCACGCGGGTCATATCGCGCCCGTCGATCAGAACCTCGCCGGTGGTGGGGTCTATGAAACCGCCGAGCACGGACAAAAGTGTGGTTTTCCCGCAGCCCGAAGGGCCAAGCAGGGTCACGTATTCTCCGCTGCCGATTTCGAGCGAGACATCCGTGAGCGCCTGAAAATCACCGAAACTGTGGCTGACAGATTTTATTGAAACAGGTGCGGTCATGAGCGGTTTTTTCTGAAGACAAAGATTTCGAGGATGAGCACCGCTGTCACGGAGACCAGAAAGACAAGACTGCCGATGGCATTGAGCCGGGGCGAGAGGCCGGAGCGCAGCATCGACCAGATCTCGACCGGCAGGGTGACGTCAAAGCGGGTGAGCAGGAATGAGATGATGAACTCATCCCAGCTGAGCGTGACGGACAAGAAGAACGCCGCGGCAATGGCCGGAGCCAGCATCGGGATGGTGACAAGCGTGATGACGCGGAACTCATCAGCCCCCAGATCACGTGCGGCGCGTTCGGCGTTCCGCTGCTGTGCACCCATGGAGGCATAGATGATGGCAAAGCAAAGCGGCAGGTTGATCACCACATGGCCGATGCCCGCAGTCATCAGCGACAGTCCGAGCCCGGTACGCTGGATCACAATGAGCAGGCCGAGACCCACGATGAGATAGCTCACGGTGAGAGGCGCGATCAGCAGCCCGCGGATGAGTGCGGACCCCGGCAGGACGTGGCGCGCCAGACCGTAGGCCGCCAGAAACCCCAGCGCGCAGGCGAGGGCGGCTGAGCCCGCGGCCACCAGAAGCGAGTTCCCGAGGGCGGCCATGACATCCCCGTCACTGAGGATATCCGCATACCAGCGCAGCGATGGCCCCTCAAAGGGCGGTACCGGCAGCCCGCCGTCCTGAAAGGAAAAGAGCACCAGCGAGGCCACCGGCAGATAGATGAAAACGAATGCGATGATGAGGTACACCCAGGGCAGAAAGCGCATCATATCCGGTCAAGCCTCAGCCAGCGTGCCGACAGGATATAGACGAGCGTGACGATGGCCATGAGCACAATCGCCAGCGCAGAGGCCAGCGGGAAATCGGCGCGTCGTCCGAGCTGCACCATGATCACCTGGGGCACTGTAAGCTCGGTATTGCCGCCGAGGATCTGCGGCGTGACATAGTCGCCGATGCACAGGACAAAGGTCAGAAACGCGCCGGTGACGATGCCGGGCAGCGTGAGCGGCAGGATCACATGGCGAAAAGTCTGGAACGCGGATGCCCCGAGATCCATCGCGGCACGCCGGTAATTGGGCGAAAGCTGCACCAGGTTGGCATAGATCGTCAGCGTCAGCAGCATCACGAAGAAATGCACGAAGCCCGTGACCGTGGCAAAGCGGGTATTGGCGAGGGTCACCGGCTCAGAGATCAGCCCCAGGGTCATCAGCGTCTGGTTCACCACGCCTTCACGCGCCAGCACCAGCAGCCAGGCATAGGAGCGGACCACATAAGAGGTCCAGAACGGCAGGATCGCCAGCAACAGCGCCAGCCGCTGCCAGCGCTGCGGGATGCGAAAGGCGATGATCCAGGCCAGCGGATAGGCCAGCACTACGGAAACCACGGTCACGGTCAGCGTAATCTCAAGCGAGACCATGATCGCGCGCCAGAGATAGGCTTTTTCAGTGAGCTCAATGTAATTGGCGAGCGACAACCCCCAGACAAGAGTGCGCCCTTCAAGCGTGGCAATGCTCATCGCGCCCATCACAAGGAAGGGCACGACGAAAAAAGCAAGCGTCCACAGCAGGGCAGGGGCGACAAATCCCCCGCCCTTAAAACGTGGAGCAGGCCGGCTCACTGCTGGAGCGTATCGAGCCAGAGGTCCTGCATCTCGATGTCGAGATCGGTGTCAGGGGCCGGATAAAGCTGTGTGCGGGCCAGATAATCGGCCTGGCTGTCCCAGCGCAGAACGGCTTTCTGGTCATCGCTCAGGTGCTCACCTGCTTTGGCATTGGCGGGCATGCCCCAGAAACACGACGATGTGGCAAGCCGCGCCTGGCCTTCGGGGCCGGTGATGTATTTCACGAACTCCATGGCCATATCCTTGTTCTCGCTGGCCTCCAGCACCCCGATGGACTGCGCCCAGCGGACCGCACCCTCTTTCGGGATCGTCCAGGTCAGTTCGGGCTGCTCTTCGGCCAGCACGGCTGTCAGCCACTCGCCGCCGCCCACGACGATATCAACCTCGCCCGTGGCAAGCGCTGTCTGGGCCGCCACAACGCCGGCAACCGATGCCGCCTGACCGCGCAGGGTGGAAAGCGTGCCACCGATGGTCTCAAGCGATCCGCTGTCGATGCCCGCAGTGTCGATCCCGTTGGCGATGGCGGCAAGCCCCATGACCGGCAGGTAGTAGTCATAAATGCTGATCCGGCCCCTGTATTTGTCCGACCAGACGGTCGCGAGGCTTTCCATATCCGCCGGATCGACCTTTTCGGAGTTATAGGAAATCGTGTTGTAGCCGAACTTTTCGGTCACGGCATAGGTCACGCCATCGACCACATTATTGTCGGCCATCACCACCTCGGGGAAGAAATCAGCCGTCGGCAGACCTTCGGCGGGCAGCGGCGCCAGCAGGCCCGCATCCACCGCGCGGAAGACGTCGATGCCGTCGATCACCAGCACGTCCCAGTCGCCTGGGCGGGATTGCTCCAGCAGTGCAAGTGCGGCCCCTGTGCCTTCATATTCGCGCAGGTTTACCTTAACGCCGAACTCTTCTTCGAAGGGTTCGATCAGCCCGGGATCAGTGTGGTCGCACCACACCAGGGCATTGAGTTCTCCTTCGGCGGCAGCAGCTGCTGCGCTCAGGCCCAGCACCGTAGTACTCAGCAGAATTGTTGTCATGCGGCTCATTTATTCACTCCCTTGTTATGACTGTGGCACCTTTTCCCGGCACCGCTGTGAAAAAAGTTGAACTCATTCATAATTTCGTCAACGCTAAATCGTAAATATCCCGCCAAAGCGAAAGATCAAATGTCCGGATTGCGTGAAAAACAGAAGGCAGACCGCCGGAGCCGCATTCTCGGGGCCGCCGTTTCGCAGTTTCGGGCCGGCGGATACCGGTCGGTGCGAATCGGTGACATCGCGGGCAGGGCCGGCGTTTCGGTGGGCACGGTCTATAATTACTACCAGACCAAAGGCGATATTCTGATCGCTGTGGTGGCCATGGAAGTCGAGGAAGTGCTCGAGGCCGGGGCCGAACTCGTAGCCAACCCGCCCGGGGGGGTGCAGGTGGCACTTCTGTCGCTGATCTATGGCTATTACGACCACTCGCTGGAGTATCTCTCAAAGGAGATGTGGCGCAGCGCCATGGCGCTCTCGATCGAGGCCCCGGGCACGCGTAACGGACAGCTTTATCATGATCTGGACAGGCGACTGGCAGCCCAGGTAACCGATCTTGTCGCCGCCCTGCAGTCGAGGGGAGATGTAAGAGTCGATCTGGATGCGCAGGCGCTGGGCGGGCTGATTTTCAGCAACCTCAATCAGAACTTCATCGATTTTGTGAAAGACGATGAGATGTCGCTGGCGGTGCTGAAAACCACTGTGGCCGATCAGACCGGTCCGTTTGCCCGCCTGATCTCCGCCTGACGCCTTGTCGTCCGCTCCCTGTCCCGCGCCATGAAAAAAGGGGCGGCCCTCAGAAGAGACCGCCCCCTGGCCAGGGTCTTTTATCCGCGCCTCAGCCGATGAACGTTTCCGCGAGGGCAATGAAGAGCGGGATCGACAGGATCGCGACCGGTGTGCCGATGCCTGTGGAAGTGCCCACATAGGCCGACGGATTGGCATCGGGCAGAGCACCGCGCATCGTCGGCGGTCCCGAGATGTCCGAGCTTGATGCCGCCATCACCGCCAGCAGCACAACACCACCTGCCGAAAACCCTGTGAGTTCATGGGCGATCAGGCCAGCGCCGAACCCGATCATGCCGTGGATCAGAGGTGCCGTCACACCGTACAGGATGTAGGCATGTGCGACTTTCCGCATCTCAGAGACCCGCGCCCAGGCTTCCATGCCCATGATCAGCATCAGGATGGACAGCAGGCCCCGGAAGAGCGGCTCGTAAAAGCTGCCGTAAACCGATTTCGGATCCGACAGCAGGCCCAGAGCCAGACCCGCCAGCAGCGCAGAGATCGCAGGGCTGCGCAGGGTGTCCACAAGGATGTTCTTCAGCAGACCCTCTTCGATCACACCTTTGCCGGGGCCGCCCATGCCGCTGCCGCCGCCCGCAGTCATCGTGCCGCCGGCGTTTACGGTCACTGAGCCCGCGGCGCGCCGTGCCGCCGACATCCGCGCCATGACAATGGCCGTTACAAGTGCCGCGATGTCCATGAAGGGGTAGAGCGCGCCGATAAAGCCTTCATAGAACATGCCGGCATCATCAAGGATCGCCATGCCGGCAGCCAGCGTGGAAGCTGAAACTGCGCCGAAAAGACCGACCGTCGCCAGCGCGTCAACCTCGCTGATGCCTTTGCGGCGGGCCAGTGTCCGGCTGCCGAGCAGCACGATGGTGATCCCCACAAACGCCGCCCCGAGCGCCGGGACAAAGAGCTCCAGGAAATTGGCATCGCGCACGGCGATCCCCGCCCCCATGCCGACCTTGAGCAGCAGCAGAATGACGATGAATTTATACACCGGCTCGGGCACTTCGAATTTGCTGCCCATGGCAGCCAGCACCATGCCGGCGATCAGAAAAGCCAGTGTCGGCTTCTGCAGCTGCTCAGCAAGTGAGCTCAGAACTGTAACGACGATATCCATTTCAGACCCCTTTTAGTGTTCAAAGAGGTGGTATCGCGGCCAAAGGATAAATAAAAATATATCTTTCATATTATATTGTTCATTATAAGTGAACGATGGCACAGCTTAACTATCATCACCTGCGGTATTTCCGCGAAGTCGCGACGGGCGGGCATCTCGGCCGGGCAGCGGAACGGCTGAATGTGTCGCAGTCCGCCCTGTCAATGCAGATCCGCCAGCTTGAGGACCGTCTGGGCCATGCGCTCTTTGATCGCGTGGGGCGCCGGCTGGTGCTGACCGAAGCCGGAAAGATTGCGCTGGAGCACGCGGAACGGATCTTTACCGAAGGCGCGGCCCTTCTGGCGACGCTCGATCTGAGCAGCGACGTTGACCGGCCTCTGCGGGTCGGCGCGCTCTCGACGCTTTCGCGCAATTTTCAGATGCAGTTTATCCGCCCGCTGCTCAGTAATCCGCGTCACCGGGTGGTGCTGAAATCCGGCAATACAGCCACATTGCTTTCAGACCTGGAAACGCTCAGCCTTGATGTCGTGCTGACGACGGAAATCCCGGCCGCCGGCGAAAGCACAGCCTTTGCCGCGCAAAAAATCGCAGAGCAGCCGGTCGGCATACATGGTCATCCGAGCAGGCTGCATTACGAGACGCTGCGCGACCTGCTCAGAACAGAACCGCTCATTCTGCCCACCGAAAATGTGATCCGCGCCGGATTTGAGAACCTGATCGCAAAGCTCGGGGTTACGCCGCATATCCTTGCCGACGTCGATGACATGGCGATGGTGCGCCTGCTTGCCCGCGAAAACGCAGGGCTCGCGATTGCGCCTGCGGTGGTGCTTGCGGATGAGATCGCGTCAGGCCGGGTCGCCACTGCGCCCTTTGACCTCGGGATTGCCGAGCCCTTCTTTGCGGTGACGGTGCCGCGCAGTTTCGCCCACCCGGCGCTCAGCACCCTCGCCGGCATGTAAGCCCTTTGCGCCGCGGTCAGACCGACCGGAGCACATAGACCGGGCTGGTCCAGCCCTGCGTGCCATCCTCAAGCGTTACCCGAATATAGAACGGATTGTCGCGGCCTTCCTGCGGTGTGAAACTGCGCGTGATGCTGACCGTCCTGTGAGAGTTCTCATCGGGCAGACGGAAAAGCCTCATTCCACGCGGCAGGATGTCGGAGGCATCGAGCACGGTATCGTCATATCCGATGTCGCTGAGCGCAACCGTCTCGTTTATGAGGGCTGTGCGGATTTCCAGCGTGCCTGCGGTGCTGTCCTCCAGCGTCGCAATGAAGCCTGCGAGATTGCCGGTCGTGACCGATTGCCAGTTCAATGTCCTGGCGTCGGGCATATCCAGCGTTTTATCGCGGTTAAAGAAGTTCACCGGCACGACGTCGCGGATCGTGGACCCCTCAAAATGTGCCGAACCGTCCCATGGCACGGCACGGAAGCGGCCCCGGTATTCGGCACCTTCCCAGAGCACGCCGATGCGGTTGCCCGGTGCCTCATCCGTGAAGGAGCGGATGCATTCAAGGTGATCGGTCCCGTTGAAGATGTCGATCCGGCGCACCGGCGATGCCGCGGATACCGTGAAATCAAGCTGCGCATCGCCGCCGGGCAGGTGCACGATATCGCCCATCATGGCGGTGGTGCAGGTCTCGCTCCGGTAATCGCTCACCAGTGCGGGATCATCGATGCAGAGCGTGGCGTCCTGCGCGAAGGTAACATCAAGCTCCATCCGCATGCGCCCCGAGGGCCCGCCCGTTGTGGCATAGTGATGGCGCCGGTTGATGCAGCCGATGAGCCCCTCGCGGGTCAGCTCCGGCATCAGAAAACAGGTAAGCCCGCCCACCGCACCGAACCAGCCGGCCCCGGGATAGCTCGCACCCGGGCGGCCCTTGTGCCCGTCTGAATTACCGATGATCCCGACGCGGTAGCCGCTTTTGAACGCGTCCTGAACGATCCACTCGAACGTGCCCCAGGCCGAATGGACCTCAACCGATTTCTCAAAACGCCCGTCATGAGCGAGCGTGATATCCGCATAGCGCCCGCCGCAATGGGCAAAACAGATAACGTCCCATTCTTCTTCACGGGCAAAGGCTTCAAATAGTTCGCCCGCCGTATGACAGTCAGTGCCCGCGTCGCTCTGATCCTCGATCAGCGCATGTGACGAGCGCCGCATGGTGCGCCCCTCGACCGGGAAAAACACATTCCGGTCGCCGCCAAGCGCTGTGTTGCCGGACCATTCATAGCCGGGCAGGGTGACGAACCGCCCGGGCTCGTCAAAATGCGCGGTCACTTTATTGAGGTCTTTCCAGAAGGTATCCGTCATCTGAAAATCATTGCCCTGATGCGCGCAGGCATCAAGAAACGCACGATCCCGCCCGAAGGCGAAATAATCCGCCGCACTGTTGGTGCCCAGCGTCTCATCGGACTGGCCATGCAGGTCGCCCCAGAAGCTGCGCCGCTCCGGTGCCGCCACAACTTCCGCCGGGTTGCAGCTTGTCAGCGGCGTGCCGTCGCTGTCATGAAGGGTGATCGCCAGCGGACCTTCCGCGTCTGCCGTCAGCCCCGCGACCTCGGTGGCAAAGCGGCCCGGCGTCATCCCGATGACGTCAGGCAGCCCGCTCAGCGTCTGGCTGGCGCGCACAGTCAGGCGTTTGTCTACCTGATCCGACGGGTTGCCCCAGCGGTCCTCTCCCTTGATTTTCAGTGTAAAGGGCTCTCCCGGCACAATGGTCGAGGGCACCACGGCCACCCAGGTTTCCGGTGGGCCGGGCACGATGGAAATCGCCGGCTGCACCGGCAGCGTCTGGAAATTATAAGTTGCGATCGGGTCAACCAGCACGCGGAATTCATAGCGGCTCTCGCAGAAGGTCTGCAGCCGCATGCCGGGCCCGCCCTGATCGGTGACGCCGAAGCGTATGGTGATCGTGTCGCCTTCCTTCATGAAACCCTTCACGACCTTGATCTGCAGGGTCCTGTCCCAGGGGCGGATGTTACCCTTGGGATCAAACCGCGTCTGCAGCACCGCATTGTTGGAGGCCGTGACTTCGGTAAATCCGGGCGCCTGCGGGTCGTCAAACTGCGGGTTTGTCTGATCGGTGGCAAAGCGGAAAGCCACCCGCAGGCTGCCGCTGTCGTCGATGCCGAACCGTCCGCAGGTATAGGTCAGCGTAAAGCTCTGAAAGCTGCCAGCCTCATAAGCACCTGGTTTATCCAGCACAGCCGTGCCCAGCAGGCCCGGGTCCACCGGCGCGCGCAGTGCGCCGTTGTTGATCTCGGGCGGGGTCATTTCAGGCATCGTTTCGGACATATGTCACCTTTCCCAGGGCAGCTGCACCGGCCACAGACGCGGAGCGCGCCGGTGCCGGTAAATCATTCTGGCGACTGCCTCTGAGGACAGCCTCCCGTGCGGGCGGTGTGCGAAACTCTCAGCGCTGAGGATCTGCGCCACCCGCCTGCAGCGTCACATTCAGCGCGGCACTTCGCAAGCCGGGCCACTCAGTTTTTGCAGTGCCGGGCGTGATGGGTGATGTGGGGGCCCGCGCAGCCGCCCTCCTGCGTCACCTCAGCGACCAAGGAATTCCAGAACTCTGCGGGAAAAAGCCTCCGGCACCTCTTCCTGCACTGCATGTCCGCAGTTAAGCGCTTCCCCTTCCACCTCACGGGCCTTTTCCCGCCAGGTTTGCAGCACATCGTAAAGCTCACCGACCACGCCTTTGCGACCCCAGAGCGCGAGCAGGGGGGCAGTGATCTTCCGGTCGGCATCCGCCGCGTCATGCTCCAGATCGATCCCGGCGGCGGCGCGGTAATCCTCGCAGATGGCATGAATGGTGCGCGGATCCCCGTAGCACCGCAGGTATTCGGCAAAGACCTCATCTGAAACCGCACCCGGCGTTCTGACCTGCCCGTCGATATGCCGGCGCAGGAAATATGCAGGGTCCGCGCCGATCATCCGCTCCGGCAGGCCATCGGGCTGAATGAGAAAGAACCACCAGAAATACCGGGTAGCGAACGCCTTGTCCGTGCGTTCATACATCGTCGCCGTGGGCGCGATATCGACGACGACCATCCTGTCCACGGCCCCGGGATGGTCCAGCGCCATGCGGTGCGCCACCCGCCCGCCGCGGTCATGGCCAATGACGGAAAACCGCCTGTGTCCAAGCTCTGCCATCAGCGCCACCTGATCACGCGCCATCGCACGTTTGGAATAGGTTGCGTGCGGTGGCCCGCTTTCCGGTTTGTCGCTGTCGCCGTATCCGCGCAGATCCGCGGCCACAACCTGGTACCCTGCCGCGACGAAATCCGGCGCCACTTTGCGCCAGGCGACATGCGTCTGCGGATGCCCGTGCAGCAGCAGGAGACCGGGCCCTTCTCCGGCCACCGCGTAGTTGATCGTCACACCGTTTACCGCGCGCCGGTGCATCGCAAACCCCGGCATATGCCGTGATGCGGTCACCCGGAAGCACCATCCAGAACCGCGTCCACCACCGCCTCGCCACAGGTCTTTGTATCGGCGGCCCCGCCCAGATCAGGCGTGCGCAGCGCTTTCTCAGCGAGCACCGTCTCAATGGCAGCAACCATGGCGCGCGCGGCGTCGATATGGCCAAGGTGCTCCAGCATCATCGCTCCGGCCCAGATCTGTCCGATCGGATTGGCGATGCCCTTGCCCGCAATATCCGGTGCGGAGCCGTGTACCGGCTCGAAAAGCGACGGAAACCGCCCCTCCGGGTTGATGTTTCCCGAAGGCGCTATGCCGATTGTCCCTGTGCATGCGGGCCCCAGATCGGACAGGATGTCACCAAAGAGGTTCGAGGCCACGACCACATCAAACCAGTCGGGGTGCAGCACAAACTGTGCTGTCAGAATATCAATGTGAAACTTATCGACGCGCACGTCAGGATAGCCTTTCGCCATCTCCTCTACCCGTTCGTCCCAGTAAGGCATGGTGATTGAAATGCCGTTCGATTTCGTGGCGGATGTCAGATGCCCGCTGCGTTTCTCCGCAAGATCAAAGGCATACTTCAGAATGCGGTCGACCCCGATCCGGCTCATCACCGTCTCCTGGATCACCACCTCGCGGTCGGTGCCGGGAAACATGCGACCGCCGATCGACGAATACTCGCCTTCGGTGTTTTCGCGTACGATCATCATGTCGATATCACCAGGCGCCCGCCCCGCCAGCGGCAGCGGTACGCCCGGCATTGCGCGCGCCGGGCGCAGGCTGACGTACTGGTCGAACTCGCGGCGAAACTGCAGCAGCGAACCCCAGAGAGAGATGTGATCGGGGATCTTTTCCGGCCAGCCCACCGCTCCGAAAAAGATCGCGTCACTGCCGCCCACCCTGTCTTTCCAGTCCGGCGGCATCATCTCGCCATGCGCTTCGTAATAGTCAGCAGAGGAGAAATCATGCATCCCGAATTCCAGCCCGAGACTGAACCGCTTTGCCGTGGCCTCCAGCACCCGCAGGCCCTCGGGCACGGTTTCCCTGCCGATACCGTCTCCGGGGATCACGGCGATTTTCAGGGTGTTTTCGGTCATATCGTTTGCCTTTCGGGTGGAATTTTCGGCCAGTCGGCGCAGCGGCCGGACAGGCGGGTTCAGTCTGTGGCTGTCTCAACCGTGGCAAGGGTGTTGCGGCCCCGGATCGCCTCGATCACCGCATCCGTGACCTCGCGTGTGGTGGCTGTGCCGCCCACATCCGGCGTCATGATTCCGGCGGCACAGACACGCTCAACCGCGCTCATCAGCCGCTCGCCTGCCTGCGGCTGGCCCAGATGCTCCAGCATCTGTACAGCGGTCCAGAAGGTCGCGACCGGGTTTGCGATGCCCTGACCGGTGATGTCGAAAGCTGATCCGTGAATAGGTTCGAACATGGACGGATACCGGCCTTCGGGGTCAATGTTCGCGGTGGGTGCCACGCCAAGACTGCCCGCCAGCGCGCCGGCCAGATCCGAGAGAATATCGGCATGCAGATTGGTGGCCACGACTGTGTCGATGCTTTGGGGTTTCAGTGTCATGCGTACGGTCATCGCATCGACCAGCATCTTATCCCATGTCACATCCGGAAACTCTTTCGAGACCTCAGCTGCGATTTCATCCCACATCACCATCCCATGGCGCTGCGCGTTGGATTTCGTCACCACGGTCAGCAGCTTGCGCGGTCGCTGCCGCGCGAGGGAAAAGGCGTAACGCATGATCCGCGTGACACCGGCGCGGGTGAAAATCGCAACCTCAGTGCCAACCTCTTCGGGCATGCCTTTGTGCGCGCGTCCGCCATGGCCGGAATACTCGCCTTCGGAGTTTTCGCGCACAATGACCCAGTCGAGGTCGCCGACCTTCACATTGCGCAGCGGCGACTGCACTCCGGGGATGATCTTTGTGGGCCGCACATTGGCGTACTGATCAAAGCCCTGACAGATCGGCAATCGCAGCCCCCAGAGCGTCACGTGATCGGGCACATCCGGCGCGCCGACCGCTCCGAAATAGATCGCGTCAAAGGGTTTGAGCTGCTCCAGCCCGTCTTCAGGCATCATCACGCCGTGCTTTCTGTAATAGTCCGATCCCCAGTCAAACGTGGTCACATCAAACGCGATATCGCCTTCCTGCTCCGCGAGTGCGGCCAGCACTTCGTTGCCTGCGTCGATGACTTCGGGGCCGATCCCGTCGGCGGGGATGGCGGCAATCCTGTAGGTTTTCATAGCTGGTTCCTGCTAAGTGAAGGGGGCACCGGCGTAAGTGATGGGGCTGTCTGTGTGCCGGTGCTGCCCGGGTTTGTCCCTGTATCTGCGACTTGACGAGGTGAGTGCAATGAAAGAATATTATATTTAATTCTTAAATAATATGCAGGCTCTCCATGGAACTCAGACAGTTGCGGTGCCTGATCGCCGTTGCGGATACGCTGCATTTCGGCCGGGCGGCACAGCGTCTGAACATGCTGCCGGCCTCGCTGGGCCGTCATATCCGACTTCTGGAGGAGAGCCTCGGCGGGCGGCTGCTCGTGCGGACAACACGCAGCGTCTCGCTCACCGATGCGGGCCGTGATTTCGTTGAAGCCGCGCGCGAAATCGTGGAGCGTGCCGAACAGCTCGCCACTGATTTCCGCGAACAGCAGAAAGAACAGAGCGCGGTTCTCCGGATCGGGGTGATCGACAGTGCCGCAGCGGGGCTGATGCCGCAGATTCTGCCCCGTCTCAGAGCCGGTCTGCCGGATGTTGCCATTGAGCTGATGGAGCAGAAAACCATCCGCCTGCTGCCGCGGGTTCTGACAGGCCGGCTTGATATTGCGATTGTCCGCCCGCCCGAAGTCCGCGATGCGCGGCTGGAATTCCGCCCGCTCTTTTCAGAGACACTCGTGGTAGCCGTTCCGCAGAATCACCGGCTTGCAGCCAGAAAAGTGATCCGCGTGGAGGATATGGCCGAAGAGCCGCTGATTGTGCCGGACCGACGCTCGCGTCCGCACAGCCACGATATGACGATGAAACTCTTTCTTGAGGCGGGGCTCACTGCCCGCGTCGCCCAGATCGCCGAAGAAAAACAGACCATCGTGAGCCTGGTGGGCACCGGCGTCGGGCTCGCGATCGTGCCCAGATGGGCCTCGCGCCTTGGCGTCGGGGGCGTGACGTTCATTGATCTTGTGCCGGACCGGGACCGCACCAAGGGAGAGCTTGCCCTTGCTGCCGTCTGGCTGCGCGACACCCGGCACGCAGCACGCGACGCCTTTATGTCCGTGCTGGAAAAAGACCTTGCCGCACTCTCTGCAACCGCGTGAGACTTAATTAGATAAATTTTTTATATAATATAACAGATAGTATATCGGCGAATACAGTCTTGAGAGACGCCCCGCGCGGCCTATACGTTACAGCACGCAGATTTTTGCCGTCGGGTCGGTGGGAGTGACACCCGGCCCGGCGGTCTGACGCGCAAAAAAACTTAAGGGGAGGATAAAATCCTTATGACTGTACTCACCAGAATTACGGCGGTGGCCGCAACAACAGTAATGACAGCAACCGTTGCATTCGCCGACGGGCACGTCGACAGGACCGGCTGGCCGGACAGCTTTACGGTCGGCACCGGCTCGCAGGGCGGCACCTATTTCGGCTACGGTTCCGGCTGGGCCGGCATCGTCTCTGATGTGCTCGGCGTCAACGGCGGCGCGGAAGTCACCGGCGGCCCGATGCAGAACATGGCGCTGGTGCACACCGGTGATCTTGCATTCGGCATGACCACCATGGGTCCGGCTGCAGAATCCATCGGCGGCGGCAACCCGATCGCACCCGGCCTGCAGATGGACAACGCCTGCGCAATGTTCCCGATGTACCAGACACCGTTCTCTGTGACGGCTCTGGCGTCTTCGGGCATCAAATCCATCGCGGATATCCCGGCCGGTGCGGCCATCGGTTTCGGCCCTGCCGGCTCGACCTCCGACACGTATTTCCCGCGCATGATGGAAGAGCTCGGTGTCGATTTTGACCGTCGCAACGGCGGCTGGTCTGACCTTGGTGGTCAGCTTCAGGACGGCCTGCTGGACGTGATCGCTTTTGCGGCCGGTGTACCGGTTCCGGCGGTTTCGCAGCTTGAAGTGCAGACCGACATCAACATCATCGAGTTCACCGAAGAAGAGCAGGCGAAAATCATCGCAGCCTTCCCGGTCGCTGCCTTTGATATTGCCGCAACGGCCTATACCACTCTCGAAGCACCGGCGCGTTCGGTCTCCATGTGGAACTTCGCCATCGCCAATTGTGACCTGCCCGAGACCTTCATCTATGAAGTTGTTGACGCGGTCATGTCCGACAATGAGCGTATGGTTACAGCACACCGCGCGGCACAATCGTCGCTGCCTGAGTTCTGGGACCGCAACACCGTCATGGCATGGCACCCCGGTGCCGCACGCTGGTTCACCGAGAACGCCGGTGCGGAAATTTCTGCAGACATGATCCACGGTGACATGTAACTGTTGCTCAGGCGCCCGGATGACGGGCACCTGTTGAGAATTCGGCCTGCGCCGCTCTGAGTGGCGCAGGCATTTTCAGCTTTGCGCCATGAAACGCGCGCAGGTTTTGAAACCGGGGGAACAATGTCAGACAATTCAATCACACCGCAGGGTGGGCCGACGGACGATATTGTTCTTGCCGAGGGTGTTGATGAAGAACCCGTAGAGCGTAACCGCCGCACTTTTGCCGGAACCTCCGGCATCATCCTGGCGACGCTGGCGACAGTTTATGCCTCGTTTCACATGCTG
This sequence comes from Roseobacter ponti, assembly GCF_012932215.1. Classification (GTDB taxonomy): domain Bacteria; phylum Pseudomonadota; class Alphaproteobacteria; order Rhodobacterales; family Rhodobacteraceae; genus Roseobacter; species Roseobacter ponti. Next base: position 3,408,386 of record NZ_CP048788.1, on the reverse strand, counting down.
GCCCTGAACGGGGTTTCGCTGTCATCGATGACAGGCATGGAACTGCCGTTTCTGCCCCAGTTCCCGCTGGAAACCTGGAACTTCCGGATCGTGCATATTGCAGGCGCGCTGGCGCTTGGTTTTCTGCTCTTTGCCGCACATATATTCCCGTCCGAAGACGAAGACGCAAAAACCAGCCCGCGCATCATCTCGCTGGCAGCGGCTCTGCTTCTCATCCCGGCACTTATTTCCGCTGTCACGACCATTGGCTATTTCAACCTGATCAACTCCGACACCCTGCCGCAGATGGGCGGGCTGACCACCTGGGCCGCTTTCCCCGGCACCGAAATCTACCTCAGCGAAGTGCGCTGGTTCGGCATTCCGCTGCTTGTCGCTACTTTCGGCGCGATCATCCTGGGCTGGTTCGAGCGTCGCGAGCGCACTGCCTTTGCCTTCAGTGATATTGTGCTTGCGGTATGCGCCATTGTGGTCGCCGCCTATCTGGTCGCAATCTACGGCACAGCTGCGCGTAACTCGGTCGGTACCACATTCGTGCCGATCGGTGTGGCCTTTGCTGCGACGGCGGGCTCGGCGATGATCATGGAGCTTACACGCCGCGTGGCGGGCCTCGCGCTGGTGATCATCACCGGCATCTTCCTGCTGTATACCTTCACCGCTCATCTGATGCCGGGCATTCTCGCGGTCACAAACGCCTATACCTGGCAGCGCTTCTTCGGCCATGTCTATTCCGATGCAGGTATCCTCGGGCCGACAACGGCGGTCTCCTCGACCTATATCATCCTCTTCATCATCTTTGCGGCCTTCCTTCAGGCCTCCAAAGTGGGTGATTACTTCGTAAACTTCGCCTTTGCGGCTGCGGGGCGCGCCCGGGGCGGCCCTGCTAAGGTTGCGATTTTTGCATCCGGTCTGATGGGCATGATCAACGGCACCTCGGCGGGCAACGTTGTGGCCACAGGCTCGCTCACCATCCCGCTGATGAAGAAGGTCGGCTATCATAAAAAGACCGCCGGCGCGATTGAGGCCGCGGCCTCCACCGGTGGCCAGATCATGCCACCGATCATGGGCGCGGGCGCCTTCATCATGGCCGAGATCACGGGTATTCCGTACACCGAGATTGCCATCGCCGCGATTATCCCTGCGGTGCTTTATTTCGTTTCGATCTACTTCATGGTCGATTTCGAGGCCGCCAAGCTGGGCATGCGCGGCATGCGCGAGGATGAGCTGCCTAAGTTCAACAAGCTCGTGCGGCAGATCTATCTTTTCATCCCGATCATCATTCTGATCGTGGCGCTCTTCATGGGCTATTCGGTGATCCGCGCCGGCACGCTGGCAACTGTTGCCGCGGCTGTTGTCTCATGGCTCACGCCGAACCGGATGGGTCTGCGCTCGATCCTGCGGGCCTTTGAGCTTGCAGGCATCATGTCCATTCAGATCATCGCCGTCTGCGCCTGTGCGGGCATCATCGTGGGTGTGATTTCGCTGACCGGTGTGGGTGCGCGCTTTTCCGCGCTGCTGCTCGATCTTGCCGGTGTCAGTCAGCTTCTGGCGCTCTTTTTCGCCATGTGCATCGCGATCCTTCTGGGAATGGGCATGCCGACCACCGCGGCCTATGCGGTGGCGGCCTCGGTCGTCGCACCGGGCCTGGTGCAGCTTGGTATCCCGCTGCTGACCGCGCATTTTTTCGTCTTTTACTTTGCGGTACTCTCGGCGATCACGCCCCCCGTGGCGCTCGCGAGTTATGCGGCTGCGGGCATCTCGGGCTCTAACCCGATGGAAACGTCGGTGGCCAGTTTCAAGATCGGCATCGCGGCCTTTATTGTGCCTTTCATGTTCTTTTACAGCTCGGCCATCCTGATGGAGGGTGCATGGCTTATCGTGCTCAAGGCCGCCGTTACCGCGATCTTCGGGGTGTTCCTGCTGTCTGCAGGCGTCCAGGGCTGGTTCTTTGGCGCCCGCGCTGCCTGGTTCATGCGGGTGGGTATTGTGCTGGCGGCGCTCTTTATGATCTCGGGCGGGCTCACCACTGATCTGATCGGTATTGCAATGTTTGCCGGACTCTACTTCGTTCAGAAAGTGTTGAGACCGGCGCCCGATGCGCAGATCGCAGTTAAAGGCCTCGACTGATCACAGTAGGTCAGCAGTAACCTTCCGGACCGTTCCACTGCGCGGCGGAATATCTGTCGCCATGCGCCCAGCCAACGGGCAGCACCGTCTCCAGCGCCGCCATGATCTCTCCGGTCATTTCGAAATCGCTTGCGGCGGCGCACTGGGCCAGATGCTGCGCCGTCCGGGTGCCCGGGATCGGAATAACCCGTTCACCCCGCGCCAGACACCACGCGAGCGCAAGGGCAGTCGTCGTCGTTCCCAGTTCCTCAGCAAGTTTTCTGAACTCTGTGATCCGCTGCATATTCAGGCTGAAGGCAGGCTCCGTAAAACGCGGATTTCCACGCCGGAAATCACTGTCTCCAAAAGCTGCCGGGTCCAGCCTTTTATCGGCCAGAATGCCACGCCCGAGCGGCGCGTAAGGCACAAGGGTGACGCCAAGTGATTTACAGGTGGTCAGCAGGCCCAGATCAGGCTGGCGCGTCCAGAGCGAATACTCACTCTGCACCGCATCGACGGGCCCCACGGCCACGGCGCGCCGCAAAGATGCCGGCGCAATTTCGGAAAACCCGATGCCGGCGATTTTGCCCTCGGCTTTAAAGGTCAGCAGCGTCTCCATCACGTCTTCGATCTCGATCCCGCGATCCCGGCGATGCACATAGAACAGGTCAACCTGCTCCAGCCCAAGCCGCCTGAGCGAGCCTTCAAGTTCGCGGCGCAGATAGTCAGGTTTGTTGTTAAACCCGCGGTTGCCGTGCTCTCTGTCGCGCCAGATGCCGGCTTTTGTCGCGATGGTGAACCCCGTGCCGCCGCTTCTGAGGAATGACCCGATGATCTCTTCTGACACTCCCATGCCGTACACGTTTGCGGTATCCAGAAAATCGATCCCGAGATCGCGTGCCATGGCAAGCGTGGTATGGGCTTCTTTTTCGTCGCTCGGTCCGTAAAAGCCGGCAAAGCTCAGACACCCGAGACCGATTTCAGAAACGGTGGTTCCGGAGTGCAGCAGGTTTCGGCGTTTCATTCATCTGTCCGATCGGATCTGTCAGAGGGGTCTTTGCGCATAACATATCGCGTTGTGCACCGGCATCAATCCGACCGGATGAGACGGCTGAAGATATACACCCGGACGCAGGGCACTGTGAGCGCTTCATCAGGTAATGATATGAGGAAAAACTGGTGCTGCCGGAGGGAATTGAATATTTGTATCTTTAGCTTTCAAGATATGTCCCCTATTGAATTATTTTAATAAAAGTCAGGTATTTACGCCTCGTATCGCCTCAAGTAAATCACTTCATCTCAGAATGCTTTGGGGGGGGTAAATTGGGGGATATGACATCGGAAAGCTAACCACAATTTCTGTAAAGTCTGCGCTTCCCGGAAAGCACGAGGATGGCCTCGGGCTGCGACTCTTCAAAAGGGCTGACGGCGGCGGGACGTGGGATTTTAGGTATTCCCTCCATGGCCGGCGGCGAGAAATGGGTCTCGGTGGTATCAGCTCAGTGAGCCCAAAACTTGCTCGGGAGTTAGCCGCCGAACACCGTGCTACAGTAGCGCTGGGAATAGACCCAATCAAAAATCGCGAAAGAGAAAGACGCGCAGCATTATCAAGTCGAAATCTGTTGCGCGAAATTGCGGAAGACGCATTTGAAAGTCGAAAAGCAGATCTAAAGCACGATGGAAAAGCCGGGCGCTGGTTCAGCCCACTCGCTTTGCACATTCTGCCAAGGCTCGGCGAGCGGGCTGGGCGCGACATCCTCTCAAGGATGGCACAAATTGATATTGTTCCAAGCGTGCGGTTCAGTTGTTCCTCCGAGTGAGGATAGCGCGCAGATGTCTGAAGCCCGCGATATCATCGAGGGGCTGGCCCGCGACGGCCGCACACCTGACGTCTGTTCCGATAATCCGCCAGATGGCCTGACAGGAGAACAGGTAACCGCGGATGACGAAGTCAGGGCAGAGCAAGGACCGTGCCGATTCGCGAAAACCGTCTCTACGCTCAATGCCGGAATTTGCAAGACTGGAATGTGTCTGATTGTTCCTTTAGCGTGAAATTCTCAGCGTCGAGGAGGGTGCTTTGAATAAAATTTCCCACGGTATGTTATTGTTTCTTTTGCTGATTTTTCCCGATCACGGGTTTGGCGCCGACAAGGCGGCAGGCGAAATCAGATACCAGGAGTCCTGCGTCTCCTGCCACGGGCAGGCCGGAAAAGGCGCTGCCAGTTACCCGAAGGTTTCCGGAAACGAGATCGCCTATACGACGGCCAAATTAAAATCATACAGAGAGGGCATCAAACAGGGCCCGAACTCATCTCTGATGATTATGATGGCAAAGCCATTGACCGATGAAGAAATCGATAACCTGGCCGCGTACCTGGAAGACGCCACTTACGAAGTCCAATAATCAAACAGGGAGGAAGACATGAGTATAGCAACAAGCAGAGTTTTTTCGGGGGTCCTGGCTGCTGCCGCAGTGTTCGGACTACCGTTCGCTGCTCAGGCAGACGGGCATGAAGGCATGGACGTGCCAAAAATCTCATCATCCGTTGTTCTTGAGGGGCTTGAAAATCCCTGGGATATGGCTTTCCTGGCGGACGGCACGATGTTTTTCACGGAAAAATGCAAGGGTCTTTCGGTCAGAACGCCCGACGGCACGGTGCATGCACTGTACGGCATGAAGGACAGCGCAGGCTATGCCGACAGCGGCAGTGACCTGTTCTGCGAGGGACAGGCCGGCATGCTTGGCGTGGTCCCCGACCGGCAGTTTGCACAGAACCGCATCCTTTTCGTCTACTCGACGTCGAACAAATATCACGGGGATGGCTGCCAAACCAATTTTGAGAAATGCGACGGCAACATCGTCATGAGATTTGTGGTCAGCGACGACCTCATGAGTGTCTCCGAGCGAACCGACATTGTGACGGACATTCAGTATAAGCCCTTCGAGTCCGATCAGCCGTTTGGTGGCCCTGGTGCCCACAACGGTGGTCGAATCCGCATGGGGCCGGGTGGCTACCTCTGGGTCGCCGGTGGTGACCGGCACCGCGGAATTTGCCCGCAGGACGGAGAGCTTCTGTGCGGTAAGGTGCTTCGGATCGATTTGGACGGGAATGCACACCCGGATAACAATCCGCCCGAGGGTTTCGACAAGCGCATCTATACCTACGGACACAGAAATGTTCAGGGCATCGATTTCCGCCCAAGCGATGGTAAAGCCTTCACGGCTGAGCATGGCCCCTGGCACAACGATGAGATCACCGCTCTTGTGAATGGTGGCAATGCCGGCTGGGATCCCGCGCAGAACACCGGCGGTCGCGGCGAATGCCCGGATGAATACTGCGGCTACGAGCCAAACCAGCTCGACGCTGTGGATCCTGCCATTCGTGCTGCATACACGCCGATGAGCGACACGCGATTTGACGATCTGATGCCGCCATCCTGGAACAACAATGGTTTCTCCCAGGGGACCGGTTCTGCCGCGTTCCTGAAGGGCAGCAACTGGGGTATCTACGAAGGCAATCTGGCAGTCGGCATCATGGGCATCGGGTTTGGTGACACACCGCCGGGCTCGCGGATCGACATGATCAGCCTCACGCCTGATGGTCTGGGGATCAACGGGATCACGCGCATGCCGCTTGGGTTCTCAAAGCGATTCCGTGGTCTGGTTATGGGGCCGGATGACGCGCTTTATGTGGCTACAGATGCCGGTGAAATCTATCAGGTCACAGCGGAAAGCATGAAGTAACCCTCAGACCCTGAGGCAGACTTTGAAGACAATGTGCCCGCGTTACTCCGGTACCGCGGGCATTTTTTTGTCTGGTAAAGGTAAAGGCGTGGAAACGGCCCGACGCGGGCGGCACCTCGGAGATTTAATTATCACAGACGACTTCTGTCAGGCGACCCGTCGCGGAACCTGGCACGATCCGGCGTTTCTGCTTTTCTGACGTGTCCGTCTTCATGGCGGGTTTTTCCCAGTTTCTGTCAGTGAAAAACGTGCTCTGCAACGCTTTCCCGGTTCCGCCGGCACAGTCTATTTCCAGCAGGCTCCGGAAACCGGATGCGCCCATGACGGATGTTTTGTACCGGACGCGCGTCCAGACGCGACGCACCATATCCACCCTTTCCACACGTGACGGATCGTAAAAATGGAGGTCACCATTCGCCGCTTCGGCGTATATGACCCAGTCGCTTTCTCCGGTCTCTGTGGCCGTTGCTTCGTGCGGTGCGACGATCAATGCCGCGGAAAGGGTCACGAATGCTGCCAAACCAATATTTTTCATAGCAGGTAGTTTTCGACAATTTCTCCGGCCGAGCCAGAAAAATTTCTGTGTGACCGCGAAACCGGTCTGAACTTTTAAGGCGGATGCGTGTCCGCCGGCGTCAATGTGCCCGTTCTCAGGATGCAGGAACCAACCTCATTTCAGCACGCGAAACGCATGTCTTCACATCAGCGCATTCATCACGCTCAGAACACGGGGGCCAGGTTGAGCTTTCAAACGAAAGCGTTCTGAGGCGGGCAGGGTCCACTTGCAGCCTTCCCGTGTCAAAAGGCGCACTCCCTGCTGCTTCAAGGCAGGTCGTGAGATTACCTGCCTTGTGGTGCTTTCAAAGAGGCGGGCGGAAAGCCTGGCTCCATGTAAACAGCAGCCTGAAGTCTACGCGTCTGCCGGCTCACCCCCGGCGTGCCATACCAGTGCGACCCGGGTTGTAGCTGTATATCGCGAGGGCCATGAACACGATGCTTGCCAGCAGCGTCCAGGCCAAAGCAGGCGCATTCAACTGACCGTATAAAGCAAACCGGATGAGTTCGACAGCATGTGTGAACGGATTGACCGAACAGATGGCGTATAAGATCTCTGAAGATTCCGCCATTTTCCAAAGCGGATAAAGAGCGGAGGACAAAAAGAACATCGGGAATATCACGAAGTTCATGATGCCGGCGAAGTTTTCAAGTTGTCGGACAATGCCCGAAAGCAGCAGCCCCAGAGAGCCCAGCATCAGCCCGGCCACGATCAGTGCAGGCAGGACCATGAGATACCCAAGCGGCGGGACAACAGTGCCGAACGCAGCCGTGATTGCCAGAAAAGCATAAACCTGAGCAACGGAGATGGCGGTGGCGCCTGCCAGCTTGCAGAAAAGCAGCCACCAGCGTGGCAGGGGTGACGTCAGCAAGAGCTTCATCGAACCCATTTCCCGATCGTAAACGAGGCTGAGAGATGACTGCATGCCGTTAAACAGCATGACCATCCCGCACAGTCCGGGCACGATATAGACCTCATAGGTGATATAGGTCTGATACGGAGGGATAATGCTCAGACCGAGTGCTGCACGGAAACCCGCGGCAAAGACCAGCAGCCACAGAAGGGGACGTATCAGTGCAGCGGCGAAACGCTCGCGTTGCTGGAGGAAGCGAAGCGCTTCACGGAAGACAATGGCCCGGAAGGACGTGAGGTAAGGGTTCATAAGGGTGTTGCTCCCGTCATCTGCAGGAACCGGTCCTGCAGGGACACTTCCCCGCAAATACTTTCCGCTGATCCGACGGCGCGTACCTTTGCCTGATGCAACACAACAATGTGGTCGTCGGAGCGAATTTCATCCGTCAGATGCGTCGCCCAGAGAACGGTTGTCCCCTCTTTGGCCAGGTCATGCACATAATCTGTAATACCCCTACGGGAGGCCGTATCCAGTCCGACGGTTGGTTCATCAAGCAGCAGAACATCCGGTTCCGGCAAAAGCGCACGAGCGATCTCTGCGCGACGCCGGTGGCCCCCGTTCAGGCTGCGCGCTTTCTCTCCGGCCCGCTCAAGCATGTTGAGTTGATCCAGACACAGATTGATGCGTTTGTCGGCCTTCGCGCCTGACAGCCCGTGAAGCGCTGCGAAGTATCTGAGGTTTTGTCGCACCGAAAGTTCGAGATCGAGAGTGGGTTTCTGGAACACAATACCGAGGTGAGACAGTGCCTGTCTCGGGTCGTTGTTCAGATTATAGCCCGCGATTTCAATCCTGCCGGATGACGTGCTGAAGAGCCTTGTGAGAAGATTGAAGAGGGTGGATTTTCCGGCACCGTTCGGACCCAGCAGTGCACAGAACGTCGCAGGCGGCACCTCAAAACTCACATCGTCAAGCGCCACACGCGATCCGTAAGAATAGCTGATCCCTGAAACGCTGAGCCCGCTCATTCCAATACTGCTCCGTTTTGCCTGAATTACCACAATCCGGACATATCAGATCAGCAGGCCGGGTATACGTTATGATCGCTAATTCAAAAGCCTGCGCAGGTACAGTGCCCGGCGGCGCTATTTGTTTTTGAGATCAGTCTTCCGGCAGCGCGCGCCATGCAGCACCCCATGGATATCGACCGACCTTTATCGATTTCAGAGCCACACGCGCGCGTACATCGATCACCGTCACGTCACCGGACACGCCGTTGGTCGTGAACAACAGGGACCCGTCACCGTTGAACGCCATATGCCAGACGCGTCTTCCCACAAGAATGTAGTCCTCAACCAGATAGCTCTCCGCATTGACGACGGCGATGTGGTTGGCGCGGCTGAGTGCCACGAAGACATGCGTGTCATCACGTGCAAACTCTAACCCCACGGGCATCATCAGATCAGAATGTACCGCCGGGATCTCAAAACTGATTTTAGCCTTTTCAGTTTGTGATGCTGCATCAAAGATCGTGACTGTGCCACCTATCTCTGAGCTGACCCACAATTCGGATCCGTCGCTGCTGAACCGGGCGTGACGGGGGCGGTTGTCGACAAGGCTGTTTGCAAAGATCTCTCCGGTCGTGGTGTCGATCCAGTGCACAATATTCGTGTTCTCCGAAGTTGTCACAGCGATTTTGCCATCCGGCGAAACGGCCATGCCTTCCGGTTCAATACCAACACTGATCCGGGCGATGATCTCGCGCGTGACTGTATCGACGACTGTCGTGGTCGCATCGTCCTCGTTCGCGATGTAAAGATGCTGATCGTCGGGGTGCAGAACGAACTGCCCCGGATCTTTACCCGAAGGCAGTTCGTGCAGAACCTCGCCCGTCAGGGGGTCCATGACCTGCACCACATTCCTGTCAGAGGCGCTGATATATAGTCTGGAGAAATCTTTGGAGAAACTTATTCCGCGCGGGCGTTCGCCGGTCGGATAGGTCCTTACAATGTCGAGAGTATCCGTCGAAATGACAGAAACTGTGTTGTCCTTTTCATTGGTGACCCAAACCTCTCCTGCAGTTGCGGCTGAAAAATACATAAAGAATGCTGCGGCGATACGGATCATCGGAACAGCGCACAGGTGCTTTCGGGGCGATCAAACCCCAGGGTATCAAGCGCGTTTGTCTGGTGCATGAAGCCTTCCAGTGGAACCGACGCCACCAGCCCGCGCGGGTGCGTCAGTGCGATGGGCTGGCGGAGTTGCCCGTTCCAGGTCCGAAACGTCAGTGGCCGCCCCTTGAAACCGGCAATCTCAAATGCGTCTGAAAGAATGTAATCGCGCAGCCCGAGCGGATCGGCTGAGCCTGTGCGGGACACGGCTTCGCCAATCACGCGCAAAGCGGCCCAGGCTGCATAGTCCCCGGATGTCATTCCACGGCCCGTCAGTTTTTCAAAACGCCTTTGCAGCTGTACCGCTCCCCAGTCTTCAATAACGGGGGACCAGGTGACCGGGGTCAGCCCTTCCGAGCCTGCAACGGGCCGCGCCTGCCACGTGTTGTACATGACATAGCGGCCAAAATCGTGCACTTCGTCAGCGACGATCAGCGTGTCGTAGTCACCGAAATCCTGAGTGAAGAGCGGCATTTCTGCCGCGGCACTGCGGCGCATACCGGCATTGAAATCCCAGGTTTTTTCAGCTTTCAGGGTCAGCCCGAATTTCTGAAGCGACCGTCGCACGGAAGCGGCATAGGACTGGTCTATTGCATGCTTGCCGGAGATCATGACAAAATCGGTGCGTCGTCTGCTCAGGAAAAACTGAGCCAGCGCATCGGTCCGCATAGCCGTGGACGGGATCGTATGCAGGAGGTTTGAACGGCAGGCGTCGTTTCGCAGACTGGGATCACCGGACGAGGTGTTAAACAGCAATGCTCCTTGAGCGGCGGGCAGATCAGCGATCGCCGTGAGTACCTCTGCCGGTGCATCCAGTACCAGCAGGCGTGTCGCGTCAAGAAGCTGTTCTGCGGCCTCGAGCGGGTCTTCACCCACGGGAACGGTCACCGTTTTCAGCCTGTAGACCTGGCCCAGAAAGACACCGGCTGTATTGAGCTCGGCCAGCGCGGTTTGTGCACCTGCGATGCCGGGGTCATCGGGGCTCCGGTCCAGAGTTGCGAGGACCGGGGGGCGCTGAGTCTGAACGCCTAAATAAGCAATTTCAATAATGTCGTTGGCAGCAGCCGCAGACGCGGCCCAGAGCGCAAGAAACGCCACCATAATCCTGGCCCTGAACCAGCTCTCAGCCATTTTCAACGTACCACCTTCGCAGTGCCGGATGCTTCGGAATTTTCGAAGTGACGGCCCCCCGTCTACCGGGCCTATGTTGGATCATGTTCCGGGAGAGTTCAAACAACCATCTGCCATGAAATGTGACCGATTTGTTTTCAGGCACATCGGCTGTATCGATCACCGGACACACTGGCTGGGCGCCCAATGAAAGTATCTGGCCTTCGATACTCTCATTTCTCCTATTCAGCGATGTTAAGCAGGCGCTTTAACGTCAGAATTGTATTGCACAACAGGACCTTCAGACCGGGACTGACCCCGCGACAAGGCGGTTTCGTGCAACGCCCGGTTGAGGCGGTTGACATATCGTCCCACCAAAAATGTTGACAACTTCAAGTGTTTACAGGGTACTGTGGGAGTCCGTGAACACAGCCCGCCAGAATGGCGGATTGTATTTACTGAACCAAACGGGAGGAAAGAACCTATGAATGGACGATTGATTGCGGGGCTTCTTGCGAGCACCGTTCTGGCAACCGCAGCCGTGGCCCAGGACAATATGGACAAGCTCGGCAACATGCAGAAAACCGATGCTGCGCATACGTTTATCGACCAGGAAGGCGAGCGCGCTGAAGCACTCAGAGCGATCATTCCGAACATCAATGTGCCTGATGGTTTTGAGGTGAGCCTTTATGCAGTCGTGCCCGATGCACGCTCCATGGCGGTGGCCCCGCAGGGCACTGTCGTCTTTGCCGGAACACGCAAGGACAAAGTCTGGTCGATTGTCGACCGCGACCGCAATCGCGTCGCCGACGAGGTAAAGGATTTTGCACCATCGGTTACCTTTGACATTCCGAATGGCCCCTGCTTTTCGCCCGATGGGTTTCTGTTCATCGCCGAACGCAACCGCGTTCTGAATTTCCCTGCTGCGGAGTTTTTCTTTGAAGGACCGGACCCTGCCGTTGCAGTCGTCGTGCCGCAGGGGGAACTGGTGCCCGCGGAGGAAGAGAGCTTCAACCACACGGCCCGGGTTTGCGATATCGGACCCGATGGCAAGATCTACATCTCACTCGGCCAGCCGCATAACGTGCAGCCGCTGGACAAGATCGAGATGTACGACGAAATCGGCATCGGTGGCATCATCCGCATGAACACTGACGGCTCGGGGCGTGAGGTCTTTACACGCGGTGTGCGGAACTCGGTCGGGCAGGACTTCAACCCTGAAACCGGTGAGCTCTGGTGGACGGACAACCAGGTTGACGGCATGGGTGACGACATTCCGCCGGGCGAGCTGAACCGGCAAACCGCCGCAGGGCAGCATTTCGGCTTCCCGTGGACAAACTCCAGGGTCGAGATCGTGTCTGAAAGCGATTTCCCGCGTCCTGAAGGTGTCGAATTCGTTGAGCCACAGCTGGAGCTGACGGCGCACGCGGCGGACCTTGGGATGAGCTTTTACAAGGGCTCAAGCTATCCTGACAACTACCAGGGCGGGATCTTCTGGGCGCAACACGGCTCATGGAACCGCACGACACCCGTCGGCGCCCGGGTGATGTACACTGCCCTCGATCCGGAAACCGGTGATGCCGTCGGAGCGGAGGTTTTCGCTGACGGTTGGCTGAATGAGGAAACCGGTGAGTACCGGGGACGTCCGATGGACATTGCGTTCCTTAAAGACGGCTCAATGCTCGTTTCCGATGATTTCGCCGGAGCCATCTGGCGCATCGCCTACAAACCGCAACCTGCTGAATAATGCGCAGAGCGGTAACTGTACTTCTCGGCGGGCTTATGCTCGCCGGGACACCCCCTGTGATTGCGGATGACGCAGATGCAGGTCGTAAGATCGCAAATATGTGCCGGACATGCCACGGGATTGACGGGTACGCTCAAATCCCCATCGCACCCCATATCGGTGGCGAACCTAAAGAATATCTTGAGAACCAGCTTATGGCCTTTAAGACCGGCACCCGGGAGCACGAGATGATGTCGGTCGTGACGGCTGGCTTGTCGGCGCAGCAGATCTCCGATGTTGCGGCCTGGTATGCAGCGCACAATGTCACTGCAACGCTGCCCGACGGCGTTTCTGACGAGGATGCGCCCCAGGCCTGCGTGTCGTGCCACGGCGCGAATGGCATTTCGCTGTTACCGGAAGCCCCGAACCTTGCGGGTGAGGTGAATATCTATATCGACACACAGCTGAAAGCGTATCGCCTCGGCAAGCGCAATCACGAGATCATGTCAGTCATTGCAGCAGACATGACGGACGATCAGATACGCGCGGTCGCCGACTGGTTCGCGCAGATCGAAGTTGAAATCACTCCGGTTCAGTGATCGACGCGAGACATGGCTGCGTCGCAGATTGTATGCGGCGCCGTTTGTGCGGTGATACCCTGCATCGTGTTTATAACCGCCGGTACACGAGCTCCGGCACGGTGTCGGGCTGAACTTCGCTGTCCAGCAATGCATCCAGAACGGCGCGACCTTCCGATTTCATGCATACCGGATCCGTTGCCCCAGGATCACCGAGCACGGCCATTGCCTGGCAGCGGCACCCTGCGAAATCCACATCCCGCCGCTCGCAGGACTGACAAAGCTCAGGCATCCAGCTCGTGCCGCGATACGCATTGAAGGCGTCACTGTCGTACCAGATCTCTTTTAGCGGCCTGTCCGTCACCCGCTGGAAACTGAGCCCCGGAATCGTCTCTGCCGCATGACAGGGCAGCACCGTGCCGTCCGGGGTGACATTAACACCCGTCGATCCCCATCCGTTCATGCATGCCTTGGGAAAATCCGAGTAATAGTCGGGCGGGACGAAGTCGATGACCATATCACCCTCAAGGCGGGTGCGCGCCTCGCGCACGGTTTTCTTCGCACTGTCGACCTGTTCCCGTGTCGGCTGCAAAGCCGAACGGTTTTTCAGTGCCCAGCCCTGGAACTGGACACAGGCAACCTCTACCCGTCGCGCCCTGAGACGCAGCGCCATCTCGAGCGTTGCCGGCAGATCATTCAGATTTTCGCGATGCATCACGGCATTCAGCGTCAGCGGAAAACCCATTTCAGCGATGTGTTCGGCCACATGCATCTTGCGGTCGAACCCGCCTTTGTATCCGCCGATACGGTCGGCGATTTTGGCTGTGACGCCCTGAACCGATAATTGGATGTGGTCGAGCCCCGCGTCCTGCAAAGCATTCAGCCGGCGACGCGTCAGCCCGATGCCGGAGGTGATCAGGTTAGTATAAAGCCCTGCCTGTTGTGCTGCGGCTGTCAGTTCGACGATATCCGTGCGCGAGGCGGGTTCCCCCCCGGAGAGGTGCAACTGCAACACGCCCAGATCGGAAGCCTGCGCAAAGACATAGGTCCATTCCGCAGTTGTCAGTTCACGATCCTTTTGCGTAAGTTCCTGCGGGTTAGAGCAGTAAGGACAGGAGAGCGGGCACCGGTGCGTGAGTTCGGCAAGCATTGCCAGCGGGGGATTAACCATGGGAACTGTCCACCAGCTTTTTGTTGCCTAAATCCGTCAGGAATTCTGCGACATCCTTTGAGATATCGTCCTTCGGGGCATTAAATATCTCTGCGAGCCTGCTTGATATCTGGTCGAGCGTCGAGATCCCGTCAACCTGATCCAGTATAGCGCAGCCGATCTCATCAAGCATCAGAACCCGCTCGGGCCCCAGCAGAACAGGCACCCCGCGCACTTTGTCAAAGTGCCGGCGGACGCCCCGCGGCAATACAGGCACACTCAGGGGTGTCATTGCAACAGACCCTCTCCGGGTTGCCAAGCGCCCGGCGGGATGCGCGCGGGCGAGACATAGGCCGAATAGAGTGCATCCAGCTGGGCCCAGAGCACCTCCGTCTTGAAGATCAGCGCGTTTGCGGCGGCGTCCTGATCGGCTTTTGTCACCGCATGATCGAGTACCCATTCCAGACCGAAGGCCACATCCTTTGGCGCTTCCGAAAGACGGTGCTGAAAGTAGGAAATCGTATCGGAATTGGCGAATTCATAGTGCTCCAGAAGCCCTGCAATCCGGTCTTTATGAATTTTGGGTGCAAAAAGTTCCGTGAGGGAGGAGGCAACCGCCGGCAGCATCGGCTCGTCCCGGACAAAACGCACGTATGCATCTACGGCGAAGCGTGTCGCGGGAAGCACGCCCCGGGCCGATGATACGTAATCGGGATCAAGCCCCACGCCTTCGGCCAGTCTGAGCCACCTGTGGATGCCGCCGGTTCCGTCTTCCGTGCCATCGTGGTCTTCGATGCGCCGCCGCCAGCTGCGTCGCAGTGCAGGGTCGGTCACGCGCGAGAGAAATGCCGCGTCCTTCATCGGAATTCGGGACTGATAATAGTACCGGTTGATGACCCAGGCGCGGACCTGATCGGGGGTGCAGCCCCCCGAGTGCAACAGATGGTGAAACGGGTGCTTGTCGTGGTAGCGTTCGTCGCCGATCTTATGAAGCCTGGCTTCGAATGATGTGCGGTCCGGTGTGAAACTGTTCAAAGTTCTATCTCCATTCCGTCATGCGCTATTTCCCAGCCTGCGTTTTCTACCTGCCTGCGCTCACGGCTGCCCGGCTGCAGGATCGGGTTCGTATTGTTGATGTGCACCAGGACCTTGCGGGCCGCAAGCGCATCCAGGCGGGCAAGGCTGCCGTCCTCGCCGCTCAGAGCAATATGACCCATGCGCGCGCCGGTCTTCCGACCGGTACCTGTTTTCGCCATGTCATCGTTTTCCCAGACGGTGCCGTCGAACATCAGAAGATCAACAGCATCCAGCCGCACCAGCAACCAGTCGGGCAGCGCGGCACACCCGGGGATGTAAGCCGCCCGCCTGCCGTTTGCTTCCAGCAGAAGCCCGATCGTCTGATCGCCGACCGCCTCCAGATCAAGCGCGGCTTCGTCTTCAAGAAACAACGCAACTTTGCCGGGCACGGAGAAAGGTGTGAGCCTGAGACCCGGGACCGGTTCAAACATGTCGTCCACCGACACGAGGGTGCGGTCGACAAGGTCCGGATCCAGCACATTGAAGACGGAATTTGTTGTCAGAATATCCATGCCGCTTCCGGTGGCGAAAACCGTGAATGGCGTTTTTTCGCGCAGAGTCAGCAAACCCGCGATGTGATCAATATCGCCGTTGGTGAGAACAACCGCTGCAACGGGAGTTCCGCGCAGGGAGGCCGGCCAGAGCGCTTTTGTGCGCTGCAACTGGGCTGCGATATCCGGTGACGCATTCAGAAGCACCCATCGATCCCCGTCGGGCGATACGGCAACCGAAGACTGCGTCATTGAGGCGATCTTACCGGCACGCGCGTCCTGACAGTTTGCGCAACCGCAATTCCACTGCGGCAAACCGCCGCCCGCTCCTGCGCCAAGTACTACCAGCTTCATTCCGGAACACCTCCCAGGACCGTGTCTGACCTGAGAGAGTGGCGGTCAGGCAGCACACAACGCACAGGCAATAGTTCAGTCGTCACAAAGGCCCTTCCATCTGCAGTCACACCGCAAAAGGAACGCTTCATTACACTCTGTTCAACATTTCTTAAATCGAATTGCTCTGCAATAGCATTGCGGAAGTGAAACTCTGTCTTGCCGCTGACTTCGCCCTGAACCCGCGGCGTCTATGCCTTGCAGAGATTGCAACTACAGTCCTGATTTTGTCTATGAGATGCGCTTTGTCGTCCCGCTCGGAACCACGAGATACCTCCCGGGGCGAGTGCTGACCAAGAGACTTGTTGTTCATTCTTTTGCGCCCGACACTGTCAGTCAGCAGGACCCGTGGATGGAACAAGGCAATCACCGTTGTCAGGGTGATGTCGTTTCTGACGTTGAGGTCTCCGGACCAGTATTTCAGGTGTAACCCGGGTGGTCAGATTTCCGCGCCTGCACAACCATTCGCTGGTATATGAAAAACGACCGCAGAAAGATCTGCGATCGTTTCAGCGGGCATCAGTCACATATCCCGCTTACCAGGATACAACATATTGACATGCCGTATCCGAAATCTCAGCTGTTATCAGAACAGGTCGCCACCGTTGCGTTCGTCGTCTTCGCCCGGGCCATACATATTGATTTCCATGCCGCACGAGATCTCAACCGCCGTAGGTTTCTTCCAAGCCATGTGTCTTTCTCCTAAAAAGAATTTCAACGTTCTGAAGCTTCGAAAAAAGGTTGCGCCTGTGGTTTTACGCCACTTCTCTGAAGCCTGCCGATTGAGCTTAGCACTATCTCCAGGTTTCTCAAGCGGGTTGTACGTGCTCGGTCTTGTCGTGTGTGGACGGCTCCTTTTTTGCAAGGGTTGATCTGAGCTGATGTTGATCGTCGCAGGTTCCGCAGTACGCGATGGTTACAGAAATTCGCCGCCGTTCATTCCTCCGTCTGCAATCATTTTAGCCAGGAGCGCCACCTCTATTCTGGAGACAGTCTAAAGCTTAACCGAACCGCTGCTCTTGTTGAGTGGCGCCAACCTGGCGCGCCACAAAGAACAGTCATATCATCCTTGCAGAGACGCGTTCGAATTGTTCTGACAACACGTCCCGCGACGGCTTTTCCCGATACCAAGGCGCGTGTCGTCCATCCCGCTCAAAGTATTGAAGCTCAAACACCCGAGACTCGGGCACGACCTGGCGCCAACTTCTACATCCGTATTTCGCCGGCAGTTGCTCCGGCTCCTCCTTTGCAATCCATCTGCTGGCTTCCTCAAGAGCCGTCAGTCCACGGCCACCTTCCCGTTAACCCAGTGGAAAGGTATCGAGACGCTCCGTTCCCGTCTCAGTCACCAGAACCTGCGTCTCCAACTTCACGCTTTCCGATCCCGCTTCGGCGATCAGGCTTTCCATGCAAACGACCATACCCGCTTCGAACCGGCCAGACATCGCGCCCGGTCCCCAATCGACATGCAGCGGGATCACAGGCCATTCATCGGCCATTCCAACGCCATGCGCCGCCAGCGAATAGCGATAAGGCACATGCGCCTGCGGGATCCGCCAGCTTTTTGCGTTGAACTCGGCAAAGCTCAGCCCGGGTTTCACAAGGTCGAGATTATGATGAATTTGCGCAACTGCGGTCTCATAGAGGCGCTGCTGCGTGGCGGTCATCGCGGTGTAGCCGCATGTCCAGGACCGCGACAGGTCAGCGCAATAACCGTAAGGCCCGATCATGTCCGTATCAAAGGAGATCAACTCACCCTCCTGACACACCCTGTCTGAACATTCCTGATACCACGGGTTCGTCCGGGGGCCGCAGGTCAGCAGCTTGGTTTCAAGCCAGTCACCGCCCGATCGCGCGTTTTCAAAATGCAGATGCGCCCAAAGCTCACGTTCGGTCACGCCGGGCACGGAATGGTCATAGATGCGCGCCATGCCAGCCTCGCACACACGGATTGTCCAGCGCATCAGTTCGATTTCATCCGGGGATTTTATGGACCGGGCAATTTCGGTGAACTGGCTGCCCTCGACATACGTGAGCCCAAGCGCTTCCAATGCGTGCACGCCGCTTCCGTCCAGCGCGTCACAGGCAATGCGCGTGTTGCCACCGCCATAGGTCTGGACAAGATCGGCGATTTCCCGCGCCCAGTCTTCCGTTGCGGCCTCGACCTTGTCGCCGGACGCCATAAACATCCACGTCCTGGCCAGGCGCAGCTCGTCAATGCCGGGCAGCCCCTCACTTTGCCGCAAACAGCCCTTGAACTCGAACATGATGGCCGGACCACCCGCAAGGATCAGCGCATAGCGCATCGGGTTGTGCAGGGTCCAGACCTGCATGTTCGAACAGTCGAACGCATAGCGAATATTGCAGGGATCATAAAGGAGGAGCGCCGCGCAACCGGACTGGTCCAACACCCGGCGCAGTCGACCAAGGCGATAGGCCCGGGCGCGCGCCAAAACCTCGTCCGACACGGGGCTAATCAGAGGTTTGTCTGCGCCCTCTGCATTCAGATAGGTGAGCTTGCGATCATCCTTGAAGGCCGATTGGTCTTTCATGATGCGCGCCCGTAAAAGCCGATCCGCTCATCGGCACTGAACTGCACGCCGGGCCGGTCGTAGTAGGAAAAAACAGCAATGATGCGGTCGGACGCGCCTTTGACCGGGGTCACGCGATGCGCCGTATTCTTGCCTTTGAAAATGTTCAGGGTGCCGGGTGTCACGCGCATCAGTGTGGGTGACCTGCGTCCCTGTAACAAATCCGCGACGCCCTCGTAATTGGGGTCGCTGTCGCTGCGCAGGTCTTTGTCATATTCGAAATCGCCTCCGGCCTCAGGCGCCTGCAACAACAGGGTTGTGGTGAACTCGGACCGGTCAAAATGCCAGTTCAGCGCCTCTCCCTCGGAATAGCTCATGACATTCACACGGGCCAGCGGGTCCGCCATGGCAAAGAGTTCAGTCTTGCCCATCACCGCTGCCAGAAAGCGCGCAAAAGGTGGCCATTCATACAGCCGGATCACAACTGCCTGATCCATCTGATCGGCACAAATTGTTTTGTTTGAGGTTTCAAACGTTTGTAAAGCAGGATGCGTATCCGGCAGCCCGTCAACCGACCGCTTGAAGTAGATGTTATGGCGACGCCGGTGAAGAAAGGCGTTCTTGGCCAGGATCGGTTTGAAGGCGGTGACTGCCTCGCGGAGCGCTGCCTGGCGAACAAAACCGGGCAGGTTGAACAATCCATCCTCGGCAAGCTTCGATTTGCACGCCTCGACCAAAGTCAGCCAGGCAGGGCTGCCTGGTTGATCCAAAGGGTAGCGGTTGAGATCTATCACATCACGCATGGCATTTTCCTATCGTTGCTGGCTGAAACCTAAGCGTTCAAAGCCTTTGCAGATACAGGGATTCTAATTATGCTTCATTAGAAATTCTTTCGAAGGACAGGGCATGCCAACGCATCTTCCCCTCAATGCACTGCGCGCGTTCGAAACGGCCGCCCGCACAGGCTCTTTTGCAAATGCCGCTCGCGAAATGGGCGTGAGCTCCGCGGCGATCAGCCAGCAGGTCAAGCTGCTGGAAGAATTCTGGGGCAAGACGCTTTTCATCCGGCAGGGAAACCGCATTTCCCTGACCGAAGCAGGCCAAAGCGCCTATCCGCAGATCGGTCAATCTATGGCGCAGCTCGGTGCGCTTTCGGATAAGATGCGGAGCGTCGATAAAAAGCGCCGCCTTGTGCTGAGCGCCCCGCAGTCCATCGTCGAAACGTGGCTGGCGCCGAAACTCTCTGCCATTCGGACCGGAGGACTTGAAAGCGCGCTTGATATCAGGGCCGAAAACGATCCCGTTGATTTTGTCCGTGACAAGATCGATCTGCGTGTTTTCTACGGACATGATCTTTATGGCGATCACAGGATCGTCCGTCTGTTTTCTGACAAGCTGATCGCAGTGACGTCTGCTGCATTCATTGATGAACACGGCAGCCGCATTGATCAGATCAAGGATAAATATCTGATCCACACCGACTGGGGGCATGACTTCGCGACATCGCCAAACTGGAATGCGGTGTTTGCAGGCGAGCGGATCGTTGACCGAAATGCAGGGATGTGCGTTGAAGCCAGCAGCATGGCCCGGAATTTTGCTGAAGAAGGCTTTGGCGTTGCATTGGTGCCTGAGCATATGGTGCGGGAGAGTTTGCTTGCCGGGCGTCTTTTAAAACTGAAGATGACAGCCATACCAATGACCCACGACTATCTGATCGCACACCCCAAAAGACTTGAGACGAGCCGCGCTGTTAAAGTCGTTATCGAAGCACTAAAAGCCTGACTTTCTGATTGAGTGAATGAACGCAGCGATAAGGTTCTTCTGAGTTCACGGTGTTACTGGATGGCGCATATGTCCGCTCAGGGCCCGGATATCAACGCAAGCAATTTGAAATCGTTGTTGGCTGTATTGAGTCCTACACTGCCAGAAAACGTCAGTTTGGATTGAGCCTGGCAGGTTGGGACACTCCGTCCAAAGGCTTGGAAACTAACTTGCATGCAGCTGGGTGGCGGGCTGGTACCCGGTGACAGTTTTGTCTGATGGCGATTGCGCGCTTCCCGAAATGGCGAGCCGCGTGACTGGCGCGGAGGTCGGACATGTCTTGGATTGGTGACACCGGCCGACCCGCATCCGGCATGTTGAAGCAACTTTTCAATCTCTGGCATCACATTTGAGCATCAACATCTGAGCGTCAAAAAGGTTCTGCAAACCGAGTTGTTGGTAAAAGCAGGCTTTTCACTGCTGGGTAAAACAAATGTGCCCGAGTTTGGCTTTAACGTTGTAACTGAGCCGGTTTCCACCGGACCGACACGGGACCCCAACGATCTGTCGCGGTCGCCCGGTGGGTCCAGCGGTGGCAGTGCTGCGGCCGTTGCAGCCGGTATCGTGCCTTTGGCGCATGCCGGTGATGGCGCGGGTTCCATTCGTATTCCGGCGGCCTTCTGCGGTCTGATCGGCCTCAAGCCAAGCCGTGGCCTGATGCCAATCGGACCAGCGCGCAGCGAGGTTTGGGAGGGCGCGGTCGTCCATCACGTAATAACGAAAACCGTTCGCGACAGCGCCGCAGTTCTGGATCATACGGCTGGTGCCTCTGTGGGTGATCTTTTTGCCAACTCATGCATACCTGAACGGGGCTTTCTCAAAAGCATTGATACGCCACCTGAAAAACTGCGCGTCGGCACGTATACGGCGCATCCGTTTGGTGGACATGTTGACGCTGAGAATGTTGCCGCGGTTGAATTGATGGCGCAGACTCTGGACAGGCTGGGGCATCACGTCGAACCATTGAACAAACCTCCTGATC
The DNA here is from genome assembly GCF_012932215.1 of Roseobacter ponti. Taxonomy (GTDB): domain Bacteria; phylum Pseudomonadota; class Alphaproteobacteria; order Rhodobacterales; family Rhodobacteraceae; genus Roseobacter; species Roseobacter ponti. The sequence goes on along the minus strand of NZ_CP048788.1, from coordinate 3,387,102 downwards.
TGGGCAAAATGGCCGCGTCCTTCGAAACAATGGCCAGCGTTCACTGCAAGGCTGACCTGGATCGCTTGTCGAACTCAACCCCCATGGCGGAAGCGTTCGAAGCGGGAACGCTCGAAATGATGCGGCGTGGCAGCGGGATATCTGCCGAAAATTACGTTTTCTCCATGCGAATTCTGCGGGAGGAAGTGCGCAGATATCTCAACTGGTTTGCAACATATGACGTGTTGCTGACACCTGTTTCAGCCATTCGCAGACCTCTGATCGGGGCTTCTCTGACCAGCCAGAATACTCTGACGGACCGATCATTTTTCCAACGGATCTTTCAGGAAGCGGCCCCTTTCAGCTTTGTCGCAAATGTGACCGGCCAACCTTCGCTGGCACTGCCTGCGCTCAGGTCTGACCCAGTTGCCAGTTCCGGCTCAATTCTGACTGCGATGCCGGGCAGGGATGATCTCTTGCTTGCAATGGCGCATCAGGTTGAGACGATCGCATGAAATGCCATCAGCTTTATAGTGGTGAAAACTGGCTGCAATGCACGCGCAACCATGCCCTAGCACAAGAATATGCGTCCAAAACATGTATCATCTGTGTTGCAATCACAGGCTCCTTACCGAGGAAATCTGACAATCCTCCGCGTCCGATCACGCGTATGTGCGCAACCCCGATGAGACACCAACGTCTGATCCCAAGAATTTTTCGGCCCTGAAAGAGCTAAGCCGAAACAGCCGCTTCCAAAAGGAGCAGATCAGAGAGAATGAGATGGCGCCGGGTTAATATCTCCCGATCTCGATCGGCGCTTCGTTCATGATACCAGTCAGTCTGTCGGCCCAGGCTTCCAGCGCATCCTCGCGTGCTTTTTCACCGACACGCGCTGCACCGCAAAGGACTTGAGGTGCCAGAACATCGTAACCGACAAACGACAGGATGCCGCGGTGTATCGGTCGCAGAATACCCATAAGGTCACCGTGCATACCATCAGCCTCATACACTTCCGCTGGCGCACCTGTGGTTAGAGACAAAAGAGCGCGACGCCCGCGAAACCGTCCGCCCTCGTATGGAGGGCTGCCGCCGTAAATGCGACCGGCTGCAAAGGTACGATCCACCCACCCTTTCATGATCGCAGGGAAGCCAAACCACCACAATGGAAATTGAAATATCACCAGATCAGCGGCTTCCAGACGGCTTATTTCCTGCTCAAGTTCATCCGAAAATCCGTTGTTGTGCGCTGCAAAACGCTCCTCTGCCTGGAGTTTCAGAAATTCCGGGTCCACTTCCCCTGTGAAATTTCCGCGGTCAGAAACCGCTTTGAACCCATCGCGATAAAGATCGGATACTGTCACAGTGTGACCCTGTGTCGAAAGCGTACGGTGAGCAACCGCAGTCATCGCGCCATTAAAGCTTTTGCTTTCAGGGTGCGCATGGACGATCAGTACATTCATTTCCGACCTGCCAGCTCAGCCGCCACCGCGCGCAGATTGAGAGGACCCAGCCCGTCAATGGGTGCTACAGGCAGTTGATTTGGGTGGCGTCTCTGAAATTCGGCCCAGGACTCCTCCACATCCTGGTCGGAGAATTCTCCGTCCGCGATGCGTTCGTTGACGATGTCTCGCATGTCCCTGAGCCACTTGCCCTGTGCGTCGATCAGATCAAACAGCGGGGCGGAGGCACCGTGCCCCGGATAGGCTATGGGGTTGGAGGCGTAATCCAGCCGCACTTCATCCAGACTGACCAGCCACTGCGAGGAGCGCTGTTCAAAAACGAAGCCGTGCATGTCGTTATCAACAAGGTCACCGACAAAAAGAGCATTCGATTCCGGGATGAAAAATACCGTCATCGCAATGGATTCCCCCGCGCCGATATCCTGGACCCTCAGCTCGATGTCCCCGTAGCGGAGGATGTCGCCATCCTTCACAAGTTCTGACGCAAAAGGCGTTTCCGCAGGAAAGGCATCACCGTTCACACGCCGCGCAAATGCCATGATGCCGAGCGAGTCACTGCGCAGCTCTTCATTCACTGACTGGATGGCCAGTATTTGTGCGTCAGGAAATTCGGCAGCAATCGAGGGGATGCCACCGATATGATCGGGATGCGGATGCGTGATCAGTACCGCGCGCAGGTTCTTCCCTGTCTCCTGCAAGGTTTGCGCCAGCTGCTCGCCAGCCCTGAGCGTACGCTGAGCATCAATGAGCACGATGTTTTCGCTGTCTTCGATGATCCAGGTGTTCACACTGCCGATGCCGGCTTCGTGGAATCTGGTGATTGTAACGGTATCCTGCGCCCAGGTTGATTGGGCAAACGCCGAGAGGATCAGCGTCAGTAAAAATTGACGTAGCATTTTGTGTTGCCTCCTGAGAGCTGTTTATGCGCGGACCAGATGACCACCGTCGACGTCGACAATCGCCCCCGTCATAAAATCGTTTGCCATGACCATAAGTGCGGCGCGCGCAATCTCTTCCGCGCGACCGATCCGACCCACAGGCAATGCACCACCGACCTGCGCATACATCTGCTCGCGTTGTTCGGCAGGCATGTGATCGTAGGCTTCGGTGGCGACCATGCCGGGGCTGATGCAATTCACCCGCACACGGCCCGCAAGCTCTTGTGCCAGGCCCTTCGTCAAAGTCTCGACTGTACTGTTTACGGCAGCAAGTCCGGTGGCACCAGCCGACGGTCGGCGGGACAGTGCGCCCGAGAAGAATGTGATCGACCCTGCGGGATTAATTCGGGTCAGTGTTTCGCGGGCAATGACGTAAGGACCGATGAACTTTGATTCAATCATTGCCTTAAGGTCTTCGGTGGGAAGGTCCTCAAACCTGCCATGTGCGGCCGCCGATGCGGTTATCACCAGATGATCGACCGGACCCAGTGATGTTGCCCAGGCCCTGATCGCTTGTTCGTCTGTCATGTCTACTGGCGCCACGTGAATGTTGCCGCCAATCTCCTGTGCAGCCGCCTCAAGTTTGTCCCGGTTGCGGCTTGCGATGGTGACGTCTCCACCTGTCGCGCTGGCATGAGCAGCAATGGACCGGCCCATGCCGGACCCGCCGCCGACGACAACAATGGCTTTCCCGTTTAGGTTGTTGGATGCTATCGCGTTCATCTGCGTCTCCTAGGACTGATCTAACGGGAAACCCGCTGAAAGGGTAATTGTCGCCTTCGTCACACCGTTCTGACGATACTCTTTCCAGGGGCGGTATTCGTCCGAGTTGTACCACTCCAGAAAACGCTCGCGGCTCGACCAGGCATGGATAGCGATAATGTCGCCAACCGGAAGATCACCCTCCACCGTTTCCTGATCACCGCCGATGTAGATGAGGCGACCACCGTATTGCGCAAGTGAAGGCGCATGTCCTTCGACGTAAGCCTGAAGCTTTTCGGGTTGCAAAATCTGGACCTGGATCGTCACCAGAATTCCGTCTGGTTCTATCAGACCCGCTGTGTAGACGTTTTTCTGGAGCGGAGAGCCGTCAGGTTTTGTCATGTCATCGCTTTCTAATGAATCTCATTTCAAGCACTTGATTACCGAAGCGGCTATCATTCTTGAAATTGATATTTAGTATGTTATAAATTTATCCTGTGAATATTCTCGCTTTCGATCTTAATCTTCTCAAGGCGTTTAGTGCGCTGTACCAGGAACAGCACGTCGGGCGCGCAGCAGAACGTATTGGTTTAGCACAACCTTCAATGAGTAACGCCCTGGCTCGGCTCAGACTTCATTTTGACGATGCTCTTTTCCAACGTGTTCCGGGAGGTATGTCGCCAACTGAAAGGGCTGAGGCACTTGCGCCGGATGTTGCAAGAGCTCTCGAAATCTTATCAGGAACGCTGCAAGCGACTGCGTTTGACGCGTACTCTGCTGAGGGGGAAATCGTTATCGCAGCATCCGATCTGGCGGTATTGCAGATCGCTCCGCGCCTTACAAATCATCTTGCACATACCGCACCAAACCTCACCCTCAGGTTCGCCCAACTGAACAAGCGGAAAATTATCGCGCAGTTGGACAACGGTGACATTACGCTCGCGATCGGCACATTCGGTCGATTGCCGGCGCGCATCCGACGGACGACGTATGGCACTGACAGCTTCGTCTGCATTGCACGCAAAAACCACCCCACGATAGGGCAGAGCCTTTCTCTTGAGAAATATCTTGAAACACCGCATGCATTGATGACGTTAAGTGCTGATAGACGCGGTATTGTTGACGACGCACTTAAGAAACTAGGCAAATCCCGACACATCGCAATGACAAGCGCCAATTTTCTGTTGATGCCGGAATTGATCTCACGAACAGACCTGCTGGCGACCGTGCCAGCATCACTTGGATCTGTCGCAGAACGCGCTGGCTGCCAGGTCTTACCGCCGCCGTTAGCGCTCCCGTCCTGGTCAATAGACCTGATAACAAGCCAGCGAACGGAAGCATCTGCACTTGGGGCTTTCGCGATTGCGGCAATAAAGAAGAGCTGTTTGAATCCAATTCAAAGGTAGCAGACTGGTGTGAGTATGGTGGAAACTAACGCGAACCTTCAGTTCCAATTACAGCTCGATTTCGGGGGATAGTTTGTCGCGCTGATGATACGGTCATAACCCGGGGGCGCACTACACGATACGAACCACTCCATTATTAAATCCGGAAAACCTGCCATTATCGCCTCACTGCATGATGCGCTATCCCTATTCAGTTTCTGGAGGCCGACGGGCTTTGTCTTAAACCTATCAGTCAACCAAACCTAATCGGATCATGATGAAACTATTGTCCACCAAAAAATGAGGCCCAAATTCAAAAGGAAACACCCCTGACCTGCCCCCGAAACTTCCCTCGTTCCGATATAGAGTTTGCTCAACCTTTCGAAGGAGCAAACAGATGCGAAAGAGCCGTTTCACCGAGGCGCAGCTCATCTGGATGATCAAGGAACAGGAAGCCGGGAATCCGACGTTCGGGGTTTGTCGCAAGCATGGCCTCAGCGAGGGCGCGTTCTACAAGTTCAAATCCAGATATGGTGGCATGGAGGTGTCTGATGCCGCCAGGCTGAGAAGGCTTGAGGACGAGAATGCCAGGCTCAAGCTCCTGCTGGCGGATACGATGCCGGATAATATTGTGCTGAAGGATCTGCTGGGAAAGAGCTGACGACGCCGAATGAGCGGCGAGAGGCAGCGCCCGGGGCGATGCGGGATCATGATATCTCGCAACGCCGGGCCTGCCGACTTGTCCACTGCCTGGCAGTGGTTTGCTTGCAAACCATAAGAGGGGGTGTCGATTCGAAGACGGTCTGGCGTGAACGCCCGTCCCGCCTGCCCCGGCAGTCGAAACGCAGTTTCGATGAGAGGGGGACAATCCGGAGATCAGAGAAGAGATGAAGGCCGTCGCTGCCAGGCGGCGCCGGTTCGGCTATCCCTTGGCCGACAGGCGATTGCATGCAATCGCCGAGAGGCGGCGGATCGGCGTGATGCCGGAGCGCAAAGGGATGATCATGAACCACAAGAAGCTGTATCGTCTGTACACGGATGAGAAGTTGGGCGTCAGGCGACGACGGGGCCGCAAACGGGCCCGTGGCTCGCGCTCACCGATGCCAGAAGCACTGAGACCGGGTGAACGATGGTCGCTGAACTTCCTGCCTGACACGTTGGGGGCCTCGCGCCGGTTCCGCATCCTGGCGGTGAACGACAATTGCTGCCGCGAGAACCTGTGCCTGATGGCTGACACCAGCATCTCCGGTGCCCGGGTGGCACGGGAACCGGACGCGCTTGTCCGGGTCTATGGCAGGCCCGCCAGCATTGTCAGAGAGTTGCCAATGTATGCGGCACTGGTTCGAGCGCCATTGGCGACGGAACAGAACTCCCTAGCCGGGCAGTCCTGAAATGGGCCAACGACAATGATGTCGAGTGGCATTACATCGACCCGGGTAAGCCGGAACAGAATGCCTTCATCGAGTCATTCAACGGCAGTTTGCGCGACGAACTGTTGAACGAGGAGATGTTCGACAGCCTGGATGACGCCCGCCGAAAACCGGCCCTCTGGAGGTACGACTACCACCACGTCAGGCCGCATTCGTCGCTCGGAAATCAAACGCCGGCCGAGGCGCGCCGGACGCTTGAGCAATTTGAGGGCTCCGCGCCCGGCGCGCTTGCCCAACCACACGACGAAGATTATGAAAACCAAACCCGCAAACTCTCGTTATGAATGAGGGAGCCTCCGGGGGCAGGTCACTGGCGATCGCATGAATTGCCTGGACTAGAGTCGCACAACCCGCCAACTCAGTTAGCTTTTGCGGCGCAAGTTACGCAGCCACAATCTGGTGCGCCGAGGTTGAGTACATGTTGGACTGGAAAGTCCGTATTTCATGGTGCTGCTGGAGAGAATTGAACTCTCGACCTCTCCCTTACCAAGGGAGTGCTCTACCTCTGAGCTACAGCAGCGCCGGTGTGGCGCGTGATTAGACGCAAATATTGGCACGTGCAAGCCTTATCTGGACCCTTCCTGCGCCCTGCGCTAGACAGGCGCTATGGCAGATAAATCACCCCGGAAAGGCCCGGCAAAGACAACCGGAACGCGCGAGGACCGGCTCAAAGCCGCTCTCAGGGCCAACCTGGCGCGGCGCAAGTCGCAGGTCCGCGAACGACAGGCCGCAGACGGGACAGGCAAACCGGCGACACCCGGGCAGAAAAAGGACGTCTGAGCAGATGGATTCAATACTCGTCAGAGGCAACGGCCCGCTCTCCGGTCAGATACCGATCGCGGGGGCGAAAAACGCCTGTCTGACGCTGATGCCGGCCACGCTGCTCACCGAAGAGCCGCTGACGCTGGTTAATGCGCCGCGGCTCAGCGACATCCGCACCATGACCGAACTGCTGCAGTCACTGGGCGCTGAGGTCACCTCGCTGCAGAGCGGACAGGTGCTGGCCATGTCCAGCCACGACATCAGCAACCAGACCGCCGACTATGACATCGTGCGCAAAATGCGCGCCTCGATCCTCGTGCTTGGCCCGATGCTGGCGCGCTGTGGCCACGCGGTGGTCTCGCTGCCGGGGGGGTGCGCCATCGGCGCGCGCCCGGTCGATCTGCATCTCAGGGCGCTGGAGGCCATGGGCGCTGAGCTGGAACTGCGCGACGGTTATGTGCATGCCAGCGCGCCGCGCGGGCTCAGGGGCGGCACCATTGATTTCGATTTCGCCTCCGTGGGTGCGACTGAAAACGCGCTCATGGCGGCAACCCTTGCCAAAGGTACGACAGTCATCAGCAACGCCGCCCGCGAGCCTGAGATCGTTGATCTCGCGACCTGCCTGCGCGCCATGGGCGCCCATATCGACGGCGACGGTACCAGCACCATTACCATCGAAGGTGTGGACCGGCTGGGCGGCGCTACCCATACCGTGGTCACTGACCGAATTGAGCTTGGCACCTATATGCTGGCGCCTGCGATCTGCGGTGGCGAGGTGGAGCTTCTGGGCGGCCGGATCAGCCTTGTTGAGGCGTTTTGCGAAAAACTTGATGCTGCGGGGGTGGATGTGTCTGAAACCGCCGCGGGCCTCACGGTCAAACGCCGCTCCGGCGATATCAAAGCCGTCGACGTGACGACAGAACCTTTTCCCGGTTTCCCTACCGATCTGCAGGCCCAGATGATGGCACTGTTGTGCACGGCACAGGGCACTTCCGTGCTGGAGGAAAAGATTTTTGAGAACCGTTTCATGCACGCGCCCGAACTTATCCGAATGGGGGCCGATATTGAGGTGCACGGCGGCACCGCGACCGTGAAAGGCGTCAAACGCCTTAAGGGCGCGCCGGTCATGGCCACCGACCTGCGCGCCTCCGTGTCGCTCATTCTTGCGGGCCTTGCAGCAGAGGGTGAAACCCGCGTGGCCCGTGTTTATCACCTCGACCGTGGCTATGAGCAGGTCGTCTCCAAACTGTCCGGCGTCGGCGCCGACATCGAGCGGATTTCAGGCTCATGACCGACGCCCGCTTCGAAGACGGCCGTGAGGCACCGCTGAACCTCGGCGCGCTGGATGCCGATGACCTGCAGGTCATTTCCTCGCTCTGTCAGGACGCCGTGTTGCCGGCTGCGGAAATGAAATGGGACCGCAAGGGCAGGCGTTTTGCCCTGCTGCTGAACCGCTTCCGCTGGGAAGAGGGGCCGGCGCGCGCGGTCTCGCCCGAAAGGGTGCAGTCCGTGCTGGCCTTTGACACGGTCACGGCGGTGGCCAGCAACGGTATTGACAGGGGGGATGCCGATACGGTGCTCTCACTGCTCTCGGTGACCTTCGAGCCGACCGGGGCGCCGGCGGGCCACATCCTGCTGACACTTGCGGGAGACGGGGCAATCCGCCTGACCGTCGAAGCGGTCGAGGCGACCTTGAAAGACGTGACAAAACCCTACATGGCGCCATCTAAGAAAACGCCTGACCATCCGGACTGATCTCTGCCCGGGGCCGGAGGTATCGCCCCCGGAAGCTCTGACCACCAGTCCCCTCTTTCATGCCGAGGACCTCATGCCTGTCTTTCTGAACGCAACCGATCCGGATTTTGAAAGCGCATTTACCGCACTCCTGTCGGCCAAACGCGAAGACAGCCCGGACGTCGATGCCACCGTTGCCGGTATCATCGAGGATGTGCGCGCCCGGGGCGATGCCGCCCTCCTTGAGCTCACCGAAAAATTCGACCGCCTGAAACTGACCGCCGCGGCCCTGCGTCTTTCCGCAGAGGACATCCGCACGGCGGCGGCTTCCGTGCCGGAGGCCGAACGGGACGCACTGCGTCTGGCGGCAGATCGCATCCGCGCCTATCACGAGCGCCAGCTGCCTGAAGATGCCGAATGGTCCGACGATACGGGCGCCACCCTTGGCTGGCGCTGGACCCCGGTGGCCGCCGCCGGTCTTTATGTGCCCGGCGGTCTGGCCTCCTATCCTTCCTCGGTGCTGATGAACGCCATCCCTGCGCGCGTCGCGGGCGTGCCGCGACTGGCCATGGTGGTGCCGGCCCCCGACGGGATCCTCAACCCGCTGGTGCTTGCCGCAGCAGAACTCGCCGGCGTCGATGAGATTTACCGCATCGGCGGCGCTCAGGCCATCGCGGCGCTGGCCTACGGGACAGAAACCATCGCCCCGGTGGATAAAATCACCGGACCGGGCAATGCTTTTGTGGCGGCGGCAAAACGCCGGGTTTTTGGCAAGGTGGGCATTGATATGATCGCCGGTCCTTCCGAGATCCTCGTGATCGCGGATGCGGACAATGATCCTGACTGGATCGCGCTGGATCTGCTGAGCCAGGCCGAGCATGACGAAAGCGCGCAGTCGATCCTGATCACCACGGATGCAGCCTTCGGCGAGGCCGTGGCAAAGGCGGTGGAAACCCGCCTGACCACCCTCAGCCGCAGCAAAATCGCCGGGGCCTCCTGGCGTGATTTCGGCGCGGTGATCACCGTGCCCGATCTCGACACGGCAGCGCAGCTTTCGGACCGTATCGCGCCGGAACACCTTGAGCTTTGCGTGGCCGACCCGGATTCGCTGAGCGCAAAGATCACCCACGCAGGCGCCATTTTCCTCGGCCAGTGGACGCCGGAGGCCATCGGCGATTATGTCGGCGGACCCAATCACGTGCTGCCCACCGCGCGCTCTGCGCGCTTCTCCTCGGGGCTCTCCGTGCTTGATTTCATGAAACGCACGACGCTTGCCCGCATGACACCTGCAGCCCTGCGCGCCATCGGCCCTGCGGCAGAAACGCTCGCTGCCACGGAAAGTCTTGAGGCACACGGGCTGTCGGTCACCGCCCGTCTGCGCAAACTCAACGACTGATTTGCCCGCGAGGGCGGTTGCCCCGGTGCGGTGACCTGCGCTAAGCAGTCACGGTTCACAACCCCGCAAAGATCCTTCCCATGTCCCGTATTTCACAGATTAACCTCGACGACTCCGGTCTGCCGCCGCCCACGCCCGAGATAGAGCAGGAGCGCAAAGTGGCCATGTTCGACCTGCTCGAGGAAAACACCTTTGTGCTGCCCGCCCGCGACGGTCGTGAGGTGCCCGCCGGGCCCTATCACGTAGGTCTTGCGATCCGCGAAAAGCGACTGGTCTTTGATGTGAAGACGGAAAGCGCCGAAAAGGCCGCTGAGTTTCATCTGTCGCTCGGGCCCTTCCGGCAGGTCGTGAAGGACTATTTCCAGATCTGCGAGAGCTACTTTGAGGCCGTTAAGAAACTACCCCCCAGCCAGATCGAGACCATCGACATGGCCCGCCGCGGCATCCACAACGAAGGCAGCCGCGTGCTTCAGGAGCGTCTCGAAGGCAAGGCCGAGGTAGATACAGACACCGCCCGCCGCCTTTTCACGCTCATCTGCGTGCTGCATTTCGGGGGCTGAATGGGTCAGGAGCTGCCACAGTCGGTTCTGTTTTGTTGCGATCACAACGCTGTGCGCTCTCCGATGGCCGAGGGCATCATGAAAAAGCTCTATGGCACCGGCACCTATGTGCAGTCCGCCGGCGTCACCAACGACATGGAGATCGACGGCTTTTCCATCGCGGTCTGTCAGGAAATGGACGTGGAGCTTTCCCGCCACCGCTCGCGCAGCTTTGACGAGATGGAGAACTGGGGCGACGATCTGGGCTCTTTCGATCTGGTGATTGCGCTGAGCCCTGCAAGCCAGCGCCGCGCGCTGGAGCTCACGCGGTTTTACCACCTTGAGGTCGAATACTGGCCCATCCTCGACCCCACCGGCCTTGGCGAGACGCGCGAGGCGAAACTCGTCAGCTACCGCCAGGCCCGCGACCAGATCCGCGACCGGCTGATCGGCCGCTTCGGCCCGCCCACCGAAATGATCTGAGCTCAGGACCCGTGCGCGCAGGCGCCGCCGTACTGCAGCCAGTGGCGCAGGCCCGGCTCCGGTACCAGCTCCGCCAGCCGCGCCTCAAAAGCTGCCAGATCCGCCTCACTGAAAACGCCACGCCACTTTTCCGTGCCGCCGCTGTCAAAGAACGCGGTATCGTTTTTCCACAACCCGGTGCCGCCCTGGGGCGCGAAATCCGCCGCACGGCGCTTCATCGAGGTAAACGCCGTCGCCGCCACAACCCGTGCCTGCGCCTCTTCATCCGCATCAATCCCCAGAACGCGCGCCAGCCGTGCCACGGTGCCTGCGTGATCCGCAATCATATCGGCGTAATGCAGCACCGTGACCTGACCGCCAGGACGCGCGGCCACCGTGCGCCGGTAATGCTCCGTCAGCAGTTTCAGCGCATCCGTGTCGACGTCATCAGGCGAGAACGGCGCCTGCAGAAAGTACCGCAGCGCTGCCGGCAACGCCTCTTTCATCGGGTGATCGCTGATCCGCACCATGTTCATCAGATGTTTGCGCAGCGACAGCACCACATCGAGCGGATGCCGGTAAACGGCAACCACATGCACCCCGTCCCAGACCGGAAACCCGTCGCCCGGAGTATGCGTCTTGATCACCCGGCGGCCGGGTCTCGCAGCCAACCGCCCGGGCGCCGCTTCGCTCTCTGCGTCCTCAAAATCCGCGTCAATCCATGGCGATATATGCGTCACAGGCGCGTTCAGATCATGGCCTCCGTTCAGCAGCAGCGCGATGATCGACTGCGTCCAGGTGGTGCCGCACTTCGCGGGCGTGCACACGATGATATCGCCCCGTCGCGGCGCATAAAGCGCCCAGCGGTCCGGATCGGTGATCTTTCCCGAATACCTGTGCTGCGCGGGCCGGATTTCGGATGCGTCTTTGAGCATGTCTTTTCGCCTGTCTTTTGCCGCGGACCATAGGCGGCACCCGGCACCTGCGCCAGCCCCGCGCGGCATTCAGACGAGGCAGGGCAGCATTGACAGCACCGACCGGCCGCCGCATCAAGGGCCCCGCGCAACCCCGGGAGACCCGCATGAGCACTGTCCTGCACCGCTATTTCGATGCCTTTAACGCAAAGGACATTCCCGCCATGCTCGGCTGTCTGACCGATGACGTGGCCCATCACGTCAACGAGGGCGATATCCGTACCGGCAAGGCCGCTTTCGAAGCCTTCTGCGCGCATATGAGCCGCTGTTACGACGAAACGCTGACAGATATGGTCATCTTTACCTCCCCCGATGGCGCGCGCGGGGCGGCGGAATACACCGTCAACGGCACTTATATGGCGACAGATGAAGGTCTGCCGGAAGCGCGTGGCCAGTCTTACCGCCTGCCTGCAGGTTCGTTCTTTGACATCCGGGACGGTAAAATTTCCCGCGTGACGACCCGTTATAATCTTTCCGACTGGACGGCTCAGGTCGCCTGAGCCGGTGGCACCCGATGTCCGCCCTCTGACCGGTGGCGACCTGCGCGCGGCGCTGCCGCAGCTTGCGGATCTGCGCATCGCGGTTTTTCGCGACTGGCCGTATCTTTATGACGGCGATGCGGAATACGAGCAGGCCTATCTGGCACCCTATGCGGACAACCCCGCGGCCTGTGTGATCGGGGCCTTTGACGGGTCCCGGCTGGTGGGGGCGGCCACGGCCCTGCCGCTGGCGGATCACGCGGATGATTTCAGCGCGGCTTTTGCCGGCTCAGGCACGGACCCCGCGGGCCTGTGGTACTGCGCGGAAAGCGTGCTGCAGCCGGACTACCGCGGGCAGGGGATCGGTCACCGCTTCTTTGACCTGCGCGAGGCGCAGGGCAGGGCACTCGGGTTTAACGTGGCCTGTTTCTGCGCTGTCACCCGCCCTCGTGATCATCCTGCGCGCCCGCGGCACGCGCGCAGTCTGCACCCGTTCTGGCGCGCCCGCGGCTATGCGCCTGTGGCGGGTGCTGTGGCGCAGTTCTCATGGAGAGACATCGGAGACACCGAAGAAACCACCAAGCCGCTGCAGTTCTGGATGCGGGATCTCTGACCGGCGCACCACTGTCTCAGGCCTAACCGCAAAGCCGCTCGGCGGTCTCCGAAAACCTGTCCCAGCGCTCCCAGAAGGCCTCGTTCGCCACGCTGTCGGAAATCTTGATCTCGTTGAGCAGTTCCGGCTCTGAAAAAAAGCGCACGCCACGCTGCTGGTCGGCCTGATTGAGGGTCATGTCCGCTGCCGCCTGAACGCAACCGCAGAGCGCGCGCGAGGCGTTGCGCCGGTCATGGATCAGGCAGGCGGTGCCGATCGGCCCGGTGGCAAAGCGCGACACCGTGCCCGTGTCAAAGGAAACAGCCTGCGCCTGTGTGCCGCTGCCGCCGCGCGGGGCAGGGGCGCTGCCGCAGGCGGCAAGCACCACCACTGAACCGAGCAAAACCGCTGTTCTGAGCATACCACTCCCCCCGATACTGACTGCGTTACCGGCACGACTATGGCCCAGAGCCCGGGGGCTTACAATCGCCTGCCCGCGCGACGCCTCGTCGCGTCAGAATTTCCAGCGCGCGCCGATGGCAAAAACGTCAATATCCGCGACGGTTGTGCCCGGAGCGTCAAATTCATGGCGGCGCCAGGCGGCATAAATTTCGAGATCGTAGTCATCCACCTGCTGCACAACCGCCAGCCCGACAGATGCGCTGTCAGAGCCGTCGATGGCATAGTCATTGCCCTCGTAAAGATCGACAGACAGCGCCGTGGTGCCGATGGAAAACCAGTCCTGCTGCCAGCCCAGCTTGGCATAGACATAGTCGTCGTTGCCTTCCTGCTGTGCACCGGCAGAGACCGCAATGCTCAGACCCGTGGGCACATGCAGGGATGCGACAGAGCCGACCATCAGCTCCTCTCCCCCGCTGACCCAGGCATAGCCCAGACGCGCATCCGCACGCAGATCACCGTAATCGCCGGTATAGCGCGCGCCGATGTCGTAATACTCATTGTCGTTGCCTTCGGCGAGTACCTCCTCACCACCCGAGGCGCTGAAGACCAGCCCGTTCCAGGACGGCGTGTCATAGCGAAGCCGGAAACGCCGTGCCCCGTCAAAGGATTTGAACGTATCGCCAATGGCGATCCCCGTCCCGGCACCGCCTGCACCGCGGTACTCAATGCTGCCCGCGAGATCGGAGATGCCCGAATAAGCGATGACCGACGTGCCGGAGAAATCAGCCTCCGCCACACCATCGCTGGCCGTGCCCCCCTGTCCGAGGCTGATCGTGCCGGTATCGGGTGTTCTGTAGATGAATTCAAACTTGCGCAGCTCGCGCCTGCTGAAGTCAAAATCAAGGTCGGTGTCATCAATTGTGACGGCAGAAGAGCCGTTGAGCCCCAGGCCTGTCTCGAAATTGAACCGCAGCGACCGCCCGTCGCCGAAACTGTTCATCCAGTTGAACCCGACCCGCGAATTGGAATTGTCGTTGTCGGTGAAATAGGTCTCGCTGTCGAAGCCGTCATCGGTGCTGAAAACCCCGAAGTTGAGCTGACCGTAGACCTCAAAGGTGCTCTGCGCCTGCGCCGCGGCGGGCAGCGCCAGAGCAGAAGCGGCCAGCGCGGGCAGGGTGAAGCGGGTGACATTTCTGCGGGTCATGGGGTCCTCCTTGTCCCGGGCGCCGGGACCGATGCGGCCAGAATACACCCGCGCGCGCCTCCGGGGAACACAATTAGCGCGGCATTTACGCGGCGGCCGTGCGTGGCATCCTGTCGGGACAGGCGCGGATGCTCCCGGGGCGCGCTGTCATGGCGCAATCTGCCACCTTGACCAACCCTGAAAAGCCCACCATATCCACTTGTCATGACACCGCTTTCACATATCCGCAATTTCTCGATCGTCGCCCATATCGACCACGGGAAATCCACGCTCGCAGACCGGCTGATCCAGTCGACCAACACCGTCTCCGCGCGCGAGATGAAAGAGCAGATGCTCGACAGCATGGACATCGAACGCGAACGCGGCATCACCATCAAAGCACAGACCGTGCGGATCAATTACACGGCTGAGAACGGCGAGGAATACGTCCTCAACCTGATCGACACCCCCGGCCACGTCGATTTCGCCTATGAGGTCAGCCGCTCCATGCGCGCCGTCGAAGGCTCGCTGCTGGTTGTCGACAGCACCCAGGGCGTCGAGGCACAGACCCTCGCCAATGTGTATCACGCCATCGAGGCCGACCATGAGATCGTGCCGGTGCTGAACAAGATCGACCTGCCCGCGTCCGACTGCGACCGCGTGGCCGAACAGATCGAGGACGTTATCGGGATCGACGCCTCCGAGGCGATCCGGGTCTCTGCCAAAACCGGGCAGGGCATCACCGAAACGCTTGAAGCGATCGTGCACAAACTGCCCGCGCCCAAAGGCAACCCCGACGCCCCGCTCAAAGCGATGCTGGTGGACAGCTGGTACGACAGCTACCTCGGCGTCATCGTGCTCGTGCGCATCATGGACGGGCAGCTGAAGAAAAACGACCGCATCCGCTTCATGCAGAACGGCACCGTGCACCATGTGGACCGCATAGGCGTCTTCCGCCCCGCCATGACCGAGATCGACAGCCTGAACCCGGGCGAAATCGGCTTTCTGACCGCCTCGATCAAACAGGTGCGCGACACCCGCGTCGGCGACACCGTCACCCACGAGAAAAACCCCACCGACAAGGCGCTCCCGGGCTTCAAACCCAGCCAGCCGGTGGTTTTCTGTGGCCTCTTCCCTGTGGACAGCGCCGAATTCGAAGACCTGCGCGACGCCATCGAGAAACTGGCCCTGAACGACGCCTCCTTCTCCTACGAAATGGAAACCTCCGCCGCCCTCGGTTTCGGTTTCCGCTGTGGCTTCCTCGGCCTGCTGCACCTCGAAGTCATCCGCGACCGGATCGAGCGTGAATATGACATCGAACTGATCACCACAGCGCCCTCCGTCATCTATCATATCCACATGAAAGACGGCGAGATGATGGAGCTGCACAACCCTGCTGACATGCCCGACCTGACCCTCGTCGATCACCTGCAGGAACCGCGCATCAAAGCCACCATACTGGTGCCCGATGACTATCTCGGTGACGTGCTGAAACTCTGCCAGGACCGTCGCGGCATCCAGCTCGATCTGACCTATGCCGGCAGCCGTGCGATGGTCGTCTATGACCTGCCCCTGAACGAGGTGGTGTTTGACTTCTACGACCGTCTGAAATCGGTGACCAAGGGCTATGCCTCCTTTGACTATCAGATGATCGGCTACCGCGAAGACAAGCTGGTGAAGATGTCGATCCTCGTGAATGACGAGCCCGTCGATGCGCTCTCCACCATGGTCCACCGTGACCGCGCCGAACAGCGCGGCCGCGCGATGGTCGAAAAGCTCAAAGACCTGATCCCCCGCCACATGTTCAAAATCCCGATCCAGGCGGCGATCGGCGGCAAGGTCATCGCGCGTGAAACTTTGTCAGCCATGCGCAAGGACGTGACTGCGAAGTGTTACGGCGGGGACGCCACGCGTAAACGCAAGCTGCTGGATAAGCAGAAGGCGGGTAAGAAGAAGATGCGCCAGTTTGGTAAGGTGGATATACCTCAGGAGGCCTTCATCAGCGCTCTGAAAATGGACGGCTGAAAGCCGACCATTTTTACGCGCTGAGGAAGGCCAGTGGGCGGCAGCGGTTGGCGCAGCCAACCAGCGGGCCCACCCCGGTTGTGTTGGGGCGCTGACTAAAGCTGTTCATGGAGATGTGCGATTGCCAACGAGCGGCTGCCAACTCGTAACCGGTGCATCTGGTCCGCTGCAAAAAAGTTATTAGCGCGCTATCGCATTACAAGGCACATTATCCAAAGTATGTGTCTAATGTTGAAATGGATTGGATAATTGCCTCAAGCGCAAGTTGATAAATTACTCAGTTTTTGGAGGCTGCCTAAAACTGCCTTTGCTTTGCTATCCCTGCTTTCGCTGTCCACTGCACACATCGCAGGATTTGTGCTTGCCGGCCCACATGATTTTGTGTTGTTTGCCGACACTAGAACTTTGTTTTCATTATCAATTCAATTTTCTATTGCATTTGTTATCTCAGTTATTGCCGCCCAATTTTTATCTTGGGCCACGCTTTTTTCAGTTGCGTTTTTTCTCTCGGAACTAGTGCGCTGGTGCTCTTTTCGATTTCGTCGAAAGGTTGTTGTTTTAGGACGACAAACAGTATTTTTCAGAAGATTAATGTTCACCGTTTTCGCATTTTTTGCTTTCAGCGGTCTGTATTACGGCAGTATTTACTTCTTGTTCGCTTCTAAATCTTTCCATGCATTAATTTTGTTTCTGGTTCTTCCATCAATATTTTGGTTTTTACTTTATATTCAGAGTACTCCAACACATGAATTTAGAAACACTCGTCGCGCATTTGGAATTAAATTTGCGATGTTGGTTCTCCCTAAAAGCGACATCAATCTGGTAAGTTATTCATTTTTCGCTACTGTAATCTGGGCTGCCTTGGCTATTAGCTTTCTGCTTGGAACTGAAAAGTTTTTCTCTCGATTAATCAATACGTCTGCTTTCGCGGAAGTTAATGGGAGAACTGATAGGGTCGGTATTATCTCGATTACAACGATGGGCTATATTGGCTTCACTATGCCTCATGGGCAAACTTGTCACTCGGCTGCTAATTTTGAACTTCTACCGTCGTCGAAGGTGGACAGAGTATATTTCGCCCGAGAGTCTGCAGGCGTTGAATACTGTCGATAAGTATAGACATTCGATCGAATGGTGACGTGATGGCGTATAACGCAAATCCTGTGGATTTGCAGCGCCCGAACCGCCCCCACGGGGCGGGCGCTTCTCGCCCACCCCTCGGTTCTGGCGCCCGTGCCACGATGATAGCCCGCCGCCCGCATCTCCGGTCAATTTCCTGCGATACCCGGCGCCACCGCGCCACGCCGCGCCCCCCGGCGAATTTCTTGCGAAATCCGCTTTCGGCGCTTTGAACAGTCCACCGGACTGTTCAATCCGGCTGCGCCGGACCGCGCCTTAACCCCCCGGTCATAAACCCGGGGCTTTTCCCCCATGTCCGCCAAAATCACCGCAAACGGTGCACACCCTGTGCACACTCTGTGCACGCAGGTCATACGCCCCCTTTGCCCCTTTTTTCAGGGCCCGCCAGGTCCACAGTTCTGTCCCGGGGCCCCATGTGCACCCCCCGTTGCGCGCACGCCCCGGTAACCCTTGCCCCGCCGCGCCGGCACCCCGGCACAAAGCCCGCCGGCGCAGGCGCGAACCAGCGCGCGGAACGCGCCGCCACGCCCGCCGCGACCCGGCACCACCCCGCAGCCACAGGTTATAGCGGGCAAAAAACCCGCCGGGAGAATGCGCCTTTCCACAGGCATTCCGCAGCGCGGCAAGTCTGCCGGGGGAAAGGATATTTCCGCCTTATCCCCCGCTTATCCACATAAGAAAACCACATTTAAATCAACAGCTTATCCACAAGAAATTGCGCGAATCCCGTAAATTTCTGTTGCGCGACTCATCGCCGGAGCGCAGTCTGATCTCACCGCAACGGCGTTCACTGAACAAAGGAGCGGACGCAAAGGCCCCTTCGGGCAGAGGCGTCAGGGAACAGGGTCTTCGGGCTCAGGTCCCGGGCGGCAACATCAGGAGGAAGCAGGTCGGATCGTGTGAGCCCGAAAGGGCTGTGGCGAAAGGGCGGCAGGCGCCGGCGCAGGTCGAAACAGGTGGAACCGCAAGGGGACATCCGGGAAGGCAGCACCGGGAGGGTCAGCGCGGGGAGTGGCAGGTCTCAGGACAGGCTGCTTCGGCGAGGGGCGGTAACGCCCGGAGCAATGTGGGCCACAGTTCGCCCTCTGGGGGGATGACGGGTTCAGGAAGGCGTCAGGATGTGCTCACGCACGGATGCGGATTTCGGTCCGATCCCCTGGCGCTTTTCGCACGTCCGGCCGTCTGCGTTCTGTGCTGCTGGTGCGCGGGCCGCCGTTCCCCTCTCCACACCCTCGGTCTGACTGATCCAAATCAAAGCAAATGGTGCTGCGTCCTGCGATACTTCTCCAGAGAAAAGAGGAGGCTGAAGTGGATACAGAGTTAAGAAAATCGACGTTGCTGGTCCGCCGGCGCGAACTGGTTGGTCATCTGCAGGAAGTGGAGCATGCGCTCGACGAAACTCCGACGCGCGATCTGGAGGATTTTTCGACGGAGCGGCAGGGAGATGAGGTGCTGGAAGCGCTGGGTCAGAACGAGCTGCAGCAGGTCCGGCGCATTGATGCCGCTCTCAAGCGCGTCGAAGACGGCTCTTACGGTATCTGTCTGAAATGCGGAGAGGAAATATCGGAGGCGCGGCTTGATGCTGTGCCCGAAACTGCGCTGTGCAGGACCTGTGCGGCACAGATCGACGGCGCATAAAACGAGTGAAACCGGCCCTGAGCGCGCCGGTTTCTGTGGTGTTGAAAAACGCTGCCGGTATGCCCCGCGTGTACCGCGGGGCGCACGGGCAGATCAGATCGCCTGGTCGAGCGCCTCGCCTGCGTTCTGAACGTCGCGGCCCACGCCTTTGGTCGTCTCGCAGGCGGCCAGCGCCAGTACAGCAGTCATAAGAATGGCAAGTCTCAGCATCGTCAGATCCTTCTGATGGGTGTGTCCTGAGACATAGACTAACCGCTTTTGCGGCGAGGTCCAGGCCAAAAATCATTCGGTGTCGCAGGCCAGGCCGGGGCCTCTTTTCTGCCTGCCAGTGCGCTGGCGGTTTCATCAGGGATCCGGCCCCGGGACAGGCAGGAGTGCCCCCCGATCTGGTGGCCACCCATGGCCCGCAATCCATGGTCATCAGTCTTCAGGACAGAAAAAAAGCGGTGATAAACACCGCTTTTTGTCCGTGGAAGAAGGGGTCAGCTTAAACCGCCTCGTCCAGTGCCTGGCCTGCGTTCTGCACGTCACGGCCGACGCCTTTGGTGGTCTCACAGGCAGCAAGTGCGGTGATGACGGCAAAGAGAACTGCGATTCTGGTCATGGTGTTTTCCTTTCGATGTACCCGCGGGATAAACGCCCGCCTGCCGTTCTGGTTCCGTGCAGGGTGTGTTTTATGACGCACGGTAGAAGAGATAGCGTTCCGGATCGATGGTATCGGGCCCGGCAATCTGTTCAATCCCGACGAGGGGCTGCTGACTCACGACCAGCCCGCCCGCCACCATAAGCGGCACGATCAGCGGGGAAAGTTTTGCGCCCTCGGCCACATCACGCGCCTTATCGCCATAGCCGAAATCATAATGCGCCAGCGCCATCATCGCACCTTCTGCTGCGAGGGCGGCAAGCATATCTTCGGCTTCTCCCTGCATAAAATCTTCCACTGGCGGGACGCAGGAAGGATGCGGTTGCAGCACACGGTCGATCACGCGGATGCGGCGCCCGGGCAGATTTTCACGCAGGTGATCATAGGTGCGGCCGTTGCCCAGACCAAGCTCAAGCACATCGCCGGTCAGACCGGTAATCTGTTCTGCCGCCCAGTTCAGCCCGTCAATCTGTGCCGTCAGCCGGCGGCGCATGGAATCAAGTCTGCTCATGGTCGGGCTCCGTCAGTCGGGCGATTGATGCCGGTTCTGCACCGCCGGCCAGCATCTCGTTCAGAAAGGTTTCGGTGAACTGCCAGACATCTTCGGTGTGCACAAGATGGTGGGTCAGCAGGCCGAGCGGTTCGGTGGCATCCTCGGTTCCGGTCCGCCGTGCCCGGAGCCTGTCGACCGCGCCGGCAATAATCGTTTCCGGCATGATGAGCCCGCGCGTGCCGCGCCAGTCGATCGGGTCGACATGAGTGTTGATGCGGAGCAGCCCGGGTGCCGCCATCGGCGTTTGTCTGGCCACAAAGGCTGACAGGCCGCGAAACCCTGAGCTCCTGAGGGCATCGATAAAACTGTTATCAAACCGGTTCCACGGAGGCACGAAAACGCGCAGAAGATGCGGGCCGCACAGGCGCTCCAGTCGCGCGACCGCTTTGGCGATTTCCGCGGCACCGTCAGATCTTGGATGGCCGAACTCGGCTTTTTTATCCCCCTCGGGGGCGTGGTTCTCATGAGCCCAGCCATGTACCAGCGCGATCAGCCCGTCATTGCCGCGCAGGTATGCGCCAAGCGCCGGCTCTGCAAGAGCCGGAATGACGGCAAGGTGCACCGGGACACCGACGCGCGCAGCCATATCGGTCAGCCGGTCAAGGGCCGGCGTCGGGCGGATCGCGTCATCATCCCGCCACCACAACGGCACATCCAGCCCGTCCGCGCGGCACAGCCTGAGTTCGTCCCGTAGAGGCTGCCACAGTGCACTCATGTCATTCCTGCCCGCAGCGCGGCGACAATTTCAACGCTCCGCCGGGCACCACCGGACAGGTCGGTGCGGCGCGCACGCCGTGGTGCACGCTGAACGCGGGCAACAGCCGCCGCCAGGGTCGCGTGGGTAAGATCCGCAGTAAGAATAACCTCAATACCGTCAAGACGGGACAGTGCACGCGCGCGCAGACCCTGCTCTACTTCGCCACCCTCATCGAAGGGGATAAAAACTGCAGGTGTTCCGGCCTGCAGTATATCGAGCGCCGTATTGTACCCGCACATCGATACAGAGACCGCCACGTGCCGCAGCATCTGCCGGAAGTCCGGTCGCGCCGGTTCGGCAATGGCATTGGCAGGCGCCCGTTCGGCCAGCCGGGCCACGCGTTGCTCTGCGTCTTTGCCGCCTGCAAGAAGCCGCCATGTCCGGTCCGGCGTAAGGGCGGCGGCACCAAGTGCGGCTTCATAGACCGGATCCCCCACGGACCCACCGCCCGCGCTGACAAGGATCTCGCCCGCCCCGGCGCGATCGGGATGCGGGCCTGCGTCATCTGCCGCCACATAGCCGGTGTAATGCAGAAACGGCCGCAAAGTCCCGCTTACCGGCCAGCTCATCTCCAGCGGTGTGATTTCAGGGTCGGCATGCACGAGGACCGCGTTGTAAAACTGAGCGGTTATGTCATCGGCCATAGCGGCCTTTGCAGGTTTTGACGGTGGTGCGAGGATATCGCGGACCGAACTGCAGATCAGTGGCTTGGGTGTCATCGCATGCGCGGCTTTAAGCAGGGCGGTGAACTCTGCGCGCAGCACGCGCCTGCCGAACGGAAAAAGTTCGGTAATCAGCACGTCGGGCCGGATCTGATCAAGACGGCTCAGCATCACCCGGATCCGGTCGTCAAAGACCTTCGGGCCCGCGACATCACCGTGACGGTCCAAAAGACGCGTGAAGTTCACCCCGTCCGAGCGCAGCGGCTCGAGTTCAGTGACGTCACCTGTCTCTTTCAGAAGGTGGGGCACATGCTGCCCGCCGCTCACAAGGTGCACGCTGTGACCCGATGCTCGGAAGGCGCGGGTGAGTGTCAGCGCCCGCGCAAGATGACCCGATCCGAGCAGATGCGTAACGACGATCATGACCTTCACGGGCGACACTCCGTCAGACGCACCGGCTCTGGCTCCAGCGTCCATGCACCGGGGCCGGTTTCCAGCACGAACAGCCGGTTGCGTTTAATGCGAAAGGGGGCGGGGCCGTCAAAGTTCCAGCCGGTCGCGCGCGCCATCAGCATCCGCATCACGCCGATATGGCATACCGCGACGCTGTCGGCGCGCAGCGCGCTGACCCAGGGCAGCAACCGGGCCAGCACCTCTGCGGGGCTTTCGCCACCGGGCGGGCGATACGCCCAGCCCCATTGATCTGTGTCTCGGAAACCTGACGCGGGATCGGCGCGCAGGTCAGCCCCGCGTAACCCTTCCCAGGCCCCCCAGTTCATTTCCGTAAGTGCATCGTCCGTCCGTGGCCTGCGCCCCGATATAAGCTCGGCAGTACGTGTCGCGCGCACCAGCGGGCTGGACCACAGCTCAGCCTGCGCCCAGGGCCCGGGCAGCCGCAGATGCGCAAGCGCGGCTTCTGCTTCCGTGTCGAGCGGAATATCACTGCGGCCCTGGATGCGCCCTGCGCGGTTCCAGGCGGTATGGCCATGGCGAATGAGTGCAAGGCGCGTCATGTCATCACCCCGTTCAATGTATCTGCGAGCGTGTCCGCGGCCGACCCGATCAGATGCCGCGCTTTGATGTGGGCGCGTGCGCTCTGACCGGCTTTCTGCCGCGCCCCGTTATCGTTCAGAAGCCGTTCCACGAGCTCCGCGAGCGGAGCAGCACCCGCTTCAGGGGCCGGGTAGGCGCCCGGGGCCAGAACGTCGCGCACGCCGGGGCGGTCCTGTGCCACGACGGGCAGGCCGGCAGCCTGAGCTTCGAGATAGGCCATGCCAAACGCTTCGTTGACCCCGGGCCAGAGCAGCAAAGACGCCTCCTGCATCAGCGCCTGTGTCTTTTCGGGCGTCAGCGCGCCGTGCAGTCTGACCCTGTTGCCAAAGGGTGCCATCAGCGTCCCTACATCCGCCCGCGCCGGCCCGTCACCGGCGATATCGAGCCGCCAGTCCTTCCGTCGCAGCTCTCCCAGAGTTTGCGCAATGATGCGATAGGACGCCAGCTTGTCGCCCTGGCGCATCATGCCGACGCTCAGCATTCCGCCCGTGCCTGACGTTTCGGGCGGCAGTGCATCGCGCGCCAGAAACGGGCGCAGATGCACCAGCTGCTGTGCCGGCGGGCGCAGGTCAGCGAGAGTTATGGCGTCATGTTCCGTCAGATAAAAAATCACCACAGCCGTATCCGAGGCATCCTCTGCCGCGCGTGCGAAAGCCGACCAGGACCCGGTCAGCCGGCTGCGCGCCCTTGTGGCCTCAATGAGAAGATAGGGGATGCCAAGTGCCCTGCTCACGGCCGGCCCTATGAGATCGGGTGCTTTGTAGTAATTGTGATAGGTGATCCAGGCCCGCCATGTCTGCGCCTGATCTGACGCGGTGAGGCGCGTGATTTCATCCCGTGCCTCTGCGAACAGCCGTTGCTGAGCGGCCGCGTTGCCCGACGGCTCACGACTGCGCAGAGCGGAGACCACCGCAGGTCTGTATCCGGCAACTTCAAGCGCGCTCAGAATGCCGCGCGCCATGGCTCTGTCACCCGAAGGCACCGGGTGTCCGGGGGCTTTCATCGGGGCGTAAAAGGCCAGATCCGTCATCGGGACTTTGCCATCATCGCGTTCAGCCGCCGGGCGAGCCGGTCTATGCCGGGCTGCATCCGGAAGGCAGCGTTAAGTCTGTCGTATGCCGCCTCTGCCAGGGCCGGCCCGCGCGACGGATCATCCGCAAAAGCCGTGATCTCACGCGCGATGCTGTCGGGCGCGTCATCGGTGAGGACCCCGTGCACCCCTGTCTCGATAAACTCCGGGATCGCCGACACAGGCGTGGAAAGCACCGGCAGCTTCTGGCTCGCCGCTTCCATCAGCACGTTGGGCAGGCCGTCGCGGTCGCCGTCTCTTGCCACGCGGCTGGGCAGCACAAAAAGGTCAGCCCCGCGCATAGCAGCAATGACCGCCGGCTGATCCTGCGCACCCTGCCAGCTGATCCGTCCGGACAGGCCGGCCTTTCCGGCGCGCGCGGCCAGGTCGTCTTTGAGAGTGCCGCCGCCGATATGCGTCCAGTGCCAGTCGAGGCCGTCAGGCAGCAGCGCCAGCGCGCTGATCAGCCGGTCAAAGCCCTTCTTTTCCACAAGGCGTCCCACTGACAGCAGCTTCAGCGGCGCTCCGGGTGCGCGCGGGGCGCGGTCGGGCGGATCGGGAAAGCGCGACAGATCAAGCCCGTGATAGACCAGATCCACCCGGTCCGGTGTGTCGGCAAGGGCGCGCAGATGCTCCGCCCCGATGCTGGTGCAGGTCGCGCCAAAGGCTGCGCCAAAGCTGCTGGCGCTCAGTTTCTCGCGCAGTTCCCAGTCGGGCGTGGTCCAGATGTCTTTGGCATGCGCCGAAAAGGACCACGGCAACCCGCGCAGGATTGCCGTATACCGCGCCACAGATGACGGGGTGTGCAGGAAATGGGCGTACAGGCCTTGGGTTTCCGCCGGCAGTTCGCGGGCCAGTACGCAGGCCTGGCCAAAGCGGCGGGCGCGGTTGGGGCTGCGGTCGCGTGCATAGTCGGCGCGAAAGGCCCGCCAGGCCGCTGCAAAACCCGGCAGGCGCATCGCGCAGACCGCAGCACGCAGCACGCGGACAGGATCGTCGCGCAGATATTCCGGCAGATAATGTACCGGTGCCTGAAGCCTGTCGTGAAGCGGATGTGTGCGGGTGTCGGTGGGATGGCGCAGCGACCAGATCTCAAACGGTGTTCCGCTGTCTTCCAGAGCAACAAGCTCCTGCGCAATGAATGTCTCCGAGAGCCGCGGCCACCCTTTGACCACGACCGCCAGTCGCGGGCGGGGTGATGTCATGTGCCGGAAACCAGCGCTTCTGCCCGCCGGACCACCACGTCCAGCCCGTCGAGAAGACCGTCGGCACCTGCCTCTGAAGGGCGCGCCTGTGACGGCAGTCCCCGGATCGCAGCGATCATCGCTTCGGGCGTCATGCCATCGCGGCTTTCGTCGAGCATACGCACAAGGCCCAGCTCTTCCGCCCGTGACGCCCTGATCCACTGTTCCAGCCGGGGCACGGTGCGCGGGACAATCACCGCCCTCTGGTCAAAAGAGAGCACTTCGCAAAAAGTGTTGTACCCGCCCATACAGACCACCCCCTGCGCCCCTGCAAAAAGCGCCTCAATGCGCGCGTCAAAACCCACAGCCGTCACGCGGCCGTTCAGCTTCTCCACCCGGTCGTCAAAAGCTTCGCGCACCTCGCCGGACAGAAACGGGCCGTAAACCAGCATGGCTCTGGGGCTGAGTTCCGGATCTGCCTCATAGGCCGCTATGACCTGATCGACCATCGTGCGGCCGTCCCCGCCGCCGCCCGGTGTGATCAGCACATAAGGCTCTTCCGGGATATCTGCCTCGTCGGTCACTTCGCGCCGCAGATAGCCGGTCCAGTGAATGCGTTCACGCGCAGCATCCGAAAGCGGCAGGCCTTCGGTCGGGTCGTAGAACGTTCGTGGGCCGTACACCCAGATCTCATCATAAAATCGCTCGGTTGCCTCGACAGCGCCCTTGCGCTTCCATTCAGCCCGCAGCACCGTCGCCTCATCCAGCACGTCGCGCAGGCCCAGCACACAGCGCGTCGTGCCGCGCCTTTCAAGCCATTCCAGTGTCGGCAGAAGCTCGCCGCGAAACCCGGTCGGTTCCTTATCGACGATCAGCAGATCGGGATCATACTGCTCAATAGCTGTCTGAATAAGCCCGGAGCGCAGCGCCGTTGTGTCGTCGATATCAAGCCCGAGCGTCTGGCTGATATAGCTGCCGTCCGGCAGTTTGGAGACACCGGGCAGCCGCACGTGATCGACCTTTTCCGGGAAAGTGAACCGTCCCGCAATCGGCGAGCCGGTGAGAATGATGGCTGATGTGCCCGGATGTGATGCTGTCAGCGCAGAGGCCAGCGCCCGCGAGCGGCGCAGATGCCCCAGTCCGAAAGTGTCGTGGCTGTAAAACATGACCCGGCGCGGACGCTCTGCGCCGGTCCCTTTGCTGTTCTGACCGGCCCCGGCGCTGTGATGCTGCATGTTCATACCGATGCCCTGACCGCCCCGGTGCCCGCAAACGAAAACGGACGCGCACAGTGCTCCGGCGGTGTGGCATCAGCGGCGTTGAAAGGGTTGGCAGGGCACATGGGCCGGTCCTCGGGGCGTGTCAGAGCGGCTTTCCCGCAGTCTTGCTTCCCGTACTGGCATAATTTGCGCGCGGGTGCAAAACCCGACTGCCCGCAAAAACCTGATCTGATGTCTGATTGCAATGCATTCTGCGCTCGCCTACCGTCCCGGGACGGCAATCTGGGGCGGGGACTTCCGTTTATGCGTTTTTTATCTGCGGTTTTTGTCCTCTGGGTGGGGCTGCTGGCCGCTTTTGCTGCGTCACCCGCAGACGCTCAGGGTCTGGGGTCCCTCTTTTCCGGCGGCACCGGCTCCGGCGAGGAAGAGAGCGCGCCATCCAACCCGGTCGCCGAGATCATGAAGGAAGCCGGCGCCAACGGTGTCAGCGTTGTTGTCATCAACAGTGACGGACAGATGGCCGGCACCGGGGATGCGCTTACCGAAGCCGGGCAGGCGATGAGCGCGGAAGGCTCCGGTCTGATGAAGGCTCAGGACGCGGTGGTGAAATTCCGTTCGGCCCTTGTGGAGCGGATCCTGGATCTCCCGGCGGCCTTTAACGAAGTCATTTATATCCTGCGCGCCACCAGCCCGACCGGCGAGATATGGGCCTTTTTCAAGGTAATCTATCTGTCGCTGGGTCTTTTTGCGGTTGGCTATCTTGTCGAACGCTACATCTACGGACCGCATATCGCACGCCGCTGGGTGGTCGCCCGCCTGCGGGATAACCCGAGGGGTTATGCGGAAAAGATGCCGTGGCTGGTTTTTCGGTTTTTTATGGGCGTCGTGGGCATCCTCGTCTCAATGGCGGTTGCCTATGTGCTGGGGGGGGCAATCTTCGGACCGATCAAAGACCCGGCCATTCAGTTTACCGCCAGTGTCGTGAATGCGGCTTATTTTCTGAGCCGCTTCGTTGCAGCACTCTGGCGGATGATCCTGTCGCCTTATATGGCGCAATACCGTATTCCGGCGTTCAGCACCCGTGATGCGCGTCGCCTGCACCATTGGCTCTGTACGCTCGCCACCTTTGACGTCTGCGCCATCCTTTTTGGCGTCTGGATCGGTGAACTGGGCCTAAATTACGACGTCTATGCTTTCCTATCGTCGCTTCTGTCGGCCGGTGTGGTGCTGCTCAATATCCTGATGGTACTGGTCAACCGCAAAGCTATCACGAATGCGATCGTAAACGGCCGCGCGAAACCGGAACAGACCTGGACCGTCCGGGCGCTCAGCGCGGCCTGGGCCCCTGTGGTCATTGCCTATGTAATTTTTGCATGGGTCGAGCTGACCTATGATCTTGTGCTGGGGCAGGCTTCCAGCGTGCCGCTGATCGGCGGTGCCTATCTGATCCTGCTGTCGATCATCGTGGTCTACGGCGTAATTAATTTCTTCATCGAGCGCAGTTTTGAGCGCGCCCGTGCACTGCGTGCGCTCAATGGCCCCGACGAGGATGAAGACCGGTCCGGGGATCCCGGCAGCGGACAGGCGGCCCGAAACGAGGCAATCCGACCGCATTACAAAATGGCCACCTTCGAAGAGCTCGCACGGCGGGTGGCGGGCATTCTCGCCTTTGTCGCGGGCACCTATGCCTTTTTCTGGATCTGGGACAACAACAGCGCGCAGATGGTCGAAACCGTGGCCACCCAGCTTCTCGATATTATGGTCATCATTTTTCTGGGCTACATCGTGTATCACGCCTTCCGCATCTGGATTGACCGCAAGATCAGCGAAGAACAGGGCGACATGGCCGAAGGTGAACTGGGCGACGAAGGCGGCGGCACCAGCGCCAGCCGGCTTGCCACCCTACTGCCGCTCTTTCGCAATTTCATCCTGATCGTGGTCATGGTGACGATCGTTCTGATCATTCTGCTGGAACTTGGCGTGAACGTGGGCCCGCTCTTTGCCGGCGCCGGGGTCATCGGTGTCGCCGTCGGCTTTGGCAGCCAGGCGCTGGTACGGGATATTTTTTCCGGTGGTTTTTTCCTGTTTGACGATGCCTTTCGCAAAGGTGAATACCTCGACATTGGCGGGGTCAAAGGAACGGTGGAGAAAATCTCGGTGCGGTCGTTTCAGCTGCGCCACCACCTCGGGGCGCTGCACACCATCCCCTTTGGCGAAATTCAGGTGATGACGAATTATTCGCGCGACTGGGTGATCATGAAACTGCCCCTGCGCGTGACCTATGACACCGATGTGGAAAAGGTCCGCAAGCTGATCAAAAAGCTTGGTGTGGAGCTGCTCGACGATCCGGTGATCGGCGACAATTTCATTCAGCCGCTGAAATCGCAGGGCGTGATCGAAATGCAGGATTCCGCGATGATCATCCGGGTGAAGTTCATGACAAAACCGGGCGACCAGTGGCTCGTGCGCAAGAAGGTCTATGAAGAAATCCGGGCGCTCTTTGAGCAGGAGGGCATTCATTTTGCCCATAAAGAAGTCACGGTCCGTCTGGCGGACGGTAAGGTCAGTGACCTGTCCGAGGAAGACCGCAAAGCCATCACAGCTGCGGCACAGGCGTCGATCGAAGACGATCTGATGGATGGCGAAGAGCCCGCGGGCGGGGACGACCGGTAAGACCCGGCGCCCTGAGCCCGCCAGACCTTGGGGTCAGATCATCGCAGAAGTGCTGCTGCGCTGTCTCGCAGCCCGGGGCAGAGCGCATCTGACAACTTCCCGCTGCGGTCGTTTGACTGCGCCGCGCGGCAGGGTTCCTGATGCCCGGGCGCATACGGCAGCCCGCCTTTCGTGCACCTGTGGCCGGTGTCTTAATGCAGGCGCCTGAAATTACAGACCCGGAAAAGAAATGCCTTACGCAGGGTCACAAATTCGCTAAGCTCGTTAACAATTACAAAGCGCATTTCGGAGGCAAGGCATTTGAGACATTTAAAATTCGTGATTGCACTGGGGCTGGCACTGCAAACGACGGCGGCACCGGATCTGGTCCGGGCTGACACATCATACGATGTTGAGATGGGCAACCGGCTGGCGTCGGTCCTGCGGGCCGGACGCAGCGTGGTGTCAAACAATCAGGCGCTGATCAATGACCCGGATGTGGCCGACAAAGGCCTGAACGGCGAGGCCTTTTACGCGATGGTCGTCGAGAGCTATCTGGAGAAATACGGCCAGCATCCTCTGAGCGATGATCTTGAGCCGGAACAACGCGCTCTGACGGAAACACAGCTTAACGCCATGGTCGGCGTGATCAATGAAAACCAGGACATTATCAATGCCGACGGTCTCGCGTTCAAAGGGTTTATCCCGGCGGTTTTCGCCCGCCTTGTGAACGAGAAATTCGGGGACGAAATGGGCACCCGGGCGGCGGTGAAAGTGACCGCCCCGAAAGAACTGGTGCGCAACCGCAAAGCGCGTCCGGATGACTGGGAAAATCAGGTGATTAACGACAGGTTCCGCGATGCGGACTGGGCTGTTGGCGAAGCGTTCTATGAGACGACAACAGTGGGTGGCAAAGAAGCTTTCCGGATGCTGATCCCTGAGTATTACTCTGAATCCTGTCTTGCCTGTCACGGCTCTCCGGCGGGTGAGACCGATGTCACAGGCTTTCCCAAAGAAGGGGGCGAGCTTGGTGAGCTTGCAGGCGCGATCAGTATTACGCTTTATAAATGACAACGGCTGAGCAGAGCGACGCCAGAGCCGGCTGGTTTGCGGAAAACACCATTCCTGTCAGGTTCGGTGCTCTGTCGGGCGTGCTGCTGGCTGCTCTGATCCTCAGCACCGGCGTGATGGCCTATGACCTGATCCGCAATCAGGAACGTATATCCGATGCTAACGAGGGCTTTCACAGACTTGAAATTGCGAGTCTCGCTGACCGGCATTTCGGTGAAATGCGCTACTGGATGACCGATCTCGCCGTAAGCCAGCTGACCCTGTCTGAGCGCCGCGCCGATGAGGCACGCGAAAACCTCGAACTCAACCTTGATGAACTGGCGAAATTTGCTCCCGAAGCAGCAGTCACCGTCAGAAGTCAGACGGATGCGTATTACGATACTTCGCTGACCGCGGCGGATGCCTATACAGATGGCAACCGGGTGCTCGGCAATACACTTCTGGCCCAGGCAAGGGTGGCCAGCGACACCGTGGACGCGACCTTCAAACAACTCGTTGGTGATCTCTCCCAGCGGGCCGATGAGACCAGCAAAGACGCAACCGCTGCCGCGAAAACAGCACTCTACCGGGCAATCATTGCCTGTATCGTAATCGTGATCGCCGGCGCTTTTCTGACCTGGCGGGCACTGCGATCCATCCTTGTCCCGATGCGCGGGATCAGCAGCGCAATCACCGGCCTGATCAGCGGCAATCGCGACGTTGAACTGCCGCCTGAGGGCCGGGACGAGCTTGGCCGTATGTCGCAGGCGCTGCGTGCGTTGCGCGACAGCCAGGACCGCAGACGCGTGCTCGAAGACGAAGCCCGCGCACAGCGCAACACCATCCTCACCGCAATCGAAACCATCCCCGACGGGTTCGCCCTCTTTGACAACGAAGACAGGTTGCTGCTTTTCAACGAGCGCTTCCGGTCGGTTTTTGACCATGTGAAGGACATCATCGAGACCGGAACCGGCTTTGAGGACATTCTCAGAACTCAGATCGACCGCGGTACTGTCGACCTGCAGGACATGCCCGCCGAAGACTGGATTGCGCATCAGGTCGCGCGGCACAAAAGCCCGCCCGACAGCCGCCAGGAAGTCCGGATGGGCGGGGCCTGGATCCAGATCGCCAAACGCAGGACACCCGATGGCGGCACGGTGGCGGTCTATAGTGATATCACAGACCTCAAGCAGAAACAGGCGCAGCTTGAGGAGGCCAACGCCCAGGCGCTTGCAGCCAGCTCGGCGAAAAGCCAGTTCCTCGCATCAATGAGCCATGAACTGCGCACGCCTCTGAATGCAATCATCGGCTACAGCGAAATGCTGTCTGAGGATGCTCAGGACATGGGCTTTGATACTGCCACTGAAGACCTTGAAAAGATCATGGCATCGGGCCGTCATCTGCTGTCGCTGATCAACGATGTGCTTGATCTGTCAAAGATCGAAGCGGGCAAGATGGAAGTCTATGTCGAGAGCTTTGATCTGGCACCACTGCTGGATGAAGTCGTCGCCACCGTGGCGCCGCTTGTGTCGAAAAACGGCAATGAGCTGGTGCTCAGCACGAACTTCAGCAACGGGCAGATCGAAACCGATAAGACCAAGCTGCGGCAGAACCTCTTCAACCTGCTTTCGAACGCGGCAAAGTTCACTGAAAACGGTAAAATCACGCTGGATGTGAGCGGCCGGCACAGCGACGGCAAAGATTATTTCAGCTTCTCGGTGACAGATGAAGGGATCGGTATGACGCCCGAGCAGAGCGACAGGCTATTTCAGGCGTTTGTTCAGGCGGATCAGTCGACCACCCGCAATTTCGGCGGCACCGGGCTGGGTCTGGCGATCGCCCAGCAGTTCACCCGGATGATGGGTGGCCGGATCTCCGTGCAGAGCGAGGAGGGTGTGGGATCGGTCTTCAGCTTTGAGATCCCGGCGATCTTCGAGGCTGTCGGGGAGCCTGGCGCAGACGAGACTGCGGCTGACCGTAAAACGTCGCAGGGCTCGATCCTGATCGTCGACGATGAAGATACCGCGCGGTCTGCCGCAGCTGAAATCGTGCGCGCCGAAGGGTATCACGTGCTCATGGCCGGCACGGCCGAAGAGGGGCTGCGCATTGCGCGCGAACAGCAACCCGATGCGGTGGTGCTGGACGTGATCATGCCCGAGCGCGATGGCTGGTCCATGCTGAAGGAAATGAAATCCGATCCGGTGCTTTGCGAAATGCCGGTGATCCTGGCAACCATCGTGGCGGACCGTGAGATGGGGCTCGCCTTTGGCGCGGTTGAGCACCTGACCAAACCGGTAGAGCCGTCCAGGCTGATTGCCACGCTTGATGCCATCGCCGACGGGCGTGAAAAAGACGTGCTGATCGTCGATGACGACGTCGCCACCCGCAACCTCTTCCGCCGGATCCTGACCCGCGAAGGATGGAACGTGCGTGAAGCCTCCGACGGCAAGCGCGCGCTGGCGCAGCTGGAAACCCGCCGCCCGACGCTGATGGTGCTGGACATTATGATGCCCAACGTGGACGGTTTCGACGTCCTGAAATCAATCCGGGCAAATGAAACCCTTGCCGATCTGCCGGTCATCGTGGCCACGTCAAAAGACCTGACGCGAGACGAGATGTCCTGGCTCAAGGAAAATGCCGGCGAGGTCATCCGCAAAGGCGATACCGGCCGCAGTGATTTACTTGCGGCGCTGAAGCGTCATCTGGATCACAGATCCTGAACAGAAAAGAGCGTATCTAATGGCCGTGATCCTGATTGTTGAAGACAATGATATGAACCTCGACATGCTGTCGCGGCGCCTGAAGCGGAAGGGCTATGACATCCTTGATGCCAGAGACGGGCAGGCGGGGGTGGACCGCGCGTTTGAAGATAAACCCGATCTGATCCTTATGGATATGAGCCTGCCGGTCCTTGACGGCTGGCAGGCCACGCGGATGATCAAATCAAACCCCGAAACGGCCGGCATCCCGGTGGTGGCGCTCACCGCGCATGCTATGGCAAGCGACCGCGAAAAGGCGATGGATGCCGGATGCGACGCCTTTTACACCAAGCCGATCGAGCTTCCCGGTCTGCTTGATATCATCTTAGATCTTCTGTCCCGGTAGCATGAGATGGAGCCATCAGGTCGCAACGAAAAACTCGCCTTTGCGGCCCGGATATCGCAAAAGCTGAATGGCCCGTCAGAGGCGATAATCGGCTTTCTGACGCTCTTGCTGGAAGAGGTGCAGCGCAGCGGCCCCGTGGACGCGCTCGGGGATCTGAATAAGGTTGAGGTGGCCGCCCTGCGCCTGAGCGAGATGGTGCGCAAACTCGCCGGTGATCCGCGCGATATTGCCGGTGACGCCGAACTACAGGCCCGTCTGCGCCATGATCTGCGCTCTCCGATTAATGCGATCATCGGCTATTGCGAGATGACGATTGAGGATTTCGGAGACGAGCTTGCCCCCTCTGCCACGCGTGACATCGGGGCCATTCTGTCCGAAGCCCGCCGGCTTGCGATCAGGATCGATGAGGTGGTCGATGGCGCCGAACCCGACGATGGTGGCGCCGGCAAAGCACTCGAAGCGCAACTGGCCACCGGGCTCATCCGCAGCCTGAGCGACACCAACGCGGACGAGGAAGGCATTGCCGGCAAAATCCTTGTTATCGATGATGAACCGGCCAACTGCGAAATCCTCATGCGTCAGCTGGAACGCCGCGGCCATGAAGTGACGGCGGTGAACTCCGCCGGTGAAACCTTCGATGCGCTGGCTGAGCACCGCTTTGATCTCGTGCTGCTGGATATTCTGATGCCGGGTGTAAACGGCATCGAGGTTCTTGAGCGCATGAAGGCTGACACAGCGCTGCAGGAAATTCCGGTTGTGATGGTGTCTGGCCTTCAGGAGACCGGTGCCATCGCGCGCTGCATCAGTGCTGGCGCTGAGGATTACCTGCCCAAGCCGATTGATCCCGTGCTGCTGCATGCGCGGGTCCAGGCCTGTCTGGACCGGGCGCGGTGGCGTGCGCGCGAGATCGCGTTCGTCAAAGAGGTCCGGTATGAACGCGACCGTGCGGATGCGCTGCTTTATTCGATGCTGCCGGCGCCTGTTATCCGGCGCCTGAACGATGGCGAGACACAGATCGCTGACCGCTTTCCCGGGGCAAGCATCATCTTTGCCGATATCGTCGATTTCACA
This sequence comes from Roseobacter ponti, assembly GCF_012932215.1. Classification (GTDB taxonomy): domain Bacteria; phylum Pseudomonadota; class Alphaproteobacteria; order Rhodobacterales; family Rhodobacteraceae; genus Roseobacter; species Roseobacter ponti. Next base: position 3,352,863 of record NZ_CP048788.1, on the reverse strand, counting down.
CCGCTGGTGGCCCGTATGGATGCTGACGATCTGGTGAAAGAGCTTTCCAGCGTTTTCACGGCGTTTGATGAACTGGTGAACCGGCACAATATCGAAAAGATCAAAACCATCGGAGACGCCTATATGGCGGCATCCGGTATTCCGCTGCGCCGGGATGATCACGCCACAGCAGCCGTTGATTTTGCGCAGGATATCCTGGCTGCGATGTCAGACCCTGCGGTCAACCGCGCCGGTCTGGACATCCGCATCGGGATACATACCGGCCCCGTGATTGCCGGGCTGATCGGCCGCAAGCGGTCGGTCTATGATGTCTGGGGAGAAACCGTCAATCTTGCCAGCCGGCTTGAATCCACCGGCGAGGCCGGCAAAATTCAGATTTCGGACGCGACTCGGCAGGCGCTGAGCGGATCACAGCGTACCTTCCGGGCGCATACCCATGAGGTCAAAGGCATCGGCAGGATGACCTCCTACTTTATCGACTGAAGGGCTCTGGACAGTCCGGTCTGTGGCCGGCTCACCCTTTGTAGGGATCCAGTGAGGCGCGCAGACCGTCGCCCAGAAAGTTGAACGCCAGCACCACAAAGATGATTGGCAGCATCGGGATTGCCGTCCATGGATAGATCTCGATCGACGCGAGGTTCTGCGCATCGTTGAGCATCACACCCCAGCTCACCGCCGGAGCGCGCAGGCCCAGGCCGAGGAAACTGAGTGCGGTCTCGCCAAGGATCATCGCCGGGATCGATAGTGTAGCAGATGCAATCAGGTGGCTCATGAAGTTCGGCAGCAGGTGGCGCCGGATCACCCGTCCGGGTTTGGCGCCCATCATCTCTGCCGCGCGCACATATTCCTCTTCGCGCAGGGACAGAAACTTACTGCGCACTGCCCGGGCGAGCCCCGGCCAGTCGAGGATGCCAAGAATAATCGAGATGATGAAAAAGACCGATACCGGCCCCCAGTTCGAGGGCACGGCGGCCGAAAGCGCAAGCCAGAGAGGCAGTTCGGGCAGGGACCGCAGGATCTCAATCATCCGGTTTATGAACCAGTCGGTCTTGCCCCCGAAATATCCCGCAATGGAGCCAAAGAATATCCCCAGTGCAAATGACACCGTGATCCCGATCAGGCCGACCGTCAGCGAAAGCTGCGCGCCGTAAAGGATGCGGCTGAAGACATCGCGCCCCAGTCTGTCAGACCCCCAGAGAAAGACGGTCGCCCCTTCGGGCGCACAGAAAAGATGGGTGTCAGAGGGGATAAAGCCAAAGAGGTTGTACTCGTTGCCCTTACAGAAAAACTGCAACGGCATGGGCCGGGAGGTGTCCGTCTGATAGGTCCATCGGAAATTCTGCAGATCGGCAGTTGCCGTGGTGGGATACACGTAAGGTCCGACAAAGCTGCCCTCGTGCCACAGGTTGATCGACTGCGGCGGCGCATAAAGATAATCGGCGCTGCGCTCATTGGGCGTATAGGGCGCGATAAAGCCGGCCACAGGCAGCATCAGATAGCTCAGCAGCAGAAAGATCCCCGAAATCAGACCAAGCTTGTGACGCTTGAACTTGCGCCAGACGAGTACCCAGTTGGGCGCGTCCATATCTGACCGCTCAGGCGCGGAGAGGTCCGCGTCATCGCTCCAGGGGGCTTCATCAACCCAGCGGCCGTCTGGCAGTTTCTTCATGAACCACGCGCTCCGTAGCGGATGCGCGGATCAAGCAGCACCAGCAGCATATCCGAAACCATGGTACCGATGAGTGTGAGCAGCGCGACAAACATCAGCACGAAGCCCGCGAGAAACTGATCCTGGGATTTCAGTGCCGTCAGCAGAGAGGGCCCTATGGTCTGCAGCCCGAGCACCACCGAAACAAGCACCGACCCCGAAACCATCGCCGGAAGCAGGTTGCCGATATCGGCGACAAAGGGGTTAAACGCCATGCGCAGCGGATATTTCGCAAGCAGTTTGGAGGGGCCGAGCCCTTTGGCTTTGGCGGTCTCCACATAGGGTTTGGAGAGCTCATCAAGCATATTGGCGCGCAGCCGCTGCATCATCGCCGCAGCCCCCGAGGTGCCGATCACGAAGGTCGGCACGATGAGATGGATGAGGATGGAATTCACCTTTTCCAGCGATAAGGGCTCGCCCTCGAACTCCGGCGCCATCAACCCGCCGATGGGTAGATCGAAATATTTGTTGCCGTAATAGAACAGCATAAGTGCGAGCAGAAAGTTCGGCGTGGCAAGGCCCAGATACCCCACGAAAGCGGCCGTATAATCCACCCAGGTTTCCGATTTTGCGGCTGCCAGCACTCCCAGCGGCAGGGCCACCAGATAGACGAAAAGAACCGCCGCGAGATTGACCAGTACCGTCAGCCAGAGCGCGTCGCCGACGATCTCGGATACGGGCCGGTCAAATTCAAAAGACCAGCCGAAATTGCCCTGGATGAGTCCGTACCAGCCCTGGGGCCCGGGCGCCATGCCGACCCAGATCAGGTACTGTTCCCAGATCGGACGGTCGAGCGCATACTCGGTGCGCAGAAACTCTGCCTTGGCCACGCCCTCGGCCTGACCGGTGGCGCGCAGCTCCGCAATCTGGTTGCTCAGATAGTCCCCGGGCGGCAGGTTGATGATCACAAACACCAGGATCGACACGACCCACAGCGTGAGCAGCATCGTGATAAATCGGTAAACGGCGTATCTGAGAAACATCATTGGGTGAGCTGCTGAAACGGATCTTCGTAGTAAAATTCATCAATGCGGTGAATGCCGAAATGCGCGCCCGGATCCCAGGCCCAGTTGGCCACAACGGGCACATTGCGCAGTTTTTCTGAGACGACCACCGGCTGCGGGGCTTCGGCAAGTATGCCGATCCCGAACTGTTGTTCTGCGTGGATTTCCAGCATTTCATGCCAGATCTGCCTGCGTCGCTCGGGGTCCGCACTGTGATCCCAGGCGTCGCTCAGCTCCATCAGGCGCACGGCCTCGGGCATGTCGGGCGGCTCGCCCACTTCGCCTCCGGTCTGGTAATACTGTCCCCATTTCGGCCAGGCAAAGAACTCCTGATGGGTGGGTGCGAGGTATTCGGGCGGGGTATAGACCTGGGGCAGGCCATTGTCCCAGCCGTACCAGACCGCCGCCATCGACAGGCCGGAATAAACGCGGTTGCGCAGGATGTCGCGATCGAGCGGGCGCATAATCAGTTTGATGCCGATCTCGCGCCAGGTGTCCGTGACGATCGCCAGTGCGTTCTCGACTTCCTGGCGTTCTCCGGCAGTCTCGATCACAAATTCCATAGGCCGCCCGTCGGGCAGCTTGCGGATGCCCGTGGGGGTGCGTTCGGTCAGTCCCATCTCATCGAGCAGTGCGTTTGATTTTGCAGGGTAATAGATCGACCAGCGGAAGAGATTTGCCGGATCGAAAAGCGGGCTGTTGGCAAGTGCGGTCATGCCGCCCTCTTTGGCCAGACCGAAATAGAGCGCGCGATTGATCATGCGCCGGTCGATCCCCATGCTGAGCGCACGGCGGAAGCGTACATCGCGCATGACCTCACGCCAGACCGGGTCGGCAAAGTTGAGATTGGGATAGATCGCGATCTGATTTGCCGCCCCGTTGGCCCAGAGCAGGGTGCGGTATCCCGCCCCGTCCACCTCGCCCTTTTTCAGGATCGAAATGTCGGGAAAATCCAGCCCGCGGGCCTGCAGATCGACCTCGCCCGCATTGGCTTTGGCGGCAATCAGTCCGCCGCCCACAACCGTCATCTCGACCACGTCGATATAGGGAAGCTGCACGCCGCGGCTGTCGATGCGGTGATAATATGGGTTGCGTACAAAGAGATGCCGGCTCGATTTTGCCGCGGAAGCATTCAGCCAGGGCTGCAGTGTTGGCAGGTCCGGGTTGTCGAACTTGTACATGTTGTCTTTGTCGTTATGGAGCGCGGCCCAGGCGCGCACACGCGCTTTCTTGATTGCCCGTTTGAGCGTTTTCGCATCGGTGAAATCGGCATGGAACTGTTTGAGATAATGCGCGGGACGGTAGATAATAAGCGGGCTGGCCTGGGCCAGAAGCTGCAGAAACTGCGCATTGGCGCGCGGCCATTCATAAACGACTGTATATTCATCAGGGAAGCTGACCTCAGCCAGAACGCCGTCGACATAAAGGCTCTGGGACGGGCCTGCGGGGCTCAGCTCCTCATTCAGAGCGATGTGTTTCCAGTAATACTCAAAATCGGCCGAGGTGAACGGATGCCCGTCCGACCAGCGATGTCCGCGTCTGAGGTGCAGGGTAAATCTGCGATCCTCTTCTACCTCCACATCGCGCAGCAGGTCGGGATAAAGCTCATAGTTCTGATCGTATCCGACAAGCCGGGAATACCCGTAAACCACCATCTGGCGCACGTCTTTGGAGCGCGAAACGAGCGTGCGCAGGGTGCCGCCCTGCTTGCCAAAGGTGCGTCCTTTTGCTTCCAGATCAATCACCAGCGGATCAAGCGGCAGCCGCTCGGAAACCGGGGGCAGATTGCCGCTGCTGACTTCGGCCTGCCAGAAGGAGCTTTCCTCAACTGCGGGCCTCGCGACCTCAGTGAGGGTTTCGGGTTCGGACGTTTGTGCTGTCAGCGGGGCCGGCATCAGCAGCCATGCGCTCAGGATCAGCGGTAGATATCTAAACATGGCAACGCACCTTATGGCCTGGTTCCAGTTCTCTCAGAGCGGGGGCATCGATACCGTCAAAGCGGAAGGCATCGGGCCAGCTTGCCGACGAACCCGCGCCTTTCGAGACCAGCGTAAGGTCAATCGGGCGGTTCACATCCGGCTCAGGCTGTGCGGCGATCAGCGCTTTGGTATAGGGATGCTGCGGGTTATAGAAAAGCGTGTCGGGCGGGGCCTGTTCGACGACGACCCCCTGACGCATCACGGCGACCTCATCGGCAATGCGCGCCACAACCGCGAGATCATGACTGATAAAAAGATAGCTCAGCCCCATACCGTCGCGGATATCTTCCAGCAATGTCAGAATCTGTTCCTGCACCGAGACATCAAGCGCCGAGGTCGGCTCGTCACAGACCAGCAGTTCCGGTTCAAGCGTCAGCGCGCGCGCAATGGACAATCGCTGGCGCTGGCCACCCGAAAAGGCATGCGGATACCGCGCCAGCATCGACGGATCGAGCCCGACCCAGCGCAGCATCTCAGCGGCTTTCTCGCGGCGCTCTGCACGGGTGCCGAGGCTGTGGATCTCCATGGGTTCGGTCAGCGCCTGCTGCACCCGCATGCGCGGCGACAGCGACGAATAAGGGTCCTGAAAAACCATCTGTGCCTGCCGCTGGAAGGCCACCCGCTCCTCCGGGCTCATGGCGTTCACATGCAGTGGCTCGCCGCCCTTGCCGGCGCGGAAAATGACTTCACTGCCCGCATCGGGCACCTCTGCGCCAAGTGCGATACGCGCGCAGGTCGTCTTGCCCGAGCCGCTTTCGCCCACAACCGCGAGGGTCTTGCCACGTTGCAGCGCAAGGTTGACCTCGTGGCAGGCCGTGACCCGCACCGGCGCGCTCCAGCCGCCGGCACGCATTGCGTACGTCTTTGACACATTGCGCAGATCGAGGATCACATCATCATGTGGCGCGGCACGGGCCGGGGCTGCGACCTCCGGGATCTGCGGGGCTGCCGCAAAAAGTTTGCGCGTATAGCCATGCGCCGGCGCACCGAGCACAACAGGCGCGGGGCCCCGCTCCATCACGCGTCCCTTGTTCATCACCACCACGGTTTCTGCCATATTGGCGACCACGCCCAGATCATGGGTGACCAGAATAACGGCCATGCCGGTGTCTTTCTGCAGGTCCTTGATCAGGCCCAGAACCTGCGCCTGGGTAGTCACATCAAGCGCCGTCGTGGGTTCATCCGCGATCAGCAGTTCGGGTTTCGCCACCATGGCCATCGCGATCATCGCGCGCTGGCGCATGCCGCCGGACATCTCGAAAGGATAAGATCGCCAGACCCGCTCAGGATCGGGAAAGCCCACCCGCTCAAAGGTCTCCAGCACAGTGCGCTTACTCTCGCCTTTGCCCATATCGCGGTGCAGACGCAGCACTTCGGACACCTGATCGCCCAGCCGGTGTAGTGGCGAAAGCGACCGCATCGGTTCCTGAAAGATCATCGAAATCTGATCGCCGCGTATCTCGCGCATGTCGCGTTCGGAAATTTTCAGCAGATCGCGCGTGCTGCCTTTGCAGCTGAAAGTGATCTCGCCGCTGCTGATGCGGGCCGTATCCGGCAGAATGCGCAGAACCGAACGGCAGGTGATCGTTTTGCCCGATCCGCTTTCACCCACAAGTGCCAGCGTTTCGCCGGGCATAACCTGAAAGCTCACGTCCCGGACAACCGGCTCCTCGGCCCCGAAACCGATGCTCAGATTCTTGACATCCAGCAATGGGGTCATCTGCGGTTGTTCGCTTCCCTGGCTGTTTTCCGGCCGGGAAAATGCACGCGCCCCCCGACGCTTACAGTCAACGCGATTTCACGCCTCAGGTCCAGCGCACAGAGGAGTGATTGGCTTTGTGCTGTTCATTTTCTCTTAAAAAGGGCATCTGATGCAAAGAACTGACCGGAGTGAGCCCCTATGAGCCGTCTCGATATCTTCATTAACCGCATGGTGTCACAGCGGGCCTGTCTCAACCATGCAGCAGAACAGACAGCGGATCTTCCCGGGCCGGTCTTTGAACTCGGGCTGGGCAACGGGCGCACCTATCATCACATGTGCGAAATTATGCCCGGTCGCGATATCTTCGTCTTTGAGCGGGCGATTGCCTCGCATCCCGACAGCACACCGCCCGATGATCATGTTCTGCTCGGTGATGTGTTTGATACCCTGCCGGCTGCGCTGGAACGGTTCGGCCCGACCGCGTCGCTCATCCATGCGGATCTTGGCGGGCACAACGCGCAGAAAAACGTCGCGTTCGCGCGGAAAATCTCGCCGGTGATTGAGCCTTTGCTGGCGCCGGGTGGCCTGATGGTTTCCAGCGACCGGATGTTTTTCACCGGCCTGACGGAAACAGATCTGCCCCGGGACGCGGTGCCCGGACGATGTTTTATCTACCGCGCAGGGTGACTTGCCTCTGCGTGGGCGTTGTTTTACCATGTGAAACTGAAGGCGTTTAACCTGAGAAGGCTGTTTCCTTAATGATTTTGAAAACAACGGGTTGCCTGCAGTCTGTGCCCTTTCAGAGGCAGTGTCGCCAGTAATGTCGCAAACCGGTACCGACAGGAAATTTGCCAATACGCTGGAGCGCGGGCTGCGAATTCTTGAAGCTTTCACCATTCACGACGTCGGCCTTACCCATGCCCAGATCTCCGAGCGGACCGGATTGCCTAAACCAACCGTGTCGCGTCTGACCTATACCCTGTCCGAGCTGGGATATCTGTCGCAGAACGGCCGCAACGGCCGGTTTTTCCCCGGGCCTGCTGCTCTGGTGCTGGGCACGACCGCCACGTTTTCCGTGCCCTTTCTGGAGATTGTCGCAGGTGACATGCAGCGTCTTGCAGACAAGACCGGAACGCTCACGGCTGTCTCGGTGCGATACCGGGATATGATGGTGCTCCTGCGCGCCTGGCATCCCGCCACAGGCCAGACAGTCGGCGCGCAGAGCGGACACCGCATCCCGCTGCTTGGCTCGTCTTCGGGGCAGGCAGTGCTTGGCGCGCTGGATGATATACGCTTTGAGCGCATGACGCCCGGATCCGCCCTGCGCGCATTTCGCAAAAACGGCTATGCGCAACTGATGCGTGACGGTTTTACCATCGTCCCGCGGGAAATGCGCTATCCCGGGCGCGTGAATGCGGTGAGCGTGCCCTATTTCGCGCCGGCGCTCGGGCAGCCGGTAGGGTTTTCCTGCGGCGGGCCCACGGGAAGCCTCGCGGACCAGCGGTTGCGCGAAGAGGTGGCCCCGGCCCTGCGCGCCGCGGTACACTCACTTGAGCAGCGCACCGATCAGGCTCCGGCCCTCTCGATCCGCGCGCAGATCACCAGGGAAAGCGGCGCCTCATGACAGATAAAATCCACTACCGGCGGGACGGAGATATCGCAGTCCTGCGGATCGCCAACCCTCCGGTCAACGCGCTGAGCCAGGAGGTCCGCGCCGGTCTCGCCGCAGGCATGGACCGGGCAGAAGCAGACACCGGGGTGCGCGCCGTACTTATTGTGGGCGACGGGCGTGCCTTTATCGCCGGAGCGGACATCCGCGAATTCGGAAAACCTCCGCAGGAGCCGCATCTGCCCGATCTGTGCAACCGGATTGAGGCCTCGCCGCTGATTGTCGTGGCTTCCCTGCATGGCGTCAGCCTCGGCGGCGGGCTGGAGGTTGCGCTCTCGGCGAACTACCGCATCGCGCAGCCCGCAGCACGCGTTGGTCTGCCTGAGGTTCATCTGGGTCTCATTCCGGGCGCCGGCGGAACGCAGCGGTTGCCGCGCATCTGCGGGGCAAAAGACGCCATCGGGGTGATCACCTCCGGCCGGCACCTGGGCGCGCCGGAGGCACTGGCGCTCGGCATTATTGACGAAATCACGGAAAACGATCCGGAAGAGGCCGGCCTGTTATGGACAGGCAGCCTTCTGGCAGAGGGTGCTGCGCGACGTCCGGTCAGCGAATTGCCGGGACCTGCGCCTCTGGACTGGGACGCGGTTTACGACGAGGTGCTTAAAAAGGGACGCGGGCAGATATCACCTGCCGCAGCGGTCCGGGCAGTGCAGGCCAGCTCTGAACTGCCTTTCATCGAAGGCCTGGCAGAAGAGCGGCGGATCTTTAATGATCTGATGCAGACCGATCAGCGCAAAGGCATGATCCATGCGTTTTTTGCCGAGCGCCAGGTCAGCAGTCTGCCGGAGCTGAAAGACGTCCCGGCACGACAGGTTGAGGAAATCGGCGTTGTAGGCGGTGGCACGATGGGCGCGGGCATCGCCACTGCGGCTCTGCTGGCGGGGTTGCGTGTCACGCTGCTTGAGACGACGCAGGAGACCGCAGAGGCTGCGGGCGCGCGCATCGCCGGGAATGTGGCAGGCGCGCTCAAACGCGGCAAAATTACCGCAGAACAAAAGAGCAGGATGCTGAGCGAGGCACTGCTGTGCGACACCCGGGACGCAGCTTTGAGCGACGCGGATCTGGTCATTGAAGCGGTCTTTGAGGACATGGACATAAAGCGTGAGGTATTCGGGCGGCTCGACGCAGTCTGCAAACCCGGCGCGGTGCTTGCCACCAATACGTCCTATCTGGATGTCAACGAGATCGCGGCGGCGACGTCCCGCCCGTCAGATGTGATCGGGCTGCATTTTTTCTCGCCGGCCCATGTGATGAAACTGCTTGAAGTGGTTGTCGCGGACAAAACCGCCGATGACGTTACTGCGACCGGATTTGCGCTGGGTAAACGCCTGGGCAAAACGGCGGTGCGTTCCGGTGTCTGTGAAGGCTTCATCGGCAACCGGTTGCTCAACACCTACCGGTCGGCGGCGGATCACATGGTGCTTGACGGTGCGAGCCCGTTTCAGATCGACAGCGCCCTGCAGGATTTTGGCTTTGCCATGGGGCCTTTTGCGGTGTCGGACCTGGCTGGTCTGGATATCGCCTGGGCGATGCGAAAACGCCGTGCTGCGAGCCGTGATCCCCGCGACAGGGTCGGGCGCTATGCCGACAAACTCTGCGAGGCAGGGCATTTCGGGCAAAAAACGGGTGAGGGATTTTATCTCTATGAAAAAGACCGGCGCGGCGGCACGGCGAACCCGCGTGTTATCGACCTGATTGAGGCCGAACGCCATGACCGGGGCATCACGCCACGCAGCTTTACTGATGCGGAAATACAGCGCCGTTACATGGCAGCGATGGTCAACGAAGGGGCAAAGGTGCTGGGCGAAGGCATCGCCGGACGGCCACTTGATGTGGATATGGTGCTGATTTTCGGATACGGGTTTCCACGCTATCGCGGTGGCCCGATGAAGTGGGCGGATATGACCGGACTGCCCGAAGTACTGGCGGATATCGACCGGTTTGCTGCGGAGGACGCATATTTCTGGTCTGCCGCGCCGCTCCTGCGCGAGCTTGTTGCTCAGGGCCGGACCTTTGATGATCTCAACCGGGATGCCTGAGGTGACTGAGCCCGGCATCATCACCGGCGAAACCGGAACCCAGCGGCTCGTGGGATATGTGATTGATGTGCGTGGCAGATCTGAGGCGCGGTGCTGGCTGGATGTGGGGCCGGAGCATCTTAACCGCCACAACGTGCTGCACGGTGGCATCGCGACCATGCTGCTTGACAGTGCCTGTGGCGCCACCGCATCGCTGACGGTCGATGCGCGCGGGACGGCGCCTTTCCTGACCGTGTCTCTGACGACTCAGTTTGTGGCGCCTGCGCGCAAGGGGCGGGTGACGGCTGTGGGCCGTCTGACAGGTGGCGGGCGCAGTCTGCTCTACATCACCGGCGAATTGCGGGATGCGGATGACCGTCTTATTGCCACGGCGACGGGTGTTTTCAAAAAGGTGCCGGCGGAGAGGCTGGCCTGAGCGCGTTCAGACAAAGGTGCCGGCGGCGGCTTCGCGGATCGCTTTGATGTTGGCACCATAAGGCGCCGGGTCACTTACAGAGCCGCCGCGAAAGACCGCAGAGCCGGCAACCAGCACATCTGCTCCCGCCTGTGCCACGAGCGGTGCGGTAGCAGGGTCGACACCACCATCGATTTCGATATGCACCGGCCGGTCGCCGATCATGGCGCGCAGCTGGCGCACCTTATCGACCTGGCTGTGGATGAACTTCTGCCCGCCAAAGCCCGGGTTGACGGTCATCACACAGACCAGATCAACCATATCGAGAAGGCTGCTGACCGCTTCCGCCGGGGTGCCAGGGTTCAGTGCCACGCCGGCCTTTGCACCCGCGCCGCGGATCGCCTGCAGCGTGCGGTGGATATGCGGACCGGCTTCGACATGGGCGGTGATCACATCCGCCCCTGCATCCGCAAAGGCAGAGATGAACGGATCAACCGGCGTGATCATCAGATGCACGTCCATCACACCCCTGATATGGGGGCGGATCGCGGCACAGGTCGCCGGCCCGAAGGTGATATTGGGCACGAACCGGCCGTCCATAACATCGACGTGCACCCAGTCCGCACCCTGGGCCTCGATGGCCTCGCACTCTGCACCGAAATTCGCGAAATCAGCAGAGAGGATTGAAGGGGCAATTTTCAGGGAGCGGTCGAAGGACATGGCAGGGCCTCTGGCAGGAGAAGAGTTGCCACAGGCTATATCTGCCGGGGACAACGGGGAGCAAGGGGGGCGCCGAAAGTTCTCTCTCAGGGCGGGTCGGTCACCAGGGCCGCGAGATCACTGAAACGCATCGGAGCATCCTGCGTCATCGGCTCGCGCAGGGCCCAGATCTGTGCGGCACGCTCTGCGCCGATCTCAGGGGCGGCAAAGGCGTGAAACTTTGCACCGATCTCTGCCGTGCTGAGCGGCGCCTCGGGGCCGCCACGTGCTTCGGTGAAGCCCGAGGCCAGCGTTGTGCCGTCCTGCAGGGTCACCGTGACGTCTGCGCAACGCTGCGCGGGAAATCGCGCGGAATATTCCGGCAGCGCGGTCACAGAAATCCGCGGCAGGAGGCGGGCCACTGAAATATCCGCGAGGCCGGCACCGGCAATATGGGCGGGCCCCACCTGACCGTGCCGCATCATAATGGCGAGAGCAAATGGCAGCGAGTACTGTGCAATGCCGGTTGTTTCCGGCACGCCGGAATAAAGAGCCGCACTCTGGGCGAAGGTGTTCACCTGTACGGCCCTGATGTCGTCACAGGCAAGCGTGTGGTCGCGCATGAGACGCGACAGAGCATCCAGCGGCGCATGGGCCCAGCGGCAGACCGGATAGGGTTTGATGTAATTTTTGCTTACCGTCCAGTCGTGCCCGAGATCATCCCAGATATCGGCGACACCCGGGTCTTCGACGGTAATGGCCGGGGCGCCCTTAAACCCGTCAACCGCCAGCAGCGCGGCCATCGCACCGGTCAGCGCGCCCATCCCTGAGCCGTCGTGCAGCATCGTGGGGGTCGCAATCTCGCGCATCATCTGGCTGCGCGGCCCGTGGTATTCGGCGATCCCGAGCGCTTCGCGCAACTGCGCGGGCGTGGCATTACGCAGACGGCAACCGATGGCCGCGACCCCGAGCGCGTTCCAGGCACCAGAGGTGTGATAGTCGCTGACGGTGCGGTGCAGTGCGATCGCGGCCCGCGCACTGACCTCATAAGACATCACAAGCAGGTCAAGTGCGTCGCGCATGCTCAGATCGGGATGGTTTTCGGCAAAAGCAAAAAGCGCGGGTATAACCGCACAGCCGATGTGACCTTTGGTGGGGTTATAGCCGTCATGCCCGTCGAGATTGTCGATCTGCGTTGCGGCTGCAAAGGCAGCGCCGGGCACCGAGACTGCCCGGCCGTCGAACATCATCCGGGCCTGATGACGCGGGTCGGCAGCGCCGTGATGCGCGGCAGCGTGCGTGCGTGCCAGCCGTGCCGGTTCAAGACCTGCTGCTCCGGCGGCGACACCGATGGTGTCGAGCAGAAGAAGTGCCATGGCCTGTCGCGCGGCGGCAGGTACCTGAGGGTCGAATATAAATCCGGCGGTTTTCCTGAACCGGGGTGTCATGGGCGGCCTTTCCGGGTTGCATGTCCGGACATCAGGTGCCTTATCGCGCTCGCGGTCATGTCTGTTCGCGACATCTTTGCGGTCTGTCACAGACCACAAGCGGATGTGATATCGGGGCACTTTCAATCAGGCCGGGACTGTGTAAGAGACCAAACGGTCAATAATTCTCAAAGGAGCTTACAATTATGCTGATGCCACGCCAGAAGGTGCCGGACCTGGTCCTGCCAACACTAGATAACGGTGAGTTCAATCTGGGCAGCGACGGCTCTGAACGCGGCACCGTTGTGTGTTTTTACCGCGGTCTGCACTGCCCGATCTGCGCCACTTACCTGACAGAACTGCAAAAGCGCACGCCGGAGTTTGCCGAACGCGGTGTGAAGACTGTGGCCGTCAGTTCAGACGGCGCGGAGCGCGCGCGTGAGATGGCGGACAAAATCGGTGCCGGTGATCTGCGGATTGCCTATGACCTGTCGCTGGCGTCAGCGCGCGAATGGGGCCTCTATATATCGACAAGCCGGGGGACGACCTCAATCGGCATCGAAGAGCCTGCGCTTTTTTCAGAGCCGGGGTTGTTTATGGTGACACCTGAGCAGACGCTTTATTACGGATCCGTGCAGACCATGCCTTTTGTACGGCCGCATTTCTCGGAACTGGTCGGCGCCCTCGATTTCGCGATCAAGAATGAGTATCCGGCGCGCGGTGAATATACCGGCGACGTCTGATCCGAAGGCGCGGCTGCGCCGCACGACATGCCCCGGTCATATCCCTTGCGGGATCTGACCGGTCGCGGCCGGGTCATGCACCGGCGAGCTCTGCAACCATCTGATCACGCATTATGAATTTCTGCGGCTTGCCGGTGACCGTCATCGGCAGGCTGCCTTTAAAACGGATATGTGCGGGTACTTTGTAATGTGCGATGTTCTCGCGGCACCAGGTGCGCACCGCGTCAGAACTCAGGGTGGCATTGTCCCGGAGCACCAGCCATGCACAGACAATCTCGCCGTAATGTTGATCAGGTATGCCAAAAACCTGCGCCTGCGCGATGTCGGGATGAGTATAGAGAAACTCCTCAATCTCGCGCGGATAGATGTTTTCACCGCCCCGCAGGATCATATCCTTCACACGTCCGGTAATGGCGCAATAGCCGTTTTCATCCAGCGTCGCGAGGTCACCGGTGTGCATCCACCCCTGCGCGTCTATGCATTCGGCGGTTTTCTCCGGCGCGCCCCAGTAACCCTGCATCACCGAATACCCGCGGGTCAGCAGCTCACCCTGTGTTCCCACCGGCACCGTGGCACCGGTATCATCGACGATGCGTACTTCGACATGCGGGTGAATACGCCCGACAGAAGAGACACGCTGCTCCAGCGGGTCATCCACATTGCTCTGAAACGACACCGGGCTCGTTTCCGTCATGCCATAGGCAATGGTGACCCCGGTCATGTTCATGCGTGACTGCACGCGCCGCATGACTTCAACCGGGCAGGGGGCGCCTGCCATGATGCCGGTGCGCAGAGTGCTGAGATCGTAGCTGGTGAAGTCCGGCAGCGCCAGTTCGGCCACGAACATCGTCGGTACACCGAACAGCGCCGTGCAACCCTCATCCGACACGGCACTGAGGGTGTCTGTGGCGTCAAAACCCTCTCCCGGGACCACGATGGTGGCGCCTTTGGTCACGCAGCCAAGGGTGCCCATGACCATGCCGAAACAGTGGTAAAAGGGAACGGGAATACAAAGCCGGTCCGCCTCGGTCAGCTCCAGCGCGCGGGTCACAAAATGGGCGTTGTTTACGATATTGTGGTGCGTGAGGCAGGCGCCCTTGGGGCTTCCTGTGGTGCCGGAGGTAAACTGGATATTGATCGGGTCCTGCGGGTCAAGACCGGCGGTGATGACGTCAAGGTCGGGCGCGGTCACATCGTCACCCTGCGCGCAGACCTCATCAAAGCTCAGCATGCCCGGAGGTGCAGCGCCGTCACCGATGGCAATCACGGCCCGCAGTTGCGGCAGGCGCGCGGCCCGCAGATCGCCGGGCGTGGCGGTAGCAAGCTCCGGTGCCAGGCTGGCCAGCATGCCTGTGTAGTCAGAGCTGCGGAAACTGCGGGCCGTCACCAGCGCGCTGCACCCAACATCGTTAAGCGCATACTCCAGCTCAGAGAGCCGGTAGGCCGGATTGATGCACACCAGAATGGCACCGATCCGTGCTGTGGCAAACTGGGTCAGCAGCCATTCGGCGCGATTTGGAGACCAGATGCCCACCCGGTCGCCTTTGCGCAGCCCGATGCGGTGCAGCCCGCCCGCCAGCCTGTCGGTTTCCGCTGCAAACTGCGCATAGCTCCAGCGGATGTTCTGTGCCCGGAAGACGGCGGCGGGATGATCGGGCCGACGCGCTGCCTGCCCGCCCAGCAGACCGGGCAGGGTAAGATCGAGCAGCGGCTCGGTGCTGTCTCCGATAACATGTGAGAGACCGTCGATCGGTTTGCGGGATCGGGTGGACATAAGTGCTGCCCTCTGGCTGAACGGATGGTGGCATTCTGCGGCGTTTTTCTGCGTGATTGCAACCTGTCACGGAACCCGGCCGTGTATGCGGCACATCTGCTTGACCATTGCGCTGTGACGTGGCGATCATGTACCGCGGGGTGGCATGCAACCGGACGCCCCGCTGTCCGTACCTGAAAAGCAACTGGAGCCTGATATGACGACGCCCCTGACACTTGACGCGCTGCGCACGCAGGTCGCCGAGGGAACAACCGATACCGTGCTCGTATGCGGTGTGGACATGCAGGGACGGCTGATGGGCAAACGCTTTCATGCAGCGAACTTCCTTGAGCATTCGCACGCAGAAACCCATTGCTGTACCTACCTGCTGGCCACCGATCTGGAAATGGCTACGCCTGAGGGCTACAGTTCGGCAAGCTGGTCGAAAGGCTACGGCGATTATGTGCTGCGCCCTGATCTGAGCACGCTGCGGCCTGTGCCCTGGCTCGAAGGTACGGCAATGGTGCTTTGCGACATCTGCGAGCACGACGGCGAAACGCCGGTGGCCCACAGCCCGCGTGCTGTGCTGAAAAAACAGGTCGCGCGGCTGGAAGCGATGGGACTCACAGCGATGATGGCCACGGAGCTGGAGTTCTTCCTGTTTGAGAAGAGCTTCGAAGAAATCCGCAGGACGGGGTTTCGCGATCTGACGCCGATTTCCGGCTACAACGAGGATTACCACATCTTCCAGACCACCAAGGAAGAGCATGTGATGCGCCCGCTGCGCAACGGTCTCCATACGATGGGCATTCCGGTCGAAAATACCAAGGGCGAAGCCGAGACCGGGCAGGAAGAGCTGAACATCCGCTACGCGCCGGCGCTTGACTGTGCCGATCATCACTCGATTGCCAAACATGCGGTGAAAGAAATCGCCTGGCAGCACGGCCATGCCGCAAGCTTTCTGCCGAAATGGGCGGCGGATAAAGTCGGCAGTTCCAGCCACGTGCACCAGTCGCTCTGGTCCGACGGTGAAAATGCGTTCCGTGATCCGTCGGACGATCTGGGCATGTCTGATCTGATGCGCCACTATATGGCTGGTCTCATCGCCTATGCGCCTGATTACACGTATTTCCTGGCACCTTATATCAACAGCTACAAACGCTTTGCCAAAGGGACTTTTGCTCCCACCAAAACCGTATGGTCTGTCGACAACCGCACGGCGGGCTTCCGGCTGTGCGGGGCGGGGACAAAAGGTGTGCGCGTCGAATGCCGCATCGGCGGATCCGATCTGAACCCCTATTTGGCGCAGGCCGCGTTGCTGGCGGCGGGCATGAAAGGCATTGAAGACAAACTGACACTGGCACCTGCCACCACCGGTGACGTCTATGATGCGGGCGACGCGGAAAGCATCCCCGCCAATCTTGCCGAAGCACGCACCCGGATGATGGGATCAGAGATGCTCAAAGACGCGATGGGCGAAGAGGTCATCACCCATTATGCGCGGGCCGCTGAATGGGAAATCGAAGAATTTGACCGCGCGGTCACCGACTGGGAAATTGCGCGTGGATTTGAACGGGCCTGAAGGCCGCGAATAGAAAGACAAAAACAGCATGACACTGCACGCAACCTGGTCCTATCCGACCAGCATCCGCTTCGGCGCAGGCCGGATCAGCGAAATAGCCTCGGCCTGCGCGGCTGCAGGTATCACCCGGCCCCTGCTGGTGACGGACAAAGGGCTTGCCGGACTGCCGGTCACACAAAAGACCCTTGATCTGATGGACGCAGAGGGCCTCGGTCGCGCGGTTTTCTCGGAGGTCGACCCAAATCCGACTGGCGCGAATGTGGCGGCCGGGGTGCGCGCCTACCTGGAGGGCGGCTTTGACGGTGTGATCGCCTTTGGCGGTGGCTCGGGGCTTGACCTCGGCAAAGCCGTGGCCTTCATGGCCGGGCAAACCCGCCCCTTGTGGGATTTCGAGGATGTCGGCGACTGGTGGACCCGTGCAGATGCGGATGCCATCGCACCGGTCGTGGCAGTGCCGACAACCGCCGGCACCGGCTCTGAAGTGGGCCGCGCAAGTGTGATCACCAATCCGGAAACCCGGGAAAAGAAGATTATCTTCCACCCCAGAATGCTGCCAGCCGTCGTGATCTGCGACCCGGAACTGACGGTGGGCATGCCGCCGGCGATCACCGCGGGGACCGGCATGGATGCATTTGCGCATTGTCTTGAGGCATACTGCTCGCCGCACTACCACCCGATGTCGCACGGCATCGCCCTCGAAGGCATGCGGCTTGTGAAAGACAACCTGATCACGGCATTTGAGGATGGCGGGAACATTGAGGCACGCAGCCATATGATGTCTGCCGCCGCCATGGGGGCCACCGCCTTTCAGAAAGGGCTCGGCGCGATCCATGCGCTCAGCCACCCGATCGGCGCGGTGCACCATACCCATCACGGCACAACCAATGCGGTGGTGATGCTGCCGGTACTGCAGTTCAACAGGCCGAAGGTGCGCCGCCATCTGGCACGTGCAGCGAACTATCTGAGCATAACGGGCGGCTTTGACGGGTTTTGCGCCTTTGTGGGCGATCTGAATGCACGGCTGGGCATTCCGGAAAACCTGACCGCGCTGGGGGTGACGGATCCGGATCTTGACGCCCTGGTCGAGGCGGCGCTGAAGGATCCAAGCACGGGCGGCAATCCGGTCGAGATGAAGCGCGGCAATACCCGGAAACTGCTGGACTCCTGTTTCTGAGCGGGCTTAACCGTACCAGATCGCGCGGCGGATCAGGTTGAGCCCGAGAAACACAAATACGATAAGGATCGCATTGCGGAACCCTTCGACCGAGAGCCTGCGGCGCAGAATTTCGCCCAGTGAGAATCCGGCGATGGCCGGGATCAGCATCGCAATCGACACGCCGCTTAAAGGCCCGGTCAGAAACCCGAGCCGTGCGTAAGCATAACAAAGCGGCAGGCTGCCGACGAAAATCATGAAGCCCGTGGCGCGCACAAACTCGTCTTTCTGAACGCCGCGGGTGGCCAGATACATCGCCATCGGCGGGCCCCACGCCGCGGTCATACCGCCGATGAACCCTGCAAAAACACCAAACCCGATCTGGGCCGCGGTATCATATTTATCCGGTACCGGTGGCACCAGTTTTTTCCAGCTGACAGCCACGAAAATCAGGATCACCACGCCCAGTGCCACCAGCAGAAACCGGTCACCGGCATCCCGGGTGGAGAAGGCAGTGATTGTCACACCCGCGAAAAGAACCAGTGAAAACAACCAGTAGCGTTTTGCGGTGCGGATGATTTCACCCTCCCGCCAGAGCTGCCAGGCGTTAGAGCCGATCATCGGGAACAGCACCAGCGCGATCGCTGTGCGAGGATCCGTAAAGAGCGTCATCAGCGCAATCGCAGCGGTGGGCAGCCCGATCCCCGCGATGCCCTTCACCGTGCCTGCAATCAGAAAAGCAGCACTCGCAACCGCGATCAGGGGCAGCATATCCACCGGGATCATGTGTCAGCCCTGCGCCCAGGGCCCGTGCTGTCCGGTACTGCCATCGTCAAGGCGCGCAAATCCATGCAGGCCAAAGAAATCACGCTGTCCCTGGATCATATTGGCGGTGCCGCGATGCGTGCGCATGGCGTCGAAATAGGCCAGACCCGAGCTCAGCGCGGGCACCGGCAGACCGTAAAGCGCGCCCTGCGCCACCACTTCGCGCAGCCCGTCGTGGTTCAGTTTAAGCAGGTTGGCAAAATCCGGTGCCAGCATCAGATTGCGGTCCGGATCGTCCGTCAGCGCGGCGGCCATATCATTCAGCATGTCTGAGCGGATGATGCAGCCCTCGCGCCAGACCCGCGCAATATCAGGCAGAGGCAATGCCCAGCCAAAAGCATCCGAAGCCGCGGAGATCATCGCAAACCCCTGGGCGTAGCAAAGAATTTTGCCAGCGATCATGGCCTGCTCCAGGACGGTTTCAGACAGAGCGCCCGCAGGCAGCTCTTTCGGTGCAGCCCCGAATAGCGCCTCACCCGCTGCCCGCGCGTCCCGCTGCGAGGAGAGATTGCGCGCCACAACGGCCGCCTCGATTGCCGGAATTGGTGCCGCGAGATGCTGCGCTTCGATTACCGTCCAGCGACCGGTGCCCTTCTGGCCGGCGGCATCCACGATCACATCAAGCAGCGGACCATTCGTTACCGTATCGTGCGCGCCCGCCACTTTGCCGGAAATCTCGATCAGATAGGACCGCAGCGGCCCCTCGTTCCAGCGATCAAACACAGCACCGATCTCCGCTGCCTGCATGCCCATCCCATCGCGCAGGATGCCATACACCTCAGCGATCATCTGCATGTCGGCGTACTCAATCCCGTTGTGCACGGCTTTCACGAAATGCCCCGCACCCTCTTCGCCCATCCAGGTGGCACAGGGTGTGCCCTCGTATTTTGCGCTGATCGCCTCAAGAATATGCGCAACCCTGTCCCAGTGCGCGCGATTGCCACCGCCCATGATCGACGGCCCGTGGCGCGCGCCTTCCTCACCACCCGACACTCCGATGCCCAGAAACGGCCCGGTCGCCTCGCGGGCCCGCCGGTTGGTGTCATGAAAGTTCGCATTACCCGCGTCGATGATCAGATCGTCCGGGCCCATCAGTGGACGCAGGGCTTCGATCTGTGCATCAACCGCGTCTCCTGCCGGCACCATCAGGATAATCGCGCGCGGCTCAGAAAGCGCTGCAACCAGACCTTCAAGGCTTTCGGTGGATGTAATTCTTGAGGCGAGGTCACCGGCACCCTTCGCAAAATCATGTGTGACGCTTGTGGTCCGGTTCCACACCGCGATGTCGAACCCCTTTTCGGCGATATTGAGCGCCAGTGCGGCCCCCATCGTGCCAAGGCCAATAAGGCCGATGTCGCTGCTCATGGAAAACAAACTCCTGTCTATAAAGGGCCGCGGACCCGGAACACTCCGATCAGTCCTCGCCCGGGCGCACTATCAGTCAGCCTGCCGCGAAGGGAAAGAGACGATCGGCGGTCTGACGCAAAGCTGTCACACAAATGAGATCTGGGCCTTCATAGCCTGCGACCGGTCACTGGCAAGATCAAAGGCCTTTACCGCCTCGTCCACACCAAGGGTCTGGGTGATCAGTGGTCTGACATCGATCAGCCCCTTGCGCATCAGCTCAACCCCGGTGACGAACTCTTCGTGAAAGCGGAACGAGCCGCGCAGCTGCAGCTCTTTTGCGGTCAGCGCCTGTACAGGCAGCGTCATGTCACCGCCCAGGCCGAGCTGAACGATCACGCCGCGCGGGCGCAGGGCAGCGATGCCCCCGGCGAGCGCACGGGCGACACCCGTGCACTCAAAGAGCACGTCGAAATATCCCTTATCCGCCTCATAGGCACTGAGCGCGTCTGGCGTGTCTCCGGTATTGATCACCCTGTCCGCACCGTTCTCACGCGCCATCTGCAGGGTAAATCCGGTCAGGTCCGTGGCGACAATTTCCGCAGCACCTGCGCGCCGTGCAGCAAGGATGCAAAGCAACCCGATGGGACCGCAGCCGGTGACCAGCACGCGTTTGCCCAAAAGCTCTCCGGCCTGGCGTGCACCGTGCAGGCAGACCGCAAGGGGCTCTGCCATTGCGGCCTCGCCCGGGCTCAGATCTCCGGCTGGCGCACACTGGCGCGGGTCAACGACAAGCTGCTGCTGAAACGCGCCCTGGATGTGCGGGAAAGGCATTGCGGATCCGTAAAACCGCATGTTCAGGCAGTGATTGTGCTGACCCTTCTGGCAATACGTACACGTATGGCAGGGCCGCGACGGCGAGACCGCGACCAGATCGCCGGTCGAAAGCCCCTCGACGCCTGCTCCCAGCGCGGAGATAAATCCCGAAACCTCGTGGCCCAGCACCATCGGCTCCCGCAGCCTGATGCTGCCGAAACCACCATGATTATAGTAGTGCAGATCAGAGCCGCAGATCCCGCCCGCGGCCACTGTGATCCCAACTTCGCCGGGGCCCGGAGATGCGGCCTCGCGCTCTTCGATGCGCAGATCGCGCGGCGCATGAATGACGACCGATTTCATCAGATACCTCCCCCGCAGCACCGCCCGCCGCAAACTTGACAAGCCGTGTTAACGATAACATAAAATGAACGAAGTGCCGAAGTCGAGCAGAAAGAGCCCCCTCATGAGCCTGTCCCTATTCGACCTTTCCGGTAAGCGCGCACTGATCACCGGATCCTCTCAGGGGATCGGTTTTGCCCTCGCAAAAGGGTTGCAGGAAGCAGGTGCAGAAATCGTTCTCAATGGTCGCGATGCGGACAAGCTCGGTGTTGCGGCTGAGGATTTGGGTGGCAACCCTCATCTGCTGCCGTTCGATGTTACGGATCACGACGCCGTCCGTACGGCAGTGGATGGTTTCGAGGAGGAAACCGGCGCGATCGATATCCTCGTAAACAACGCGGGCATGCAGCACCGCACACCGCTGGAGGATTTCCCGGCCGATGCCTTTGACCGGCTGATGCAGACGAATATCGCCAGCGTTTTTCATGTGGGTCAGGCCTGTGCACGTCATATGATCCGGCGTGGCGCGGGCAAGATCGTCAACATCGCCTCGGTACAGACGGCACTCGCGCGTCCTGGTATCGCGCCCTATACAATGACCAAAGGGGCGGTGGCTAACCTCACCAAAGGCATGGCCACTGACTGGGCCAAATACGGGTTGCAGTGTAACGGTCTGGCGCCGGGGTATTTCGACACGCCGCTCAACGCCGCTCTGGTCGCTGATCCTGAGTTTTCCGCCTGGCTCGAAAAACGCACGCCCGCCGGGCGCTGGGGCAATGTTGATGAGCTTGTCGGCACCTGTATATTCCTCGCGTCGGGGGCATCGTCCTTCGTGAACGGCACAACCGTCTTCGTGGACGGCGGCATAACGGCATCACTTTGATGCAGCGCTACGTGGTGATGGGGGTCTCGGGCTGCGGCAAGACCTCTGTCGGCACCGGATTTGCAAAAGCCATCGGGGCACAGTTTATCGATGGCGACGATCTGCATCCGCCTGAGAATGTCGCCAAGATGTCCCGCGGAGAACCTCTGGATGACAGTGATCGTGGCCCCTGGCTTGCGGCTGTTGCCGCTGCACTCGGGCAGGCCGGAGGTGACGTGGTGATCGGATGTTCTGCCCTGCGCCGGCGCTATCGTGATCTGATCCGCGAGGGTGCAGGCGGTGATGTCATCTTCCTGCACCTGTCGGGCAGCCGTGATCTTATTGCCGGCCGGATGGGCGCGCGGGAGGGCCATTTTATGCCTCTGACACTGCTTGACAGCCAGTTTGCGGCCCTCGAGCCGCCCGGACCCGATGAAACCTGTATCACTGTCGATATCGATCGGTCCGAAGCGCAGGTTGTGCAGTATCTCGTCCGGCAGACGCAGGATCTCAGGGGCGATGGCCGCGCCTGATCAGAGCGCCGCCGCGACCGCGTCTGAGAACCGGCCCAGCTCGCTTGTTTCGCGTTTGCGGGGCCGTTCGACCGGCACCGGTTCGTCAAAGGCAATTCCGGCGGGCTGACCGGACAGCACCACAACCCGGTCGGCCAGAAAGGCGGCCTCAGCAATGTCATGCGTCACGAAAATCACCGCCGCACCGCTGGCCTGCCAGATCTGGGTCAGTTCGTCCTGCAGCGACGACCGGGTCAGTGCGTCTACAGCAGAAAAGGGCTCATCCATCAGCAACACATCTGGTTTCACGGCCAGCGCCCTGGCAATGCCGCCGCGCTGAACCTGTCCGCCGGAGAGCTGATGGGGGTATCGGTCGCCAAGCTCCTCGAGCCCGGTCAGCCGCAGCACCTCTTCGATGCGCGCCGTGCGCTCACCCGCGGGCAGGGACAGCCCCTCAAGTCCGTATTCCACATTGGACCGTAGTGTCCGCCAGGGCATCAGGCGCCCGTCCTGGAACACAATGGCGCGCCGGCGCTGGCCCGGACGTTCGGCGCTGTCGAGTGTCACCTCGCCCTGATCAGGCTGCAAAAGCCCCGCTATCGCGCGCAGCAGAGTGGATTTGCCAACACCGGAGCCACCGACGATCGCAACAAAGGCGCCACGCTCCACGGTCAGTGAAAAGTCCTGCAGGATCGGCTGGTCTGCACCGGGATAGCGCAGGCTGACCTGGTCAATGCTCAGGACGGGCGCCATCGCAGGATCCTTTCTTCGGCAAAACTGAACAGCCAGTCACTGATGGTATAGACCAGCGATATCGCCAGCATATAGATGACCACAGCCTCATATGCACCGACGCCGGCGGCTGAGTTCATCTCCTGACCCATACCGGGCACTCCCAGAAGTTCGGCCGCTATGAGTGTCATCCAGGCCTGGCCCACACCTGTGCGCAGACCGGACAGAATACCCGGAGAGGCCGCGGGCAGCGTGATCGAGCGATGCAGCTTGAAATAGGCCCCCTGGCCAAAGGCGCGCGCCAGTTCGTAAAACCGCGGATCAACGTTGCGGACCGCAGAATAGGTGGCGAAATAGTTAACCCAGAAGACCCCGATTGAGATCACAAAGGCAGCCCCTGCGTGGCTCACCTTGAACCAGGCGATGGCAAAGACCACCCAGGCCAGCGGCGGAATCGGTCGCAGAATACGCGCCAGCCAGGCATGATAGGCATCAAGACCCCGTGACGTGGCTACGGCCATGCCAATGATGAATCCCAGAAGGCTGCCCAGAAAGAGCCCCCAGATATAATGTACGAGGCTTGAACCCACCGCAGGCAAAAGGCGCCCGGAGGTGAATTCGTCCATCAGTGCCGCAGGCAGCAGAAAGGGGTCGGGCATCGTGCCGCGTCGCACCCACTCGAATTCCTGTGCGCATTTCCACAAGGCGATAAAGCTCAGAAGACCGGCCGCGCCCAGAAGTGCACGGCCGGTTTTCGTTTCAGTCAGGGCAGTCAATTTCAGCCTCCGGACAAAGAGTCGTAGATTGAAACGTCAAAGAGCGCATCCAGATCAACCGGCTTTTTGAGTGTTCCGATCTCCGCCTGAAAATCATGCATGACGCGTGTACCCTCAATGATGAAGTTGGGGTCAGACACAAAGCCGGCGGCGGAGCCTTCGATGGCGGTCCGGATGATCTTCGGATCAAGACGGCCACCACCGACATATTTCGCAACGGCCGGCGTGGCGGCTTCGGCATCGTTCACCAGCAGGTCAGTGGCACGTTTATGTGCCGCGACCAGCGCGCGGACCTGATCGGGGTACGCCGCGATCGCCTCCGATCGCACCGCCAGCACCGCACCGGGCTGACCTGGGAAAAGCTCAGAGCCCGCAGCCACGACCACCGCATCATCAAGGCGCGAGGTTACAATCGAGACGATCGGTTCAAGGATTGCCGCGCCATCAACGGCACCGGTCAGCAGCGCCTGCTGCACCTGGGCTGCCCCCTGAAAAATGATCTCGACCTGATCCACATCTGCGCCAAGCTGTCGGCGCAGCCAGAACTGCAGAACCGTCTCAGGCACAGATCCGGTTGGGAAGGTTGTGATCACGGCCCTGCGTCCTTTGTCGGCGGCAAACCGGTCAAACGCGGTTGCATGATCACCGTCGAAATAGGGGGCCAGTTCACCCAGTGCGACCACGGAAATCTGCTCAACGATATTGGAGCTGACGACCTTGATGTCTGCACCGCGGGCACGTGCGACCATCGCAGGGCCGATCCCGAAATAGGCCACGTCAAGCTGCCCGGCCAGCAGCGCCTGCACCATGGCCGGACCGTTCTGAAACTGTACCAGATCCGGTGTGATGCCTGCCTCATCAATCCAGCCTTCTTCCAGCCCGATGAAAAGCTGTGATACGGGCAGGATCGGCATGTACCCGATCTCAAACTCCACACGCTCCTGAGCGCTGATCTGAGCAGGTACAACGGCGGCCAGAGCGGCCAGAAGTGCGGCGAATATCATTCTCACGGGTCTGTCCCCCTTCAGTTCCGGTATGGTGAGGCGGATATAGGATCGTTTCCTGAAAAACTGCCAGATCACCCACGCACAAAGGTCCCGTGGACCATTATTTCTGTCCGGAGCGGGAAAGTTTCCCGTTCTGAGCTGAAATTAAGAACGACCGAACCCCTCTGTGATGGGGTTTGCGGTTCCTGACGCCGCAGTGGCCTGGCCGTGCGGCAGCAGTAAGACGTGGTCGCCCGGTCTTCAGCCCGAGACCGCATCAAGGATTGCGGCCGCATCTCCCTGTAGCATCGGCGCAAGTTTCTGCGCTACCGCGTCATTCCAGCCCGGATCTCCCGACAGACCCTCAGGCAGAAGCCCCGGCAACGCTGCCAGCCGCGCAGTGATCCCGCGCGCGTCTGCGCCGCCGGCATGCAGTCCGCGCAACTCATCCGACCGCGGATCCTGCACCTCATATCGCTGCCCGTCCGGGGTGAGGCCGGCGGTGTATCTCAGCCAGACCGCTGTCGCAGTGGCAAAAGGCGTGATGTCCAGCCCGCGGGTTTTTGCGGCAAGGGCAGGTGCGAATATCCGCTGCGGCATCTTCTGGCTGCCGTCCATGGCAATCTGTGCGGTCTTATGTGCGATCTGCGGATTGGCAAACCGCTGCATCAGATCATCGGCGTAACCGTCGAAATCAAAACCGCCGATCGGATCCAGGGTTGCCGCCGCCGCCTGCATATGCCGCCGCACAACTGCGCGTAACTGCGGGTTGCCGATCGCGTCGCGCACGAAAGGAAAACCGCACAGAACGCCGGTATAAGCGATCAGCGAGTGCGCCCCGTTGAGCATACGCAGTTTCATGTTTTCAAAGGGAGCGACGTCGCTGACAAAAAGCGCGCCACCGGCCTCCCAGTCGGGCCGTCCCGCACAGAACCGGTCTTCGATAACCCACTGGGTAAAGGGTTCGGTCTCAACCGCTGCATTGTCTGCGCTTCCCAGAAGGTCCGCCACTTCTGCTCTGAGGTCTGCGGTCGGTGCCGGAGTAATCCGGTCAACCATGGTCGCGGGAAAGGTCACGTGCTCCGCAATCCAGTCCGCAAGAGAGGCGTCGGTGCGGCGGGCGAAATCCAGTATCACATTGCGCACCATGCTCCCGTTGTCCGGCAGGTTGTCACAGCACAGGACGGTAAAAGGCCCCGTGTTCGCCGCGCGCCGCCGCCGCAGGCCTTCGGTGATCAGCCCGGCGAGACCCGTTGGCGTATCGGGCCGTACAAGGTCATCGCGCACCGCTGGGTGACCGGGATCAAGCCGGCCGGTTGCGCGGTCGAGGCCGTAAGCCTTCTCGGTTACCGTCATGCTGACGATCCGGGTGGCGGGGTTCTGCAACGCCGCAAGCACCCCGTCCGTGCAGCGCACCGCGGCGAGGGCCCCTGCGATGCTGCCGATGACCTGGAGGTGCGGTGTGCTGCCGGGGCCCGGGCGGGTAACAAGAGTATATCGACCGTCCTGTTCGCTGAGCGCATCAGCGACGGCGGTGCTTTGCAGGCTGACGCCCAGGATCCGCCAGTCGCCACTGCTTCTTGTGAGGGCCGCGTCGGTGCAGGCCGCCTGATGGGCCCGGTGAAAGGCGCCGGGACCGAAATGAACGATACCGGTGCCGGCCCGCGCCGGGTCGTATCCGGGACCTTTTATCCCCGGTGGCAAAACAGTATCGGCAGACAGCGGCATACCCGCTCCTACCTGCCGCGCAGGATGGCGTCAAATCTAAGCGGGTTTCGTCATGGTTTTTGCTGGAGAAAGGAGCGGCGCCGTGCGACGGGAGCGCCCGGGGGCATTCGGAATCTGATTACAGATATCGGGCCGGTTTTCTCCCATAATAAAAAGAAAAGGCCCCGGGACAGATCCCGGAGCCTTTTTTGCTGAACGCTGTGGCGCGCCTTATTCTGCCGGTGTCGCCGACGGCTCAGCAAGTGTCGGAACACCCGCAGCCTCGCGCCGGCCATCATTGAAGATCGCCTTGATCAGTGAGAAACACATCAGCACCATGACGATGGAGAAGGGCAGCGCCCCGATCACCATCGCGGTCTGAATGGCTGATGTACCGCCCGAGATCAGCAGGCCGGCCACCACGAGGCCGAGTGCCGCCCCCCAGAAGAGGATGTGCGGCCGTGCCTTCGGGCCTTCATCACCTGCTGCGTTGATCGTGTTCACGATCAGCACAGCAGAGTCTGCCGATGTCACAAGGAAGGTCATCAGCAGCACAACGATCAGCAGTGCCATGGCCCAGGCCAGGGCATCAGCGATCGGGGACAGCATGAACTCGGTCATGGCAAAGATCTTGTCGCCGTTCGCGGCATCGAAGATGACCCCGTTGGCACCGCCGTTAAGCTCAAGATCGATGGCAGTTCCACCGGCCCAGGCGAACCAGACAAAGCACATCAGGGCAGGTACGATAAGCGCCCCGAGCACGAACTCGCGGATCGTCCGCCCGCGTGAGATACGCGCGAGGAAGAGGCCCACGAAGGGTGCAAAGGCGATCCACCATGCCCAGTAGAAGACCGGCCACCAGCCCTGCCATTGTGCCAGAAGGAATGCTTCGGATCCTTCGACACCGTCTGATTTCCAGACATTCAGGCTCATACCCGGCAGCGCCAGAACATAATCCCAGAGCCCGACAAACATCGCCGACGCCCCGAACCAGGTGGCCCCGAAGATGATAAAAAAGCTCAGCAGGAAAATCGACAGCACCATATTGATGTTCGACAGCCATTTGATGCCCTTACCGACGCCAGAGAGTGCCGAGAGGGTCGAGGCTCCCATAATCACGATGATCGCGATAATGATACCTGCCATCGTGGCGCCGCCCTCAGCATTGACCAGACCGCCGATCCCGATCCGCGACAGACCCGCGACAAACTGCTCGACACCAAACCCGAGTGTCTGCGCGACGCCGAGAATGGTTGCCACAACGGCAACGATATCGATGACATGGCCCAGAGGCCCGGAGAGTGCTTTGCCGAAAAGCGGTGTGAGCGACGACCTGATCGTCAGCGGCAGACCTCTGCGGTAGCTGAAGAACGCCAGAGACAGTCCGGCGATGCCGTAACACGCCCAGGCGCTGAAGCCCCAGTGCAGGAAGGACCATTTATAGGCCATGCGTACGTTGTCCGCAGCGCCGCCCGTGGTCAGACCTTTGATCGTTTCCGGGTTGCTTCCGAAATGTGCGACGGGTTCCGCGACAGCCCATGTCAGCATGCCCACGCCGATACCGGCACCGAACATCATCGAGAACCAGGAAAAATTGGTAAATTCCGGTTCTTCGTGATCAAGGCCCAGCTTAAGTCTGCCCGCGGTCGGCCAGATCGCAAGTGCCAGACACACAATGACAAAGAAGGCGACAACCCAGATGTACCAAGCGGCGAAGTTGCCGAGGATATAGCTGTTCATACCATTGAGGACAGCGCCCGACTGAATTGGCCAGAAAATCGCCCAGACGACAAGCGCGCTGATGATGATTTTACTGATGACTGTAACGTTAACGCTGAATCCCCGGTAAAACCCCGTGTCGGCGGTTTTGATCGGCAGATCCGTGAGGGGTGGTTCGATCGCCATTCGTGTCTCCTTGTTGCTGTCCCGCTTCATGGCCGCCACTTCAACGGGCGATCCCGGCAGAATATTGGTCAGGTGTTGCGCCGCCCGTCCGTTGCAGGCCGGATGGCCGGCGCGCGACCCTGCGTAACCGTACAGTATTTGAGTTAATTGATAAGGGAAAATATTGTGGTCCTGTGGATTCGGCAGGACGGGGACCGTGCCTCCGGTCGGGCGCTGGCGGGAAGGTGGCAGGGCCAGCTCTGTGGCCGGTTGAGAACGTGAAACCCGAAGTCCCGGCATGACCTCTCTGATCGCGGATAAAATCGCCGGTGTTTCATGAATGTTCTTGGCAACAGGGAGCTTCCTGCCCATAATGTCAGAAAAATTCCCCCCGTTGGCGGAAGAGGAAGAGCAGTATGACCGAATTCGACCTTTTGCTGCGCAAAGCAGGGCACAGTGTGCCGGAAGCTGCGAAACTGCTTGGCTATTCAGAAGGGCATATTTACCGCTGGAAGCGCGGCGAAGAGGTCCCGCGCGAAGCGGTGCTGAACCTGCTGCGCATGGAAATCGACACCCGCAAAGCGGCACCGGCTGAAACGGTTTTCACATTCGCTGATCTGTTCGCCGGCATCGGTGGTCTGCGCAAAGCGATGGAGGGCGCGGGCGGGCGCTGTGTCTTCACCTCCGAGTGGGACAAATACGCACAGCAGACGTATCTCGCAAATTTCCCAGACAACCGACCCCTTGCCGGTGACATCCGCGACGTCGACGCGGCAGACATTCCCGCGCATGACGTGCTGGTCGCAGGCTTTCCCTGCCAGCCCTTCTCCATCGCCGGCGTTTCCAAAAAGAACGCACTCGGGCGCGCACATGGCTTTGACGATGAAACCCAGGGCACCCTCTTTTTCGATGTCCTTCGGGTGCTGAAACACCATCGCCCCGCGGCGTTTCTGCTGGAAAACGTGAAAAACCTCAAAAGCCACGATAAGGGCAAGACCTTTGAAGTGATCCGCCGCAAACTCACAGCAGAACTTGGGTACACCCTGCATACCCGCGTGATCGATGCGGCGCATTTCGTGCCCCAGCACCGCGAACGCATCGTTATTGTCGGTTTCCGCGATCCGGTGCCGTTCAGCTTTGACGATATGCAGGTGCCCGAACGTGGGCATCTGCGGGTGCGTGATGTCCTGCATCCTTCAGATGGCAGCGAGGCGCCCGAAGGGCATTACACCCTCGGGGCGGATGCACGGGTCAGCGACAAATATACACTTACCGATAAACTATGGGCCTACCTGCAGGCCTACGCGGCCAAGCACAAAGCCGCAGGCAACGGTTTTGGCTATGGCCTCGTGACGGGTGACAGCATCGCGCGCACGCTCTCCGCACGATATTACAAGGATGGCTCGGAGATTCTCGTGAGCCGTGGCGAGGGCCTCAATCCGCGCCGTCTGACGCCCCGGGAATGCGCGCGGCTCATGGGCTATCCTGAAAGTTTCCGTATCCCGGTCTCCGACACCCAGGCCTATAAACAGTTCGGCAATTCCGTCGCCGTTCCGGTTTTTGCCGAGGTCGCACGGGTCATGCAGCCTCATATTCTGACCGTGATGCGGGAGGCCGCGCCGCAAAGACTGGCCGCCGGTGGCTGACGTTCACGACCCGGCCACGCGCAGCCGCAATATGTCCGCGGTCCGCGGCAAAAACACAAAGCCCGAACATCAGATCCGCCGCGCGCTGCATGCCCGGGGGTTCCGGTTCCGTCTGCATGGTGCAGGCCTGCCGGGGCGTCCTGATCTGGTGCTCAGAAAATACCGGGCTGTCATCTTTGTGCATGGCTGTTTCTGGCACGGACATGACTGTCCGCTCTTTCGCTTGCCCGCGACCCGCACCGCGTTCTGGGAGGCCAAGATCACCGGCAACCGCGAACGCGACACCAGGCAGGAGGCAGAACTTCTCGCCGGTGGGTGGCGGGTGGGGACAATCTGGGAATGCGCGCTCAGGGGACAGCAGAAGATCGGCGCAGAAGCCGTGGCCGGTGCCCTCGCGGCCTGGTTGCCTGAAGGCGGTGAGCAGCTTGAAATAAGGGGGCGCGCGTAATGGCTGACGCCCTGACCGCGCTCATTTTGAGGATGGAGGCGACAGGGGCGACCGGATTTCTCGCCAAAGAGCTCGCACCCAACGATAATTCAAAGAATCAGCTCTATCTGGGCTCAGATTTCGGTGTGCTGAACATTCTGCCACAGGGCGGGCTGGTCACGGATACCTCAGATCTTGCGGGCAGCCGCCGGGACCGGGTCAAAGCACCGCTGATCTGGGACTGGCTGTTGCCGGACGGTCTGTCGCGCGCACCCGATGCACAGCTGATTTTGTATCCGGCCTATCCTGAGGTGCGCCTCTCGGGGTTACTGCGCGGCGCGGAGGGTGCGCCCGCCGACGTCATCCGCTCGCGGGCACCGGGTCGCGTGCTGTTTCTCGGCGTTGTGCCGGGGGAACGCATTCTCGCGTGGGCAGGATTTGCCGAAGACCCGGTGGTACGCGCCTTCAGAGATGCCGGTCAGTTCGAAAGCCGTGGCGTTTTCAGCAATCTGGGCCTGCTACACACCGGCACCGATACCCGCAGCATGCTGATCGCCGGACTGACGGATATTGCAGACGCCGGATGGCTGCCCTCACAAAAACTCGGCGCCGATGGTCCTGTGCCATACCGGGCGCCAAACGGTGGTGGATACACCCTCGAGGCTGCCCTCGGGATACGCCCCAACGGACATGCAGCGCCTGATTTTCAAGGTTGGGAAATCAAGCAGTTCGGAGTGTCTGACTTTGTGCGCAACACCCCACGCAGCGCTGTGACGCTGATGACCCCTGAACCCACGGGCGGCTTCTACCGCGAGGCGGGGGCGGAAGCATTCGTGCGCCGCTACGGATACCCTGACCGCTCAGGCAGGCCGGATCGCCTGAATTTTGGCGGCGTCTATACCGTTGGCAGCGGACCCGTTGCGCTGACGGGGCTTTCTTTGGAGATGGACGGCTTTGATCCGCAGGCGGGCCGGATCACTGACATTGAGGGCGGTCTTTTTCTGAAAGATAGTGATGGTGGTATCGCTGCCTTCTGGAATTACACCGGGCTGATCGCGCACTGGAACCGCAAACATGCGCAGGCCTGCTATGTCCCTTCGGTCAGGCGCGGGCCGCCGGTGGAATACGCTTACGGACGGGACGTGTTGCTGTGTGAAGGGACTGATTTCTTCCTGCTGCTGCGCGCTTTTGCGGCGGGGGTGGTAAGCTATGACCCGGCGTTGAAACTGGAGGAACGCGCAGGCGCACGGCCGGCGCTCAAAAGACGCAGCCAGTTCCGCACCCGGCACCGTCAGGTGACATCGCTTTACCGGCGGAGTGCTGTCGTCCGTCTGCCCGGTGGCGGGCCTGCGGGCTGACAGTCTTTAATCGCGCCGCATCCTCTGTATTGTGCAGGCTGATCCGGGATAGAGTGCGCGAGAAAGACTGCGCAGGCAGGACAGAAAACAGGGCTGCAGGGCACGAATGGCGGGAAAAGATAAATACAAGAACGGCCGCGGTCCCGCCCGCCACACGCGCGATGACTGGATCCGGACAGCCCTTGATACGCTGATCTGCGAGGGCGTGGGAAATGTCAAAATCATGGTGCTCTCGGCCAGGCTGAACACCGCACGCTCAGGGTTTTACTGGCATTTCGACAGCCGTGCGGATCTGCTGGACCGGCTGCTGGAGCACTGGCGGGCAACAAATACGCGCGCAATTACCGACAGTGCGGCGCGTCCGGCGGACACCATCTGTGCGTCCATCGTGAACGTGGCGACCTCATGGACCGGAGAGGGAGGGTTTGATACCCGGCTCGATTTTGCAATCCGCGACTGGGCGCGCCGCTCGGCATCTGTTCGGGCGGCGCTTGATGCGTCAGACAACGAACGGGTCGGGGCCCTGACGCAGATGTTTCAGCGCCACGGATTTGATGACAAAGAGGCGCAGGTGCGCGGGCGGATTCTCTATTACACACAGATCGGCCACGATGCGCTGGACCAGAAAGAAGACCTGGAGACGCGCAGGAGCAGGACCTGGCACTACCTCTACTGCCTTTCGGGCCAGGAGCCCGCGCAGCAGGATGTCGATCGCCTCGACGCCGCACGCATGCCGTAGCGACCGCACGCAGAGCAGTGCCGCTATCCGAGATCGTGCAGAGCATCCGCTTCGGCATTGGCGCCGCGCAGCATGAAGGCATGCTCTGAGGCTACAAAGAACATCGTAACGCCCAGTTTATTCAGTTCGGGCCCCGCAGCAGCGCCCGCAGCAAAGGTCATGAACGCTTTGTCATGTGCTTTCGCAGCCTTGCCGGTGTCCGAGATCGCATCAAGCACCATGGGGTCTGCGGGATTGGTTTTGCCATAGCACACCGCAAGATCAGCCGGCCCGACAAAGAGCCCGTCGATGCCGTCAGTCGCCGCAATGGCCTCTGCGGCCTGCACGCCTTCGGGTTCTTCGATCTGGGCAATCACGATGGTTTCGTCGATGCTCTGCTGCAGCACTTCGGGCATCGGGCGGGTTGCATATCCGGCCCAGCGTGTCGATCCTGCGTAACCCCGCCCGCCATGTCCGAAACGTGCGGCCTGCGCCACCATCTGAGCTTTTTCAACGGTATTCACATGCGGCACCACGATGCCGGTCGCACCGGAATCCAGCGCTTTTAGGATTTCCACAGGCGTACCGGCCGGCACCCGGACAAGCGCGGGGATCTTCAGCGCGCGGCACATCGCAAGGCAGATATCCATCCGACCCCGGTCAAACGGGGCATGCTCGGCATCAAGACAGATAAAGTCGAGCCGCGAGAGTGCCAGTACTTCGATCATCTCATGCGCAGGCGTCTTCATAAAAGTTCCGACGAGGATTTCTCCGGAGAGCATGCGGGTCTTGAAACTGGTGGTCATGGGGGCCTCGTTCTGTCGCGCGGCGGGCAGGCCGCCGGTTCAACGCCACCGTGCCGAATACGGCCTGCCGGGGCAACCGCGAAAACACAGACACCTGCCGCATACCCACCGGCAAAAGACCCCGGCGGATCAGAACACCAGGTTCATCACCGTAAGCGAGACCACCAGAAAGAGCAGGGTCATCACCCCGCCGCTTTTCATGAAATCCGTCACCTTGTAACCGGCGGGCCCCATAATCAGCGCGTTAACCTGATGGGTCGGGATCAGAAAGGAGTTGGACGTCGAGATCGCCACAGTGAGCGCAAAGATCGCCGGATCACCCCCGGCGGCCAGCGCGATTGATACTGCCAGCGGCACCAGAAGGACGGTTGCGCCCACGTTCGACATGATCAGCGTGAATACTGTGGCCAGTACCGCAAGACCTGCCTGCAGCGACCAGACCGGCCAGCCTTCAAGCAGGGTCAGGATCTGCTGGGCGATCCATTCGGCCGTCCCCGTGGACTGCACGGCCTGGCCCAGCGGGATCAGGCTCGCCAGCAGAAAGATCGTACTCCAGCTTACCGAGGCATAGGCCTCGTCGATGTCGATCACTTTTGTCAGGATCATGCCCACCGCACCGGTCAGCAGGCAAAGCGAGAGCCGCAGGTCAGTAAACAGGATCAGCCCCAGTGCGATCAGAAAAAAGAACAGCGCCCAGCCAACCTTGGCAGGGCGCATTTCCTCATGCGGAAAATCCGTTGTGACCACGACGAAATCACGGTCCCGGGTCAGACGGGTCAGCGCCTCCCAGGTGCAGTGAATGACCAGGGTGTCGCCGGCATGAAACGGAACCTCACCCACAGCGGTTGGTTCATGCTGGTCGGTCGCCACGTAGCTCATGGTTTCTTCGTCACGGTGAATGGCCAGCAGGCTCGCGCCATAGGTTTTGCGGAAAACCAGATCATGCGCGCATTTGCCGATCACTGCCGAGCCGGGCGGCACAACCATTTCCGCCACACCCGACCGGGTGGGTGCGTAGTCTTCGGCAAATACATCAAGCTGGTTATGCAGGATGTAACCGCCCTCGTCGACCATCTGACGGATCACTTTTTCACGGCCCAGCACCGCAAAACGGCACGGCGCTGTGATCTCGGTCTGGATCACCGGCGCAAACCAGCGTTTGCCACGATAAGCGCTTCCGATGATATAGATGTGATACTGTTGCATAACGTCATCGAACGTGCGCCCGACACAGTCATGACCTTCCGGCACGGATATCTCAAAGATATCGGTTTTCAGCCCGTAGATTTTTTTCAGGTAGTCTTTGAGCGACTGGCCACTGGTCGCATCGCCTGCTTTTGTTCCCGCGGGCAGCACCCAGCGCCCGAAGAGGGTGAAATACAGAATTCCGGTGATCACGAGGCAGATGCCCACAGGTGTTACAGAAAAAAGACCAAAGGTCTCCATCTGCTGATCGGGGGGCAGGGTGTCATTGGCGCTGAGCAGAAGATCGTTAAGCAGGATAAGCGGTGAAGACCCCACCATGGTCATCGTCCCGCCGAGGATCGCACAGAACCCCATCGGCATCAGCAGGCGGCTGAGCGGCAGTTCTGTGCGCACCGAGATCCGGCTGACCACCGGCAGAAAAAGCGCCGCAGCGCCCACGTTCTGCATAAACGACGAGATGAAACCGACGGTACCTGACACGATGGGAATGATCCGCGCCTCGGTCTTGCCGCCATGTTTCAGAATGAGGGCCGCGACCCTGCTCATCAGACCGGTTTTGTCGAGACCAGCTCCGATGATCATCACAGCGATGATGGAGACAACGGCATTGGAGGCCAGCCCGTCGAAAAGCCGGGAGACATCCGCCAGGCTGTTGAGCGCGGGCACCTGACTGAGCAGCCCGAGCAGGACCATCACAAGGATGGCCGCCAGATCAATGCGCACGATTTCAGAGATAAAGAGGAAGACGGTAAACGCCAGCAGCCCGAGGACGACGGACATCTGCAGCGTAAGTTCGACCGTTTCCATATAAGCTCCCCGGTCTCAGTCTTACGGGTTTTGCCGGTTTTCGCAATAAACTCCTCCTTCGACCCGGCTGCTTTGCGTGCAGTGCGCGCGCCCCGCCCGGAACGCGCGTGGCATCGACGCATCGGTAGCCGCGCCCTGTCCGTCGGGTGAGTCGCCCGGGCGGGTCGCTGCTTCACCGCGAAAGCGAAAGGGGGCGCGTATCCACACGTATGGCGAGAATTCATGTTAGCGTATGACAGATGTTGCGCCCGCTTTTCAGCACGCTTCGGGTGCCGTCAGGGTGAATAAAAAAGTAAACGCGCAACCTGCTGGAAAGACTTGGCTTTGGCAATTTGTCGCAGGCAATATTTACATCGATCTCACCCAGGAATAAAATATGTTTACAAAAATAACAGGCAATTACAGTTATATAATGATTAATTTTCTGCGGGCTGGTAAATCCTTTACACAAGGAGGGGGTGCCCTGGGAAAGCACTGAAGCGTCCCCTCATCGTTCGGAAATCGATTTGAGGAGACCGATATGACCGCCAGTGCCGAAATCACCCCGCATGTGAACGCAGAGCAGTATAAGTTGCTTTACGCGCAGTCCGTCAAAGACCCTGATGCATTCTGGGGCGAGCAGGGAAAAAGACTCGACTGGATCCGCCCCTACACCCGTGTCAGCGATGTGAGTTTCGCTCCCGGCAATGTGTCGATCAGATGGTTTGACGACGGGGTGCTGAACGTCTCGGCAAACTGCATTGACCGTCATCTTGATACACGCGGCGATCAGACGGCGATTATCTGGGAGCCGGACGACCCCAAAGATCCGGCGCTTCATATCACCTATAAAGACCTGCACCGCTCTGTCTGCAAAATGGCCAGTGTGCTCAAAGAGCTTGGCGTGACCCGCGGCGACCGGGTCGTCCTCTATCTGCCGATGATCCCGGAGGCAGCCTATGCCATGCTGGCCTGCGCGCGGATCGGAGCCATTCATTCCATCGTTTTCGCCGGGTTCTCCCCGGACGCGCTCGCCGCGCGGATCAACGGCTGTGACGCAAAGGTCGTGATCACTGCCGATGAAGCACCGCGTGGCGGGCGGGTCACGGCGCTGAAAACGAATACGGATCAGGCGTTGCTGCATTGCGATGACGATGTGAAATGCCTCGTTGTCAAACGCACCGGGGGCCAGACCACCTGGACGCCGCGTGATTACGATTACAACAAGCTGGCGAAGACTGCCGCAGACACCTGTGCGCCTGAGCCGATGGATGCCGAAGACCCGCTCTTTATTCTTTATACCTCCGGTTCAACCGGTCAGCCCAAAGGCGTCGTTCACACCTCGGGCGGGTATCTGGCCTATGCGGCTATGACCCATGAAATCGTCTTTGATTATCACGACGGTGACGTTTTCTGGTGTACGGCGGATGTGGGCTGGGTCACCGGCCACAGCTATATCGTTTATGGCCCGCTGGCCAATGGCGCGACCACAATCATGTTCGAGGGCGTGCCGACGTATCCTGATACGGGCCGGTTCTGGGATGTCTGCGAAAAGCATGGCGTCAACCAGTTCTACACTGCCCCCACGGCCATCCGCGCGTTGATGGCGGCAGGCGATGATCCGGTGAAATCCTATGATCTGAGCAGCCTGCGCACGCTCGGCACTGTGGGCGAGCCGATCAACCCTGAAGCCTGGAACTGGTACAACACCGTTGTCGGCGGCGGGCGCTGCCCGATCGTCGACACCTGGTGGCAGACCGAGACGGGCGGCCATCTGATGACGCCGTTGCCCGGTGCGACGGAATTGAAACCTGGCTCGGCCCAGCAGCCGTTTTTCGGCATCACACCGGTGGTGCTCGAGCCCACAACGGGCGACGTGATCGACGGCAATGACGTCGAGGGCGTTCTTTGCATCGCTACCAGCTGGCCGGGTCAGATGCGTACCGTCTGGGGTGATCATGAACGGTTCGAGAAGACCTATTTCAGTGACTACGAGGGGTATTACTTCACCGGCGACGGCTGCAAACGCGACGCAGACGGAGATTACTGGATCACCGGGCGGGTCGACGATGTGATCAACGTCTCGGGCCACCGGATGGGCACCGCAGAAGTCGAGAGCGCGCTTGTGGCGCATGGCAGGGTCGCCGAGGCCGCCGTGGTCGGATACCCGCATGCGATCAAAGGGCAGGGCATCTATTGCTACGTCACCCTGATGAACGGCGAAGAGCCCAGCGAAGAGCTGCGTCAGGAGCTGCGCAGGTGGGTCCGTACCGAGATCGGGCCGATTGCATCTCCCGACCTTATCCAGTGGGCCCCGGGTCTGCCGAAAACCCGTTCAGGCAAAATCATGCGCCGCATTCTGCGCAAGATCGCGGAGGACGATTTCGGTGCCCTCGGTGACATCTCGACGCTCGCGGATCCCTCCGTCGTCGAAGACCTGATCGACAACCGCATGAACCGTGAGGATGCATAAATGACCGGCGACACACAACCAGATCCGGTACCTGTCCTGATCCTGCTGGGGCCTCCGGGTGCCGGCAAAGGCACCCAGGCCCGCAGGTTGCACGAAACATTCGGACTTGTGCAGCTCTCGACAGGGGATCTTCTGCGCGCTGCCGTTGCTGCGGGCACACCTGCGGGCAAAGCTGCACAGACCGTGATGCAGGCCGGTGGCCTTGTCAGCGACGATATTGTTCTCGCAGTGCTGTCCGAACGTCTGGCAGATCCTGACTGTGCTGCGGGTGTGGTGCTCGACGGATTTCCGCGCACGACGGCTCAGGCACAGGCGCTCGACGAGATGCTTGACCGGTCCGGACAGCGGGTGAATGCGGCGATTTCTCTTGAAGTGGACAGTGCCGGAATGGTTTCCCGGGTCGTTGGCCGGTTCACGTGCGGCGACTGCGGCGAGGGGTATCACGACAGCTTCAAACCCGTGAAAACTACCGGTGTCTGTGACAGCTGCGGCGGGCAGAACATGACCCGGCGCGCCGACGACAATGCCGCGACGGTCATGTCCCGGCTTGACGCCTATCATGAGCAGACCGCACCGCTGATCGCCTGGTATGAAACGCGCGGGGCACTGCGGCGTGTCGATGCCATGGGCGGGATCGACAGGATCAGCGAAGACATCGCAGCCGTCGTCGCCGCGCAGATAACAACCACATCACACCACGCCGAAGCGGCTCTCTGAAGCCGCATCATTCAATAAAAGGAGGAACGTAAAATGTCAGACCGGACAGTTCAGACCGGCACAAAAGCTGCGGAGGACGCGAGCGGGTACTGGACCGCAAACATCCGCATCATCGTCATCAGCCTCATCATCTGGGCCCTTGTGTCCTTTGGCTTTGGCATCCTGCTGCGCCCGATGCTGTCAGGCATCAGCGTCGGCGGTACCGATCTCGGGTTCTGGTTCGCCCAGCAGGGATCCATTCTCGTCTTTCTGGCGCTGATCTTTTTCTACGCCTGGCGGATGAACAAGCTCGACCGTGAATACGGCGTAGAGGAGGACTGACCCAATGGACCAGTTTACACTGAACCTGCTGTTTGTCGGCGCATCTTTCGCGCTCTACATCGGCATCGCGATCTGGGCCCGCGCGGGCTCCACATCGGAATTCTATGCCGCGGGCCGGGGTGTTCACCCCGTCACCAACGGCATGGCCACGGCGGCTGACTGGATGTCTGCGGCCTCCTTCATCTCGATGGCGGGTCTTATCGCCTTCACCGGCTATGACAACTCATCCTTCCTGATGGGATGGACCGGTGGCTATGTGCTGCTTGCCCTGCTGCTGGCGCCCTACCTGCGCAAGTTCGGCAAATTCACCGTCTCCGAATTCATCGGCGACCGGTTTTACTCCCCGACTGCACGGCTCGTTGCGGTCGTCTGTCTTATCGTTGCGTCCACGACGTATGTGATTGGTCAGATGACGGGCGTTGGCGTGGCGTTCGGGCGGTTCCTGGAGATCTCCAATACCTCCGGTCTGCTGATCGG
Organism: Roseobacter ponti; assembly: GCF_012932215.1. Taxonomy (GTDB): domain Bacteria; phylum Pseudomonadota; class Alphaproteobacteria; order Rhodobacterales; family Rhodobacteraceae; genus Roseobacter; species Roseobacter ponti. The sequence goes on along the minus strand of NZ_CP048788.1, from coordinate 3,313,287 downwards.
TGCCTGTGTGGTGTTCGCTTATGCGGTTTTCGGCGGCATGAAGGGCGTGACCTATACGCAGGTGGCACAATACGTTGTGCTGATCATGGCCTATACCATACCGGCCGTGTTCATTTCGCTGCAGCTTACCGGAACGCCAATTCCGGCGCTGGGTCTCTTCTCTGAGACGACGGCCACGGGCGGCGAAGGCTCCGTGTATCTGCTGACCAAGCTCGACCAGATCGTGACCGATCTTGGCTTTGCCAGCTATACAGAGGCTCATAAAGACAACCTCAACATGGTGCTCTTTACGCTCTCGCTGATGATCGGTACTGCGGGTCTGCCCCATGTGATCATGCGCTTTTTCACTGTGCCCAAGGTCTCTGATGCACGCTGGTCCGCCGGCTGGGCGCTGGTCTTCATCGCACTGCTTTATCTCACGGCCCCTGCGGTTGGTGCGATGGCGCGGCTCAACATCACGGAACTTATGTGGCCCAACGGCACAAACGGTGAAGCGGTATCGGTTGAGCAGATCGAAAGCGACGCGCGCTATGACTGGATGGCAACATGGCAGAAAACCGGTCTTCTCGACTGGGAAGACAAGAACGGCGACGGTCGGATTCAGTACTATAACGACAATTCCGACGCCATGGCCGAAAAGGCTGCGGCCAACGGCTGGGAAGGCAATGAACTCACGAACTTCAACCGTGATATCCTCGTGCTGGCCAACCCCGAGATCGCGAGCCTTCCGGGCTGGGTGATCGGGCTTGTGGCGGCGGGCGGCCTTGCCGCGGCGCTCTCCACGGCGGCGGGTCTGCTGCTGGCGATCTCCTCGGCGGTCAGCCACGATCTGCTCAAAGGTCAGCTGACACCAGATATGTCGGAGAAAGCCGAGCTGATGTCGGCGCGGATCGCCATGGCGGTTGCCATCGGTGTGGCCACCATTCTGGGTCTCAATCCTCCTGGGTTCGCGGCACAGACTGTGGCGCTGGCCTTTGGCCTTGCGGCGGCTTCGATCTTCCCGGCGCTGATGATGGGCATCTTCTCCAAGCGGGTGAACAACGTGGGCGCGGTCTCCGGCATGCTGGCAGGTCTCGGCTTCACGCTGATCTACATCTTCCTGCACAAAGGCTGGCTCTTCATCGCGGGCACCAACTCCTTCCCGGACACAGTTGACGGATCGCTCTTTGGCATCCAGTCCACTGCGATCGGTGCGGTAGGTGCGGTGATCAACTTCGCGGTTGCCTACGGTGTGTCGCTTGCGACCAAAGACACCCCGCAGGAGATCAAGGATCTCGTCGAAAGCGTGCGGGTGCCTGCGGGTGCCGGCGGGGCTGTCGATCACTGATCTGCGCGGCGGCCGGGCGCTTTGTGTCCGGCCCCTGAACACCAACCTGTCCCGGCATTTCCGGGGCAGGTATCATCATACCCGGAGGCTGCTATGCGCGAAGATGAGCTGACATATCTGGCGGGCCGGCATCCATGGGATGCACTGCCCGCGGATGTCCTTGATGCGCTGCGCCCCGAGCTTACCCGCCTCACCGCGGAAAAGGGTCAGACCATCTACACCGCGGGCGCGCCGCTTGATGGTCTTTATTTTATTCTCTCCGGCGGGGTCGAAGTCACTGATCCGGCCGGCAGTCTGGTCTCGGAACTGCACGCCGGCAATACCTTTGGCGAGCGCGGCCTGCTGCGCGACGGCCTCGCGGCGACAACAGCCACTGCGACCGGGGCCTCAACGCTGATCTGTCTGCCGGTCGCCTGTTTTGAAAGCCTGCGCACCTCGCAGCCGGCCTTCCGTGCCTTCTTTGACCGCTCCCGGTCCGCGTCCGATGGCGGGCTGCAACCGCCCGGGCTTGCACAGGTGCGCGTCGATGCGCTGATGATCCGTGATCCGGTGACCTGCGCGCCTGACACCACGATCCGCGCAGCCGCTGAGCTGATGCGCGACCAGCGGATTTCGTGCCTCTGCGTGCTGGGCGATGACCGGCTGACCGGCATCCTGACCCTGCGCGATCTGGTGGCCCGCGCGCTCGCCGCAGGCCTTTCCGATGATACGACCGTTGACACGGTGATGACCAAAGCGCCCCGCACCCTGCCGCCCTCAGCCATTGGGTCGGACGTGCTGCATATGATGGTGGAGCACCGGCTGGGCCATCTGCCGGTGGTCGATGGCGACCGGCTCGCAGGGATTGTCACCCAGACAGATCTTACGCGCTTTCAGGCGACGACGTCGGCGGGCCTTGTCGGCGACGCCGCGCGGGCGACCAATGTGGATGCGCTGGCGCAGGTGACCGCGCGCATTCCCGCACTTCTCGCACATCTCATCGCCACAGGCCAGCGGCATGACACCATCACCCGGCTTATCACGGATGTGAGCGACGTGGTCACCCGTCGCCTGCTGACACTGGCGCAGGAAAAGCTTGGTCCCGCACCCGCCGGATGGCTCTGGCTCGCCTGCGGCTCGCAGGGCCGGCGCGAACAGACGGGTGTTTCTGATCAGGATAACTGCCTCATACTCGAAGACGTGCCGGGCATCGCGGATCATCCATGGTTCCGCGACTTCGCGGCTTTTGTCAGTGACGGGCTAAACGCCTGCGGATACGTTTACTGCCCGGGCGATATGATGGCCACCAACCCGCGCTGGCGCCAGCCGCTGGCGGTCTGGCGTGAATACTTCCGCGGCTGGATCGCACAACCCGGTAAAGAAGCACAGATGCTGGCCTCGGTGATGTTTGATCTGCGGCCCGTCGGCGGCGACGCGGCCCTTTTTGAGGGTCTGCAGAAAGACGTGCTGAAAGCGGCTTCCGGCAATTCGATCTTTACCGCGCATATGGCCGGCAACGCACTCACGCATGCAACACCGCTCGGACTGTTGCGCGGCATCGCCGTGATTTCCTCTGGCGAGCACCGCAAGACAATCGACACCAAACATAACGGGGTTGTGCCGGTCGTCGATCTGGGCCGGATGTATGCGCTGCAGGGTCAGATCGCACAGGTGAACACCCGCGCCCGACTCAAGGCGGCGCTGGCCGCCGGGATCGTCAGCGCGCGGGGCGGGCGCGATCTCATCGACGCCTATGACCTGATTGCGCAGATGCGGCTGGAGCATCAGGCAAGGCAGATCCGTGACGGCCACGCGCCGGACAACTATCTGCCGCCCGCCGGGCTGTCGGATTTCGACCGCAGCCACTTGCGGGACGCATTTGTGGTCGTCAAAACCATGCAGTCTGCGCTGATGCAGGGCAGGGGGTTGCTCGGCTGAGGCCGGCAGGCTCACGAGGGGAGGGAGTACAGGATGATTTTTGAGCTGATCGGAACACTGGTGGCCGGGGCCGTCATGGCTCTGCTGGTCTGGGCCGTCAACCGGTTCACCGGGGGCCGTCTGCCGAAATGGCTCATGCCGGTTGCTGCCGGCCTTGCGATGCTGATTGCCACGATTTCCAGCGAATACGGCTGGTTCGCCCGTACAACCGCTACCATGCCACGGGGCCTTGTCGTGGCACAGCCCGTCGAGGAGAAGGTTTTCTACCGCCCCTGGACCTATGTCAGACCCTATGTCAGCCGCTTTGTCGCCGTGGACCGCGCACGCATGCGCAGCCACCCGCAGCAACCTGATCAGTATATCGCGGATCTGGTTATTTACGGCCGCTGGGCCCGCACGGCAACGGTGCCTGTACTCTTTGACTGTGCCGGAATGCGGCGCGCAGATCTTGCAGATGGCGCTGAGTTCGGTGCCGACGGGGAGGTCATTTCCGCGCAGTGGATCGCTCTGGGTTCCGGTGACCCGGTCCTGCAGGCGGTCTGTCAGGAGGTCTGAAATGCAACAGGCGGGCCTGCGTCTGCGAGTGTTTCTGTTCTTTGCTCTGCTGGCTGCAGCAGGGGTGGCCACCGCATGGGCCGGTCTCTGGCTGGGGTATCGCCAGCTGGCGCAGCCTTCGGCCCTTTCGGGGTTTATGACCGCTGCGGTGGTCTGCGGCTTCGGACTGCCCATGATTGCCGCCGGCATCTGGCTGCTTTTCGATGAGAACGTCAGCAAACCTGTCGATGCACTCTCCGGGGCGCTCCGGGCCGGAACAGATGCGGGCGGCGCCACACTGAAAAAACGCGATGCCGGACAGTATCTGGGCGACCTGGCGCCCGCGGTGGCCTCGGCCTGTGAGCGCTTTGCGGAAGCCTCAGCAGAGACAGGGACCCGCATCAACGAAGCAACTGCGCAACTGGAAGGACAGCGCGAACAGCTTTTACAGATCCTTTCTGATATTCCTGTAGCTGTGATCCTTGCGGGTCAGGACCACCAGATCGTGCTTTATGATGGTCAGGCGGCTGATCTGATGGCCCGCGAACATCCCGCATTGCTGAACGGATCGGTGTTTGATTACCTCGACGAGGGTGGCGTGCGCGCCGCCCATGGGCGCCTTGCAGAGGCAGGCGCCGGCAGAATAGACGTGACCCTCACAGGGCGGTCGGGCGCTGTCTATACCGGCCATATCCGCCGCTTCGGCAGGACGGGGGGCTATACGCTGATGCTCGAGCCGCTTTCGCCCGATGCCGCGCGTCCCCTTGTCTATGATTTTGATCTGCTTGGTAAAAGCCGTTGTGACAGCCTTGCGGACGCGCCGCTGAGGGATCTCGCATGGGTGGTCTTTGACAGTGAAACGACCGGCCTCGATCCGCAGAAGGATGAGGTCGTTCAACTGGCCGCTGTTCGGATCATCAACGGGCGGATTGTTGCAGGTGAAGTCTTTGATGCACTGGTAAATCCGGGCCGTCCCATACCTGCCGCCTCAACGAAAGTGCATGGCGTCAGTGATGCTATGGTGCGCGCCGCGCCGCCTTTCTCAGACATCTGCCGCAGTTTTCACGGGTTCTGTGCCGGGGCCGTCATCATTGCGCATAACGCACCCTTTGATGTCGCCTTTCTCAAACGCGCGGAACCCGCCTCAGGCTGTGTGTTCGACCATCCGGTGCTGGACACGGTGCACCTCTCCGCAATCGTCTTTGGCGGGGCAGAAGAGCATACGCTTGATGCGCTCTGCGACCGGCTCAACATCACAATCGCGCCTGAACTCCGGCACACAGCCCTCGGTGATGCAGAGGCGACGGCCCGGGCCTTCTGCGCATTGCTGCCCGTGCTGGAGGCGCGTGGGTTAAACACCTTTGGCGCGCTCAGAGCGGAATGTGAAAAGCACCGCCGTATTCTGAAAACAACGGGCTCCTGACGGGCGGCCTGTGCCCGGCGCACATGATGAAACGGGCGCCGGAAGCCTGATCAGACTGCGACGGCCTTTCCGGGGCGCGACACGACATGTGCGTCGGCCCTGAGGCTTTCGGCAACCGAGCCTGCGACGATACGGGCTGTGGCAGCAGACAGTGTCCAGCCGAGGTGACCGTGGCCAGTGTTGTAGAACACACCGGGCGCGCGGCCGCGTCCCACGCGGGGCAGCATCGACGGCATCATGGGGCGCAGACCGGCCCAGGGGGTGACGGTCTCGGTGGAGACACCCGGGAAGTACCGTTCGCACCAGTCGGTCAGCGGTTTGATCCGATCGGCACGAATGTCGCGGTTGGCACCGTTGAATTCTGCAGTACCCGCGATGCGGAAGCGGTTTTCGCCAAAGCGGCTCGCCACGATTTTCGCCCGGTCATCCAGAAGGCTGATCCAGGGGGCAGCGGCGCGGCTCTCGGCATCATCGAGCGAGACGGTGACCGAATAACCTTTGACCGGATAGATGTTAACCCGGTCGCCGAGCTGACGGGCGAACTCGCGGCTTTCAATGCCCGCACTGACGACGATGGCGTCATAGGTCTCATCGCGACCAGCTTCGGTGACGCGGACAATTCCGTCTTCTGCACTCAGATGCTCAACTCTGGCACCAAAACGGAGCGTCGCACCGCGGCGCGCGCAGGCACGCGCAAGGCCCATGGTGAATTTGTGGATATCGCCGGAGCTGTCTGACTCTGTCAGAAAACCGCCGACGAAATCACCCTGCAGCGCGGGTTCCACATCGCGCAGCTCACCGCCCTTAAGCTCGCGCCGCTCCAGACCACCTTCGGCCAGCAGCGTGTTCACTTTGCGCGCATGCGCCATGTCTTTTTCGTTGCTGTAGAAATGCAGGATGCCACGGCGCTCAAGGTCGAAATCGATACCTTCGCGGTCAGCCATGTCGAAAAGAACGCCGCGCGCGGCAATCGCCATGCGGACAGTTTCGACAGTGTTGCGTTTGTAGTTCGGGATATTGGAGAGGAACTCGGCCATCCATCGCATTTTGTGCAGGGTCGGTGCCGGGTTCACCAGAAGCGGTGCATCCGCGTGCAGCATCCATTTCAGGCCCTTGATGATGGTGCCCCACTGTGTCCAGACTTCGGCATTGGAGGCAGAAAGCTGCCCTCCGTTGGCAAAGCTGGTCTCCATCGCCGCATAGCGGTGGCGGTCGTAAACAGTGACGTCATAGCCGCGGTCGAGCAGCTCATAAGCAGTGGTCAGACCGGTCACGCCGGCGCCGATTACAGCAACTGAAGTCATAGCATTTCTCCTTGCACGCGCGGCTTTGAGCCGCTTGCCCCCTCCGTGCATGGAACCTGAGAGTTTCACCCGGAACCCGGGCTTTCTCCTACGGTGGACCCCAATGCGAGGGGCCGCTTTCCGGAGTGTTTAAGCTGTACCGGTCCTTGGACCTGAGAGTTTCCGGGGCGGTTGCTCCTTCGGCGACGGTTGCCCGTCTTCTCCCGGTACAGCTTGATCTGTTGAATGCGCATTAGGGCAAGCGATTGAGTCGCGCAACTGTTTTTTACGGGCGTCAGGCTTCTCCCGGCTATGTATGAAACGCCATCTGCAAAGGCCCGGTCCCAGCCGGCTTTCAGCGCGCGCCTCTGACCGGGGAAAAGGCTGTTCAGATCTCTGACTGATTTACTGGCACCGGATATCCGGGCGATGGTTCAGATCATCCGACTACCACGGAGGATATTGATCACGGTTGGGACTGACCGCCTGGCGGAAGTCGACCGTGAATACGGCCAGAACGCATTCCGGCATCGCACCATAAGATCCCGGAACCTGTCCGCAATTATCGACGGGCGTCCGGTTTGTGATGCTTGCAACGCCGCTGCCGGGGGACAACCCGGGATGCATCCGTCGCACGAGTACCTCCTGGCTCCTCTGCCACTTCATCACAGACATCCGACGCCGCAGCGACGGCTCAGGCGGCCGTCGTCAGCCTTCACTGACATCAGGCATTGGCGGTATTTTTTCGATGGCGATCTGCGCGCCCTCTACCGCGCGCACACGCAGGTTTCTGGGACGGCTGCCGATGAACTCGTGAACCGCAGCCAGCACGCCGTCTCCCCACCAGCCGCGACGATGATAATCGTCGAAACCGATAAGACCACCCGGCTTCATTTTGGGGAAAAGGGCTTCCAGATCCGCACGCACACCTTCGTAGGAATGATCACCGTCGACATAGGCAAACGAGATGCTTTCATCTTCAAATTCCGTGAGGGCAGGCACCGAGTAATCGCGCACGATCCGTACCGTTCCGGCTTTGATCTCTTTGGCAAAGGCTTTGGAGACCCGCTTGTGAATGCGGTCCATCTTCTCTGCGCCGGCCCGGGCGGCCAGGGCTTCACTGTGGCTGTCTTCGACGATGTGCTCCCAGGGGTCGATGAGCACGAGACAATCCGGTTCAATAAACTCAAGGAGCGTGCCGGAGAAGTCCCCGCGCCATACGCCGATTTCTACGACGAGGCCCCCCTTGGGCATGCGTTTCAGAAAGCGTCGGCGCACGGCCTCTTTGTTTCGCTTTTTCTCTTTCTTCATTGCCGCGTCCTCATTTCTGCGTGCAGTCTGTGTGTTGCGTGCGGGAAGTCAACGCCTGCATGCCCGGCTTTCGTCAGATGATGCAGCACGGACTCAACTCATGCGCTGCGAACGGCTGGAAGCTGAGGATGTGCCCGGTCAGTCTTTGTCCGCCGGTGCGGTACCTGCCCGCTGCTGACACCTGAGCCAATCCGCGATTGCTCAGTTTATCTGCTCAGCTGGCTGCCGGGGAAAACAGCGAAGAGAGATGCAGATCAGAAACGACTACCTGCGCGTTGCAGACAACGTTTCAGGTCAGGACCGGATCTGTTCGGAAAGCTTTTCCGCGCCTGCCTTGAGGACATCGACATGGTCGATCAGGCCTTCGAGAGAGTGGCGCTGGATCGGCGCGTGTACCGACAGCGTGGTCATCAGGCGTTTCTGGCCGTCCACGATCGGCACCGCGACCGCTGCCATGTCTTCCATAAACTCCTGGTTATCTGTCGAGTACCCGCGTTTTCGGGTCATTTCGATTTCGTCCCGCAGCGCCGCCTTGTCTGTGATCGTACCGGGCCCGTGTGGCTCCAGAACGGCGCTCTCCAGATAGTGGTTGAAATAGGCCGGGCGCAGGGACGACAGGAACATCTTGCCGCTGGCCGTACAGTGAAACGGGACCTGTGTCCCGACAGGCAGCTGAATGCGCAGCGGCCAGTGTGTCTCGACCCGGTCGAGATAAGTCATCCCCTCCCGGTCGGGCATGGCGATATTGCAGGTCTCACCGATCTCCGCCGCAACGCTGCGCAGAATAATGAGCCGCAATGACCGGACACGCTGTGAAGAGATCGTGTGAACCGCGATCTGGCGCAATCGGGGTCCGGGGCTGTAGGAGCGTCCGTCAATGTCGCGCTGCAGAAACCCCTCTGCCTCGGCGGTGTTGAAGAGCCGGTGCAGAGTGGGTTTCGGCAGATTGATTTCGTCTTTTATGACCGAAGGCGTGACGGGCACGCCGGCTTTAACGACCTCCTCCAACAGGATCAGCAGTCTCAGGTTCGTTGGAATCTGGGTTTGCTTGTCTGATGAAGTGAGGTCGTTTGCCATGGTTATCTACCTTATCTTTCAGGCAGCAGCATAAGCGCCAGATCAGGTGTCAGTGCCACAAGAATCCAGGTGGCCATAAGCGCGACCAGGTACATTGTAGAATACTTGAGCAACCGGAAGTAAGGCACCCCCGTCACGCCCGACGCGACGTAAAGGTTCAGACCATACGGCGGTGTGATAAAGCCGATGGATGCACCCACGAGGAAGACCACCGCAAAGTGGATCGGATCCACACCGACCGACACCGCGATCGGCGCCAGAATGGGGGCCAGAATGATCGTAACGGGCAGCGATTCAAGGATCATACCAGTGACGAACACGATGGCCATGGCGGTAAAGAGCACCGCATAGTAGCCGCCCATACCGGTGACAAAATCACCGATATATTCTTTCGCTCCCAGTGACGACAGAACCTGCTGCATCGCGACAGATACCGCAATCAGCGGCACCAGAATGCCGGTGATCTGTGCGGAGCGCGATACAATGCTGGGTACGCTTGGCAGGGTGAAGCCTTCGACAACAAACATCGACATAAAGCTCTTTTCCTCGACCGGTACATCCGCGGCGCTGCCCATGAGCTTGTTCAGCGGATAGCAGAGCAGTCCGACGAACACACAGAACCCGACAGTGATACCCGCAGCCTCAGTGGGAGAGAACTTACCGGTGTAGATGCCCCAGAGCACGAGGCCGATGGCAAAGAAACCGAGCCAGGCCCCGAAAGCGGTTTTGAGGACGCGCTGAAAAGACAGTCCGATCAGGATGCCCCAGCCGTTGATGGTGCAGACGATGAAAGCCACCGTCATCATGGCGATGACCATCAGCGTGCCGGGCACGATACCCGCGATGAACAGCTCTGAAATCGGCAGGTTCATCAGGAAGCCGTAAACGATGAAGATGATCGACGGCGGAATGATAATCCCGACCGTACCGCCCGCAGCAGCCGTCGCCGCGGAAAACCGTTCATCATAGTTACCTTTGACCATCTCAGGGTGCAGCATTGAACCGATGGTTGCTGTCGTGGCCGAGTTCGATCCGGAGATCGCCGCGAAAAGACCGCAGGCCGCGATGGATGCCATCGCCAGTCCGCCGCGCAGCCACCCCAGACAGGAATAGGCAAAATTGGACAATCGCCGGGCAATACCTGACTGGTTGATCAGATCCCCTGTCAGGATGAAAAGCGGCATGGCCAGCAGCGCAAAGCCTTTACTGAAGACGTTGATCAGCTCGTTGCCGGTATTGGAGAGAGGCAGATCGATGACAAAGCTGCACCCGATCACCCAGTAAAAGATAACCAGCAGAACCGGTGTGCCGAGCATGAACAGCATGGTCACGGCGATCGAAATAAGTGTAATCCAGGATCCGTCAGACATTATACATCGCCCCCGATAACTGCTTGTTGAATGATCTGGTCGCCGGAACGGTAGTTACTCCAGTCTTCCAGCCAGTTGCCGATCACACGACCGGCCATCAGGGTGAATGCAACCGGAACGGTGAGGTAGAACCACCACTTCATGACGTCATCGACACCGTCGACCAGCTGGAAGTTGTCAGCGGAGAGCGCGGTGAAGCGCAGTGATGTTGTGATTGCAATCCAGCAGAAACCGAGCCAGAGGGCCGCGTCCAGCGTCAGTGTGGCGAGCTGGCCTGCCGGCGGCATTTTTGCCCGGAATTCACTGAAGCTCAGATGCGTCCGCAGTTTGACATTATAGGAACACGCGAACCACGCCATAACCATAAAGAGGAAAGGAGGGATTGTTGTCGATCCCGACCACTGGCTTGAAAAAACAAACCTGTCGATTACACCCCAGCAGATGATACCCGCAATTATCAGGTACATCGTGACGGACAACCCGCGTTCGAGGTGCTTTTCCGCAAAGGGCACATACTGATAAAACAGATGTGCCAGATATCCCCCGACGAGCGTGAACACGAAACAGAACACCCACATACCACCGGCGTCGAATGCGCTGCTCATTTCCCAGGCGCTGCCCGAGAAAATAGCAGAAACAATGGCCGCGACTTCAGCAAATACCGACATACTGACCTCCCCCTCTTTTTAAGAATCCCGCTGCTTTGAAACGGGACTTTGAGATAAACAGGGCCGACCCGAACTCCTCTTCAGGTCGACCCGTTCTCATTTCAGGTTAAGCCTGTATCAGGCTTTCCACCACCGGCGGGGTTCAACGTTCTCAGGCAGCGTGTCACCAGGGATCGTACGAACTTCGTTGTAGATGTCCTGGTATGTATCGAGGCCACCGGACCAGCCGTTAAGCCGCTCACGCCACTGCTCCCAGAGCTGAGGCTGGTACTCGGGTGAGCACATCTCTTCCGCTTTCTTGATCTCAGCCTCAGACAGGAACGCGTTGCGCACGTCGTTCTGAGCAAAGATTGTGTTCGGAAGCTGCGGATCGGACTGACCAACGGTGTTGATAAGTGCAACCTCGTTCGCCGCCTGAACATGGACCTGTGCCAGATAGGACGATTCCATCACAGCATCCTGCAGATCGCCGCCGAGACCGTCAAAGACGGACGCTGACATTGCCGTATGCTCGGTTCCGCAGAAGAAGTTCAGGTGAACAGACTGCGACACAACCGGTGCCATGTTCGCATAGGCAACCGCAGAGGCCCAAGTTTCCGCTCCATCAATCAGGCCCTGTTTGAGGCCATCGAGGGTTTCTTCCCAGGCAACCGGAACCGGGTTCAGGTTGAGTGCTTCCATAGCGATCCGGCCAAGCTGTGTACCTGTGACACGGTTCTTCGTGCCTGCGAGCTCGTCGATGGAGGTCACCGTCGGCTTATCAGCAAAGTTCAGACCCAGCTGGATGCCGCGGAGTTCCGCGTGGCTGAAAAGGAACTTCAGGCCGTGGCGTTTTTCATAGGGCTCGCGCAGCAGCGCCATGGATGCCGGAGAATAAAGGAAGTGGTACTGGTCCGCTCGGTTACGGAACATATACGCATAGTCGAGAACGTTCAGATAAGGGGCGCCACCGGCCGAGTTCTGGGTGGAGGCCGCGTAGATGTCGACGATGCCCTGCTGGGTTTTCTCGACACAGGAAGTCTGGCCGCAGATCTGGTTGTCACCGATGAATTCGACGCGAATCTCGCCGTCGGTACGGCTTTCGAGGTCACGTGCAAATTCCAGAGCGCCGGCACGTTCGATCAGAAGGTTGCGAGCGTTAAAGCCGGATGCACCAAATTTCAGAGTATGTTTGGCTTCTTTCGAAAAACGCTTCTCGTAAGTGGATTCAGCAGCTTTTGCGAGGTTTGCAACACTCATTGCACCGCCGAATGTACCCGCTGCGAGGAGCGTGGAGCTCAGGCCATAACGCCCGGCAACCCTGAAAAGGTCGCGGCGCGATATGCCATTAATATTGTTTGATGTTTTCATGCGTTCCTCCCTGAACGTGTATTATTGAGACATTTTGTCCCAAAAACACTAGTATGACTTTAAGTTTTTGCCTAGAGTTTTTTTCATACTACATAGGGGGAGCCGTCGTGGAAGCGGATTTTATCGTAATCGGGGCCGGCTCGGCCGGATGTGTGCTGGCAAACCGCCTCAGCGCGGACAGCTCAAACAGCGTCATTCTGCTGGAGGCAGGCGGTCGCGATCTCAATCCCTGGATCCATATTCCGGTCGGTTACTTCAAGACAATTCACAACCCGTCTGTCGACTGGTGCTATAAAACCGAGCCTGATCCGGGGCTGAACGGGCGCTCTATCGAATGGCCGCGCGGCAAGGTGCTGGGCGGGTCTTCTTCGCTTAACGGGCTGCTCTATGTTCGCGGACAGCCGCAGGATTACGACCGCTGGCAGCAGATGGGCAACCGTGGCTGGGGCTGGGACGAAGTCCTGCCGCTTTTCCGCCGTGCCGAAAACAACGAACGCGGCGCCGATGAGTTCCACGGCGATCAGGGCCCGCTTTCGGTCTCAAACATGCGCATTCAGCGTCCGATTACCGATGCCTGGGTGGCAGCCGCGCAGGCCGCGGGCTATCCGTTCAACCCCGATTACAACGGCGCCGATCAGGAAGGGGTGGGCTTTTTCCAGCTGACCTCGCGCAATGGCCGGCGGTGCAGCTCCGCGGTGGCCTATCTCAACCCGGCGCGCAAACGGCCCAACCTGCAGATCATCACGCATGCCCAGGTCGATAAAATCGACATAACCGATAACCACGCCACAGGCGTGACATACCGGGATCGCGGCGGGCGGCAGGTCACCATTACCGCGCGCAGGGAGATCGTTTTGTGCGGAGGAGCCATCAACTCGCCGCAACTGCTGATGTTGTCCGGCGTCGGCGAGGCGGAACAGCTTGCTGAGCATGGGATTGAGGTCAAAAAAGACCTTCGCGGCGTGGGCAAGAACATGCAGGACCACCTGCAGGCGCGGCTGGTTTATAAATGCAATGAGCCGACCCTGAACGACGAAGTCTCGACAATGATGGGCCAGGCTAAGATCGGGCTGAAGTATCTGATGTTCCGTGCGGGGCCCATGACGATGGCTGCGAGCCTTGCCACCGGGTTTCTGAAATCCCGGGATGATCTGGAAACGCCGGACATTCAGTTTCATGTACAGCCGCTCTCGGCGGAGAACCCGGGCAAGGGCGCCGACAAATTCTCGGCCTTTACGATGTCCGTGTGCCAGCTGCGCCCGGAAAGCAAAGGCGAGATCCGCCTGAGTTCGTCCGGGCCAAGGGAATACCCGAAGATCATCCCGAATTATCTTTCAACCGAAACGGATTGCCGGACGATTGTGGCTGGGGTCAATATTGCGCGGACCATCGCACGTCACGCGCCGCTGACCTCCAAAATCTCCGAGGAATACCGGCCCCACGCAAGCCTTGATATCAACGACTACGACGCCACGCTCGACTGGGCCCGCAACAACACGGCATCGATTTATCACCCCACGGGCACCTGCAAAATGGGCAGCGATGCCGACGCGGTTGTCGATGACAGGTTGCGGGTGCATGGCATCAAAGGCCTGCGTGTTGCTGATTGTTCGATCATGCCAGAGATCGTGTCGGGCAATACAAATGCGCCGGCGATCATGATCGGTGAAAAGGCGTCAGATCTGATTCTGGCAGACGCCTGAGCGCGTATGGTTCCGCGCGGACCCTGCCGGCGCGTCACACCAGCGAGGGACGGATTGTTATTCCGGGCCGGTTTTGCCACAGTCTGAGGTTCATGAAGAGACCCTCAGCAGCGCGGAAATGCCGGGGGTCGGGAGCAGGAAGCTGAGCTGATGTCGGGGAGGTTATTCTCCAGTGCTGACCGGGCGCCCCATCTGGGTCCCTATCCGCTGGAACGGCTGGTGCGCGGGCCGGCGCCCGATTATGCCACCGTGCCGCCGATGCGAGAGATTACGTTTCGCAGACCGCAAGAGCCCGCATCGATCGTCAATGCAATGGCAGATTATCAGGCGACGATGGATGCGATTCGCGACGGCATGGTCAACAGCGCCCGCGCGGGATGTCCGAAAGATACCGGCGAGCGGGCACGGCATCTCAAATCATTCGGTTATTTCAACGACGCTTCGATGGTGGGTATCGGGCCTCTGCCCGACTCTGCCATGCTCGGTCAGCCGCGGCGCAACGCGGATATTGACCGGCTCGCCGAAGACCTCAGAACGCGGCAGACTAAGACCCTTGCCTCCGGCATCGACATTATCATGGCGGATCTGCGCGACAGCATGCAGGCCCCGCCCGCCACCATCACCGATCACACCCGGGTGATCGTTTACCTTTATGAAATGCCGCGCGAGCTGCGTCCTGGTGAGCGGGGCACGGACTGGATCCGTGACGCGGGGCATCACAGCGCCTGTCTGCGGGCCTCCGAGACAGCGGTGGTGATTGCCAATTACATCCGGCTGCTGGGCTGGGACGCCAAAGCGCATACCCTCACCAGCACCGATATCGATCTCAATCAGGCGACGGTGGCTGCCGGGCTGGCGGTCGTCGAAGGAGACGTTCTGGTCAACCCGCTGATCGGGGAGCGTTTCGGTGTCGCCGCAGTAACAACGACAATGCCGCTGGACGAAGACGCACCACTCGCACCGATGGCGGAGCAGGTGCCATCGCTCCGGGACCGGCTGGCATGGGCGACGGGTTTTGGCATCGGCACCTCGTCGCGCAACCGCGACCCCTTTGCCCGGCGCGATTTCGTCGACGGCCCGCATCCCTTTGAGACCCTGAAACGGGTTGAGGACCCCACGACCTATATCGACGCGGCACGCGTCGCGAGGGTGCCCAAACGTACAGACATGTTCGCCCGCGCGCAGTTCGGAGATATGGGCAAAACCAGTCAGGAGGCAGCCGCCGGCGGGCACTACGCGCGCAAAGCCGCCCCGTCGATGGCGCAGCGCCGCATGCTTGGTGCTTTTGTGCTGTTGCAGGACGGCCCTGAGGCGGCAGCGCCGCCCCTGACCGATGCCCTCCGGAACGCAGAAAACATCAAAGCTGCCTGTTACTATCTCGGCATCGACGCTGTTGGCATCAGCGGCTGCCCCGACTGGACCTGGTACAGTCATGACGCCACCGGTGCGGTGATCGAGCCGCCCCATGATCAGGCGATCAGCATGATCGTCGATCAGGGCTATGAGACGATGGAGGGGGCAAGCGGCGACGACTGGATCAGCGTGGCACAGTCCATGCGCGCCTATCTGCGGTTTTCGCTGCTGGGCGGGGTCATCGCGCAGCATATCCGCAACCTGGGCTACAGCGCCAAAGCGCACACGGTTATGGACGGAGAAGTGCTGCAACCCCCTCTGCTGCTCCTCTCAGGTCTGGGCGAGGTCAGCCGCATCGGCGAGGTCATCCTGAACCCCTTTCTCGGGCCGCGCCTGAAATCGGGCGTGGTGACCACCGATATGCCGGTCACTCACGATAAACCCATCGATTTCGGCCTGCAGCGGTTTTGCGAAAGCTGCAACAAATGCGCGCGGGAATGCCCTTCGGGCGCGATCACCGCCGGGCCGAAACTGATGTTCAACGGTTACGAAATCTGGAAATCTGACAGCCAGAAATGCGCGACCTACCGGATCACTACGCCCGGTGGGGCGATGTGCGGGCGCTGCATGAAGACCTGCCCCTGGAACCTTGAGGGCCTCTTTGCCGAAAAGCCCTTCCGCTGGGCCGCGATGAACCTGCCAGGTGCGGCACCGGTGCTCGCGAAACTCGATGACAGGCTGGGGCGCGGCGGCCTTAATCCGGTCAAAAAATGGTGGTGGGACATCGAGCTGACCGATAACGGCAGCTACCAGCCCACCCGCAATCCGGTGAACGCGCGGGCGCTGCAACCCGGGCTCGATCTGAAATACGAAGACCAGACGCTGGCCGTTTACCCCGCACCCCTGGCGCCGCACCCCTGGCCTTATCCCTTCCCGATGGACCGGGAGGCCGGAATAGATGCCTACGGGCAGATGATTCCGGCGAGGACCTACCGGCAACGGCGCGCTGCGGGCGAAACCGGCCCCTGGGATCACCGCTATAGCAATGATACCGACAGTCCCGTGCTGCACCTGACACTCACCGCGGTCGAGGCCCTGTCGGATCGCGTCCTGCGCTGTATTTTCGAGGACCCGGACGGCGCGGATCTGCCAGAATGGGAGGCCGGCGCGCATCTGGATGTCGTGGTGTCGCCTGACAAACTGCGCCAGTATTCGATGTGTGGTGACCCCGCAGACCGGTCACGCTATGAAATCGCGGTGTTGCGTGAAGACGCCGGGCGCGGCGGTTCCGCACTGCTGCACCGGATATTCACACCGGGCCGGCGGGTGTTTGTCTCCCGCCCGATCAACCACTTTCCAGTGATCGCGGAGGGGAAAGAGCATCTTCTGTTCGGTGGTGGGATCGGGGTCACGCCGATGGTTGCCATGGCGCATGCGCTGCACCGCGCGCAAAAGCCTTTCACGCTGAATTACTCGGTGCCGGACAGGGCGTCGGGCGCATTCATTGATTATTTGTCCCGCGTCCCATGGGCGGACCGAACGCGCCTCTTCGTATCAGACGAGGGAACGCGCGCGGATCCTGCTGCGATCATCGGCGCGCACATGTCCGGGCAGCACATTTATACCTGTGGGCCGGATGCATACATGGCCGCCGTGACCGACGCCGCCTGCGCTGCCGGGTTTCCGGAGGGGGCGGTGCATCTTGAGTATTTCGCCGTCCCTGAAGTGCCCGAATTTGAGAACCACGCTTTCCGGCTGGAGCTCCTGGACGGGCGTATTCTGGAGGTCCCCGCTGATAAAACTGCTGCTGATGTGCTTATCGAAAACGGTGTGCCCGTGGATCTCAAATGCAGCGACGGTCTGTGCGGCGTCTGCCGCTGCGGAGTGCGTGCCGGGGCAGTAGAGCACCGCGATTTCGTCCTCTCCCGCGCTCAACGAAAGGACAGTATGATCCTCTGCCAGTCCCGGGCCGCTGAAAAAAACGGCATTATTTCGATCAGTTTGTGAGCAGATCAGCCGCCGGCGACGCGCGCCTGTGGACAACTCGTAACGAATCCGTGACACGCGCGTGCACCGCCGGATATCCTTTAAAGAGATCCGAAATATGCCGGGGGGCAGCATGAAACACCATCAGGCCTTTGACACGCAGGCGTCGCAACACATCCTGTCGATCGAGCCGGGCGATGTGCCTCCGTTCATCGGCAGGTGTCTCAAAGAACGCACCCTCAGCACTCTGGTGGCACACCTGAACCATGACGTGCTGGACGGAACACCCAAAGAGCAGGACGATGCCCGCAGGGCGCTGGAACTTATCGGTTTTATCTGACGTTTTATGTCAGCGGGCAGGGGCCCCGCCGAGCGGGCAGCGCATGACTTCATGAAACATTCCGGACGCGTCTTCGCCGGTCAGCGTAAGGCTGTCCACCCTGAAGGGATCCGGGCACAGACCTTCGAAATGCACTTCAGCCGCAGCCCGGGTCTGCGCCAGCAGCGGCTCTTTCAGCGGGCCGGTCAGCGTCATATGGAACCGGAATTCCTCCAGAACGTAAGGATACCCCCAGCGGCTGAGATTGGCCTCCTGCTGTTCTGACAGCCGCGATCTGCGCCGTTTTTCAAGCTCCTGAACTGTGGGGGGCGCGCGAAACGGGTCAAGGTCCCGGACTACACGGCCCGCCAGCAGCGCCAGACCTTGTGTGTCACCGCCGGGCGTAAGCGCCAGGAACCGCCCGAGACAGCTGATTTCAAGCGCTCCGGTCGTGGCCGGGCTCAGCGTCGCGCAGAGATCCTTCAGGGCATTCTTCAGAGCCTGTGCATCTCTTTGCGCGGCAAGGCGGAACGGCGGTTTGATCGTGCCGTGAAAGCCATACCGGCGCGGCCGTCCGACTATTTCCTCATCGGGCGTGCCGACGCTCTCTCCCGTGGCAATATCCCAGCCCAGCCATGTTGCGCCGGCGCGCGCAAAAGCGCCATCGGAGGCCGTGTAATAAATTCCGTAACGTTCAAAGTTCACCCCGGCTCTCCATCAGACAGGTCGCCTGCACCATACCCGTTCGTTCGTGGAACAGAAGACCTTTGAAGCGCACTTTCCGGGGCGTCGCCCCTTGCCTTCCCGCGCCTGCTCTGGCCACATCGCACCGGGCGGGTCAGAAGAGGAGAACCCCATGCGCGCGATGCAGGTGACAGAGCTCGGACAGCCGCTCACCCTTGAGGATATCCCGGAGCCACAGGCGGCCCCCGGACAGGTGGTGGTCAAAGTCCGCACCTGCGGGCTGAACTTCGGCGATCTGCTGATCATCAAAGGCACCTATCAGGAAAAACCACAGCTGCCTTTCACTCTTGGCATGGAGCTCTGTGGCACTGTCACCGCGGTGGGTGAGGGCGTCACAGATCTCTTGACCGGACAGCGGGTCGCGGCCTATTGCGGATTTGACGCGCTGGCAGATTACGCGGCAATCCCGGCGAATGTCTGCGTGCCCGTCCCGGATGAAATGACCGATGAGCATGCCGCGGCGTTTCTGATCGCCTATGGCACCAGCCATGTCGCACTGTCCTATAAGGCGGGTCTGAAACCGGGAGAACGCCTTCTGGTGCTTGGGGCCTCGGGCGGTGTGGGGCTGACGGCTGTGGAGCTTGGCAAACTGATGGGCGCCGAGGTTGTCGCAGTGGCCCGCGGCGCGGAAAAGCTGCAGGTGGCAAAGCAGGCCGGCGCGGATCATCTTGTAAATTCAGAGACCGATGATATCCGCGAAATGGTCAAGGCGCTCGGCGGCGCCGATGTTGTTTATGATCCGATCGGCGGCGATCAGTTCAGAGCGGCTCTGCGGGCGTGCAATCCTGAGGCGCGGCTTATTCCGCTTGGCTTTGCCTCGGGCGAGGTGCCACAGATCCCCGCCAATCATCTGCTGGTTAAAAACCTGACAGTGATCGGTTTTTACTGGGGCGGGTACACGCGGGTTAACCCCGCCGTGCTGACCGACAGTTTCCGTGAACTGATCGCCTGGTATGTTGAGGGCCGCATTCACCCCCATGTCAGCCACGTGCTGCCGCTGGAAGAGGCCAACGACGCCCTTGACCTGCTGCGCACCCGCAAAGCCACCGGAAAAGTCGTGGTCCGCATCAGCTGAGCCGCGGGCACGTGGCATTTTGACATGGCGGACAGCCGCCCGGAACTGTAGCGTGGCGGTGTGTCAGAAAACATACGGGGACCCTTGGCAGCCATGTCGGAAAATATTCACCCACTCGCACCTCACCACCTTCCGCCATTCTTCTCGACACCCGACGGGGGCGATCACCTGTTTACGGTCATGATCTTTCTTGTGGTCGGGGTGATCCTGCTCCTGGGAATTGCCTATTTCACTCTGCATGCGATGCCCGAGAAGATGGCCCATCAGGGCAACAGCACACAGCTGCAGCTGATCAGTATCCTGGCGATGCTGGCTCTTTTTACCCACAACAACGTTTTCTGGGTCGGCGCGCTGGTACTTGCCGCTTTCCGACCGCCTGACATCGTGACACCGCTGCAGAATATCGCGCAGTCGCTCACCGACCTCGTGAACCGGGAGCGCTGATGTGCTTGAACTGATTATCTGCTCTCTGGTGACAATCCTGCCCGATTACCTGCTGCGCCGGAAATTTCAGGATAAAAGATGGGGCCGGGAGATCAACTTCTTCACCGTCTGGTACGAGCTGCGCTGGGGCATCACACTTTGTGCCATGCTCACGATCAGCCTGATCACGGTGGTCTTTTATTATCACCCCCAGACTAAGAATGTGTCGTCTTACTTCCGCACGGTGACCATCCTGTCGGAATCCGCCGGTCGGGTCGCTGAGGTTTATGTTGAGAACAACAGCGAAGTGTCTGCAGGGGATCGCATCTTCAGGCTGGACAGCACCCGTCAGGAAGCGGCGCTTGAAACGGCAATGCGCCAGATTGAAGAGGTCGACGCATCGCTTGCTCTGGCGCAGTCAGACCGCGCAGCAGCAGAGGCCGCCGTCGATCAGGCCCAGGCAGCACTGACCCAGACCACAGATGATCTCGAGCGCCAGAGAAGTCTCTTTGAGCGCGGTTCGTCTGCGGTGTCCGAGCGGGACGTTGAAATCCTTGAGAACGAACGTGATGTGCGGCAGGGCGCGCTGGATGCGGCCTATGCGGGCATTGACGCAGTTGAGGCTAACATCACCGTCCTTCTGCCTGCCCGCCGGGCCAGCGCCGAAGCTGCGCTTGAACAGGCAGAGGTCGAGCTGGACAAAATGACCGTCTACGCCGGCACGGACGCAGTCGTGGAACAGTTTGCGCTGCAGGTGGGTGATATCGTCAACCCCATCCTCAGGCCTGCGGGTATTCTCGTCCCGCGCGGCTCGGGCAGCGGGCGGTTTCAGGCCGGCTTTTCACAGATCTCGACCCAGGTCGTGAAGCCCGGCGGTGTGGCTGAGATTACCTGTATCTCCAAACCTTTCACGATCATTCCGATGGTGATTACGGGGGTCCAGGATGTGATCGCCGCCGGACAGATCCGCCCTTCCGACCGCCTTGTCGATCCGCAGAACCAGGGCGCGCCGGGCTCGGTCACTGTCTTTATGGAACCGATATATCCCGGCCAGACGGATGATATTCCACCCGGCAGCCGCTGCGTGGCCAATGCCTATACCAGTTTTCATGCACAGCTCGAGGATCCGGACACCGATCTGGGCTTTCTGACCCGGGTCAGCATGCATGTGGTTGATACCGTCGGGCTGGTGCATGCGGCAGGTCTGCGCATCCAGTCGCTGCTGTTACCGTTGCAGACGCTGGTGCTGACCGGTCACTGAGACATCATCTGCGTTTCACAGGGCCCCGCGCGACCACGCGGGCCTTGTGCTGTTCGCGCAGGAACACGAAAAGGCCGGAGCCGAGTATCAGCGCGATCCCGATCCAGACTTCCAGTGCCGGCAGATCGCCGAAGATGAGCCATCCCCAGAGCACGGCAAGCGGGAGCCCGACATATTCAAACGGCGCCACGGTGGCCGCATCGGCGATCCGGTAAGCCTGACTGAGGCAGTACCCGATGATGGCTGCATTCGCCCCCATCGTCACCAGCCAGACCCAGTCCTGTGCCGTGGGCCAGACCCATGGCCGCAACAGAAAGATCAGCGAAGGGTTGTCGAGCCCTTCAGCATAGCGCCCGTCGCCTGCGATCAGAAAAAACCCCGAGGAGACGACGATGAACGCCAGCTGCACATAGACCGACATCGCCGACGCTTTGCTGTTCACCCCCAGCATGCGTGTCATCAGCTGGTTCAGAGCATAAGTGAGTGCCGCGATCACCGGCAAGACCAGCACCAGACGCGAGACCTGCAACTCTTCTGCGCTGGCCCAGGGGCGCTGCATGATGACCACCCCGGCAAAACCGACAGTCACGGCGGCAAGCCGCAAAGGCCCGACTTTTTCGCCCAGCATCGGAACAGACAGGAGCGTAATGATCAGTGGCGCGGCAAAAAAAAGTGCTGTGGCATCGGCCAGCGGCATTGCCGCCAGTGCCGCGAAATAACACATATTGGCGACCACAATCAGCAGGCCGCGCAGCGCATGGAGCATAGGCTGGCTGGTGCGCAGGATCTGCAGACCGCCTTCCATGCGGATCAGAAAAAGCGACAGGATGATGCCGATAAAAGAACGGATAAAAACCAGCTCGTGCAGGGGATACCCGCCGGAGAGCTGTTTGATCAGCATGTCGTTGAACGAAATAGCCAGGACGCCGCCCAGTACGAAGAAAATGCCGGCTGCGGCGCGGTTTTCGGGAAGCGTGGCCATGTGCCAGACCTATCAGCCGGCAGCGCGCTGTCGAGCCCGAATGCGACATCGGTAAAATCGAATGGCACGGCCCGATTGCTTACGCTACGCTTTGCACAGACACCGACGCAAAGGAGGCTCCCATGCAGATGTCAGACACCCGCCAGATCGCCGCAACACCGGCGCAGGTTTATGCCGCTTTGCTGACGCCCGAGGTGCTGGAGGCCTGTGTGCCGGGCGCGCAGGACGTGACCGGATCGCCGGAAGATGGCTTCGAGGCCACGGTTGTGCAGAAGGTCGGGCCGGTCAAAGCGACATTCAAAGGCAGGGTGACCCTGTCCGATATGGTGCCGGACAGCTCTCTGACGATATCGGGTGAGGGCAAAGGCGGCGCTGCCGGGTTCGCCAAAGGCGGCGCCGAGGTGCGCATGACCGCAAAAGATGGCGGGACCGAGCTCAGCTATGACGTCGAAGCTAAGGTTGGGGGGAAGCTGGCGCAGCTGGGCAGCCGCATCATCGACGGGTTTGCTAAAAAGATGGCGGATCAGTTTTTTGCCAATCTGCAGGAAACGCTCGAAGGGCCGGCGCAGTCTGATGAAGCCCCGGCGGATGATGCACCGGAGGCGGAAAAAAAGAGCTGGCTGAAGCGCATCACCGGCAAGGCCTGAGCCAGCCGGCGCCCGGGATGCGCACAGTCTGACACATATCTGTGCATTTGTGCTCTGTTGCCCCAGCGGTTTCCGGCATACGTAACAGGCCCGGAAAGCCAGAGGTCCCTATGCCACCCATTCTCGATATCGCAGATCTGCGCAAATCCTATGCCGACGGGTTCGAGGCGCTTAAGGGCGTTGACCTGCAGATTGATGCGGGAGAGATCGTGGCGCTGCTCGGTCCTAACGGCGCGGGCAAAACGACGCTGATTTCCACGGCCTGCGGGATCACCATGGCGACGTCGGGTACCGTGCATGTGGGCGGCCACAACACGGTGAGTGAATATCGTGCCGCGCGGGCGATGATCGGCCTGGTGCCGCAGGAGATAAATCTCGAACCCTTCGAACGGGTCATCAACACCGTCCGGTTTTCGCGTGGCCTTTTCGGCAAGGCCCGCGATGATGCGCTGATCGAAAAAGTGCTCAGGCAACTGTCGCTCTGGGACAAACGCAACAACCAGATCCGTGAGCTGTCAGGCGGGATGAAACGCCGGGTCCTGATTGCCAAGGCGCTGAGCCATGAGCCGCGGCTTCTGTTTCTCGATGAACCGACGGCGGGCGTGGATGTCGAGCTCAGAAAAGATATGTGGGAGGTCGTCCGGGGCCTGAAAGCCACCGGCGTGACCATCGTGCTGACAACCCATTACATCGAAGAGGCCGAAGCCATCGCCGATCGCATCGGCGTCATCGCCCGGGGCGAGATGCTGCTGGTTGAGGATAAGGATGCGCTGATGACCCGGATGGGCCGCAAACAGCTTGATGTGCAGCTCTCTGAAGAGCTCGACGAAATCCCGGAAGCACTGGCGTCCTACGACCTTGTGCTCTGCGAGGACCGCAAAACGCTGACCTATTCCTATGACACCAGAGCAGATCGCACAGGCATCACGAAACTGCTGCGCGATGTTGCCGCTGCCGGCCTGGTCCTGCGCGACGTCGCTACCCGCCAGAGCAGCCTCGAGGATATCTTTGTGGACCTTGTATCGCGGGAAGAGGAGGTCGCGTCATGAACTTTGAGGCAGTCCGCGCAATATACCTCTTTGAGATGGCCCGCTTTTTCCGCACCCTTGCGCAGAGTCTGATTTCACCGGTGTTGTCCACTTCACTCTATTTTGTGGTCTTCGGCGCAGCGATCGGCAGCCGCATCCAGGAAGTTGAGGGCGTGAGTTATGGCGCGTTCATCGTGCCGGGACTGATCATGCTGTCAGTCATTACCCAGGCGATCTCCAATGCCTCCTTCGGCATCTACTTTCCCAAATTCATCGGCACGGTCTATGAACTGCTCTCCGCCCCGGTGAATTTTCTTGAAATCGTTGCAGGCTATGTGGGCGCTGCTGCGACCAAAGCGCTGATCATCGGGGTAATCATCCTGGTGACCTCGTTTTTCTTTGTGGACGTGAGTATCGCGCACCCCTTTGCAATGATTGCATTTCTTGTGCTCACCTGTCTCAGTTTTGCGCTGCTGGGCTTTATCATCGGCATCTGGGCCGGCAGCTTTGAGCAACTGCAGCTCGTGCCGCTGCTGATCGTGACACCACTGGTTTTCCTCGGCGGGTCTTTCTATTCGATCTCCATGCTGCCACCGGTCTGGCAGACCATCTCCATGTTCAACCCGGTTGTTTATCTGATCTCAGGCTTCCGCTGGGCATTCTTCGGAACCGCAGATGTGTCGATTGGTGTCTCGCTTCTGGCGATCATGGTTTTCACCGGGCTCTGCCTCGGGGCGATCTGGCTGATATTCCGCACCGGCTGGCGGATCCGGCAATAAAGGTGCAGTGTGAAAACTCTTCCGTGCGCCCACCTTGTTTGGTGGGGGGCACCATTCTACATGGGAACTCATGAAGCGCTGGATACCCTTTCTTAAATCTGCCCCGGTTGTAGCTGTTGTCCGCCTCTCGGGCATGATCAGCGCATCGGGACGCGGTACACTGAACGACGCGGTTCTGGAACCCGTTCTGGAAAAGGCATTTTCAAAGGGAAAGCCGTCAGCCGTCGCTCTTGAGATCAACTCGCCCGGCGGCAGCCCGGTTCAGTCGTCTCTTATCGGCGCTCGGATCCGCCGGCTGGCGGCGGAGAAAGAAGTGCCGGTCTATGCCTTCGTCGAGGATGTCGCGGCCTCGGGCGGCTACTGGCTGGCGGCTGCGGCTGACGAGATTTATGCAGATTACAGCTCGGTTGTGGGCTCAATCGGCGTCATTTCGGCATCTTTCGGTGTCGATGAGCTGATCAGCCGTTATGGTATCGAGCGCCGGGTCTATACGGCGGGCAAGTCCAAATCCATGCTGGATCCCTTTCGTCCGGAAAACCCGGAAGATGTGGCACGCCTGAAGACGCTGCTGGAAGATATCCATACCAATTTCAAAGACCACATCACCGCGCGACGAGGCGGCAGGCTGCCTGAAGATCAGGACCTGTTCACCGGGGAAATATGGCTGGCACGGCGGGCAACAGAGCTCGGCCTTATCGACGGTGTGGGGCATCTGAAACCAAAGATGCAGGAACGTTTCGGTGAAAAGGTAAAATTCCGGCGTTACGGCATCAAAAGACCGTTTCTCTCCCGCTTCGGTGCCCGCGTGATGGATGACGCGCTGAGCACCGTTGAAGAGCGCAGCGCCTTTGCGCAGTTCGGGTTGTAACCGGATGATTTTTAAAATCGTTACTCTGTTTCTCGTCGTGATTGCTGTTCTGGCGATGTTCGGGAAAATGCACTGGCTGGGTGGTAAACGGCTGGCATCTGCCAAATGCCCCGGCTGCGGACGCTATCGCATAGGTCGCGGTCCCTGCGGGTGCGGCCACGGTGGGCGCGGATGACTCTGGCCTGGGTGCTCAGCGGACTGGGCCTGGTGATCCTGCTCCTGGCCGGTGACGCCCTCGTGAAAGGGGCGGTCAATCTCAGCCTGCGGCTCGGCATACCGGCCCTGATCGTGAGCCTGACAATCGTTGCTTTCGGCACGTCAGCGCCCGAGCTGCTAATCTCGGTTCAGGCGGTGCTGGAAAACGTGCCGGGGCTGGCGCTGGGCAATGTGGTGGGCTCTAACACGGCAAACATTCTGCTGGTGCTCGGCATTCCCGCGATCCTTGCGACCATGCACACCTCCGAGTGCAATACCCGTAAAACCTACAATTTCATGATCCTCGCCACGCTGCTCTTTATCGGGCTCGCGTTCCGCGGTGTCTTTGACTGGATTTCGGGTGCGATCCTGCTTGCGGCGCTGGCCTTTGTGCTGACCGACGCCTTTCGCGACACGCAAAAGCATCGCGCCGCCTGCAAAGAAGACCCCGATGACGAGCCCGAAGGCGCGGACCCGGATATGCCCGGCTGGCGCATCGCCGTCTTTCTGGTGCTGGGCCTCGTCGGGCTGCCACTGGGTGCGGATCTGCTCGTGGATAATGCGACCGTGATCGCGCAGGAATACGGTGTGTCGGATACTGTGATCGGACTTACGCTTGTCGCCATTGGCACATCCCTGCCGGAACTTGCGACCACCGTTATGGCCGCGCTGCGGCGTCAGGCGGATGTGGCGCTTGGCAATGTCATCGGATCGAACATGTTCAACCTGCTTGCGATTATCGGCATCGCCAGCTTTATCGGGCCGATTCCGGTCGATCCGGAATTCCTGACATTTGATCTGTGGGTGATGCTTGCGGCGTCCCTGATTCTTGCAGTCTTTGTCTACACCAGACAGGATATAAACCGCGTCTGGGGCATCGTGCTGACGGTTCTTTACGGCGGATATATGTTCGTGCTTCTCGGCTGAAAGGCCAACCCGGGAGAAAGATTATGAAAAAGGCACTTGTGACCGGCGCCGGGCATCGTATCGGGCGGGAGATCGCCGTTTATCTCGCGGCAAGGGGCTATGAGGTCGTTGTGCACTATGCGTCCTCGGATGCCGGTGCGCGGGAAACCGTCAGGCGCATCGCAGAGCAGGGCGGGCGTGCCCACGCACTCCGGGCGGACCTGCTTGATGATGATGCCACAGAACAGCTTTTTGTGGATGCCCGGGATGCCCTGGACGGCCCGGTAACCTGTCTCATCAACAATGCGTCAATCTTTGAGCATGACACGATCGGCACGGCCACGCGCGAAAGCTGGGACCGGCATATGCAGAGCAATCTGCGCGCGCCCTTTCTGCTGAGCCAGGCGATGGCGGCACAGGGACTGGGGCCTGCGCGCGACAGCAATGGTGAGCCCGTCGCAACCGGGCTGATTGTGAACATGGTCGATCAGCGCGTGCGCAAGCTCACGCCGGATTTTATGACTTATACCCTGGCCAAAGCCGCGCTCTGGACGCTGACACAAACGATGGCCCGCGCGATGGCGCCGGCCATCCGCGTTAATGCCATCGGACCCGGCCCGACACTACAGGGCGGACGCCAGGAAGCGGAGCAGTTCGCACAGCAACGTGCGGCCACGGTGCTGGGGCGCGGCTCTGACCCTCAGGACATCACAGCCGCTGTCGGCTATTTTCTGGATGCCCCTGCGGTGACCGGTCAGTTGCTTTGCGTGGATGGCGGGCAGCATCTTGCGTGGCAGACACCGGACGTGACTGACGTGGAATAGCGGCAGACCTGACCGTAGTTTTGCACCGTGAGGAGGATTGTTACAAAAGCGTTAATAAAAGGCCTTTGTTTTCAAAACCTTGGCCCACACCTAAGAAAATATACAATGAATTCAGGCGGTTAAAATACCGCCTGTTTTTTGGGCAATTCTCTGAAATGCCCTGAATGCAACGAAAAATCGGCTGTGCTGATAAGTTATCTGCAGAGTTGTCCACAGGAACCGTGGAAAGGTTCTCCCTTGCGGAGGAAGCGGCCACGGTGCAGCACCAGGCAGGGAATCAAACAGAGCTGACATGGCAGAATCACCCGACACTCATCCCAAAGAGGAACCCACCGGATACGATGTAATCCAGGGGTACCTGAAAACTCTGGACACTTCGCCCGGCGTTTACCGGATGCTCGATAGCGAAAGCCGGGTTCTTTATGTGGGCAAGGCGCGCAATCTGCGGGCGCGGGTATCGAATTATGCCCGACCGGGCGGGCATTCGGGGCGGATCAGCCGGATGATTTCGATGACCGCCTCCATGATGTTTCTGACGACAAAGACCGAAACCGAAGCGCTGCTGCTCGAGCAGAACCTCATCAAACAGCTCAAACCGCGTTTTAACGTGCTTTTACGCGACGACAAAAGTTTCCCGAACATTCTGGTGACAGCGGACCATGATTTTCCGCAGATCAAAAAGCACCGTGGCGCGAAAAAAGAAAAGGGCAGCTATCATGGCCCCTTTGCCTCGGCAGGTGCTGTAAACCGGACCCTGAACCAGCTGCAGCGGGTCTTTCTGCTGCGCAACTGCTCAAATGCGGAGTTTGAAGGGCGTACACGCCCCTGCCTGCAGTACCAGATCAAGCGGTGTTCGGCGCCCTGCGTCGGGCGCATTACGCCAGATGACTACCGCCAGACCGTGCGGGACGCCGAGAAATTTTTGACCGGTAAAACCACCGATATTCAGGCGCGTCTGGCACGCGAGATGACAACCGCATCAGAAGCGATGGAGTTTGAGCGCGCGGCTGCCCTGCGCGACCGGATCAGGGCGCTGACCCAGGTGCAGACCGCGCAGGGGATCAACCCAAAAGGTGTTGCGGAGGCCGATATTGTGGCGCTGCATCTTGAGAACGGGCAGGCCTGTGTTCAGGTGTTCTTTATCCGCGCCAACCAGAACTGGGGTAACCGAGACTATTACCCGCGGGTGGGGCAGGATGTGGATGCAGCCGAGGTGCTGGAAGCGTTTCTCGGCCAGTTTTACGACACCCGCGAACCACCGCGCCAGATCCTGCTCAGCAATGAGATCGAAAACCCCGACCTTATGACTGAAGCGCTCTCAGGCAAACTGGGACGCCGTGTCGAACTGCTGGTCCCGCAGCGCGGTGAAAAGGCCGAACTGATCGACGGCGCGCTGCGAAACGCACGCGAGTCGCTGGCGCGTAAAATGGCGGAGAGCGCAACCCAGGCGCGGCTGATGAAAGGGCTGGCGGAGGCCTTTGACCTCAGGGCGGCTCCCGAGCGGATCGAGGTTTACGACAACTCGCACATTCAGGGCGCATTTGCCGTCGGTGCGATGATCGTGGCGGGGCCCGACGGGTTTATGAAGAATCAGTACCGCAAATTCAACATCCGCGGGGATGCCCTGACCCCGGGGGATGATTTCGGGATGATGAAAGAAGTGCTGTCACGCAGGTTCAAACGGCTGATCAAAGAAGACCCGGAGCGGAAAGAGGGCCACTGGCCCGACCTTCTGCTGATTGATGGCGGCGCAGGGCAGGTGAGCGCTGTTGCCTCGATCATGCGCGAATACGGCGTTGAGGATATTCCGATGGTCGGCGTCGCGAAGGGCATCGACCGCGACGCGGGCAAGGAGGAATTTTACCGGCCCGGGCGGCAGGTCTTTGCCCTGCGCCACAATGACCCGGTGCTGTACTATGTACAGCGCATGCGAGACGAAGCTCACCGCTTTGCGATCGGGACCCACCGCGCAAAGCGGGCGAAATCCGTCGGCGCGACCCCGCTTGACGATGTGCCGGGCGTGGGGGCCGCGCGCAAACGGGCTTTGCTGGCGCATTTCGGGTCTGCCAAGGCTGTCGCCCGCGCCAATCTGAGCGATCTGAAAGCAGTTGAGGGCGTGTCAGCCCGACTGGCTGAGAAGATCTATGATTACTTTCACGAAAAAGGCTGATCCGGCGGACGCCCCCCGGGCGGGGGGCGACGACATGTCCTGGCTTTTCTTGCGAAAAGCGGATGCGCGTGCCCGGCCGGTCAGTATCAATGCCGCTTTCGTCCGGAATTACGGCGATGTATGGTGAACGTATGACGCTCACACTGCCCAACGTGCTGACCATAATCAGGTTGATTGCCGCGCCGCTGGTCGCGGTGATGTTTCTTTATTTCACCCGGCCCTGGGCGGACTGGTTCGCGCTTGTGCTTTTTGTCTCTGCCGCAGTAACGGACTGGTTTGACGGCTATCTGGCGCGCGCCTGGAAGCAGGAAACCAAGCTCGGCGCGATGCTTGACCCGATTGCCGACAAGGCCATGGTGGTGATCGCGCTGATGGTGATCATCGGGTTTTCCAGCTGGTCGCCCTGGCTGGTGCTGCCGGCGACAGTGATCCTTTTCCGCGAGGTTTTTGTCTCGGGGCTGCGGGAATTTCTGGGCGATACGGCCGGCACGCTGAAAGTCACAAAACTCGCTAAATGGAAGACTACCTGCCAGATGATCTCGATCGCCGTTCTTTTCTCGCACGGTGTCTTTGAGCATTATCTGGGCATGTCGGCATGGGGAATGGACGAGCAGATGATCGCGGATGTTTTTGCCGGACGCGTCGAGGATCTGCAGGGGCTGCGCTGGAAACATACGGCTATGGAGTGGGCAGGGCAGACGGGTCTCATTTTGTTGTGGGTCGCGGCGGGTCTGACCTTTGTGACCGGTGCAGATTACCTGAAAAAGGCGATGCCTTATCTGAAGGATGACACTTGATGGATGTTTTGTATTTTGCATGGGTCCGCGAGCGCATCGGCCTGCCCCGCGAAACTGTTGAAACAGACGCGGGCACAGTGGCGGGACTGGTCGATGAGCTGCGCGCGCGTGAAGATCGCTATGCGGCTGCCTTTGCAGATATCTCAGCGCTGCGTGTGGCGGTGGATCAGGAACTCAGCGACTTTGATGCATCGCTCGACGGGGTACGCGAAGTAGCGTTTTTCCCGCCCATGACCGGCGGATGACCCCGTGAGGATCGTTGTCTCGGAAGCCGCGTTTGATGTCGGTGCAGAGGCGGCAGCCTTTGCCGCAGGACGAACCGATACAGGCGCCATCGTCACCTTCACAGGCGTGGTGCGGGACACCGGCGCGGATGCGCTTGAGGCAATGGAGATAGAGCATTACCCCGGCATGACCGAAACAGCTCTGTCCGACATTGCAGAGCGCGCCACAGCCCGCTGGTCGCTGGGGGATGTGCTGGTAATCCATCGCTACGGACGGCTGGTGCCCGGCGAAATGATTATGATGGTCGCAACGGCGGCGCGGCATCGACGGGATGCATTCGAGGCCGCTGAATACCTGATGGACTACCTCAAATCCCGTGCCCCTTTCTGGAAACGTGAGATCACGGCAGAGGGGGCAGGCTGGGTCGCGGCGCGCGATGAGGATGAAAAAGCCCTCGACCGCTGGTAAAAATCATCCGGCGGGCACTTGACCTGGATCATGGTGCGCCTGTCACCTTATCGTCATGCTCCTCTCAACCCATAAGAGAGGAGATCAGACAATGTTTTCAAAGATCGTAGTAGGAATCGACGGCTCCGGTCAGGCCGGTAAAGCGCTTGAACTGGCCTGTGACATGGCCGGCAAATATAATTCCGAAGTCCATCTCGTTCACACGCCCAAAGCCGAAACCGTGGCCTTTGCGCTGGGGGCTGTGGCCGGGTACCATGTTGCAACGACGATGCCGGAGCCTGAAAAGGTGAAGGAAGCCGCGGAGAAAGTTCTCACCGAAGCAAAAGCCGTGGCCGAAGCCCATAAAGTCGGCGTGAAGACGCATATCGGTTCCAGCGATCCGGCAGATGATGTCGTCGCCTGTGCCAAAGAATGCGGTGCAGATCTGATCGTGACAGGGCGGCGCGGTCTGGGCAATGTCGCGGGCGCTTTTCTTGGCAGTACGTCTCAGAAAATCAGCCATGATGCGGATTGCGCACATATGACCGTCGCCTGACCGGCTGCGTCACGGGGGCGGGTTTCAGCTGGCCGGGCGTGCACTGGCCAGATGGGCGCGCATGTCTTCTGTTTCATGGCGGGCATCGCGCAGCCCGTCCATCGCAGCCCGGAGTTCTGCTTCGGTCTGCGCCAGCTGATTTGTCAGCTCCGCTTCACGCTGTTGCAGATAGGTGATGGCCTGATCGCGGGTTTCTTCTGCCTCGTGCAGCTCCTGGCTCATCCTGTCCAGCTGCGCCACGTCGTCTGCCGCGACCCGGGTGAAACGGTTGACCAGCCAACTGGCAAACCATCCCAGACAGAATGCCACAAACAGAATGATCGCCGTTGCGATGACAAATTCAGTTCTGCTCATTCGTGGGGTCCTCCGCCGGCGCTTCACCTTCTGTATCCGTCTTTTCCGCGAGGCTTTCCAGTGCGGAGTCGCCCTCGGGTACACCGGAATCGGGCTCAACAAGCCGGAACTCGATCCGCCGGTTGTCCTCCCGGCCTTCTTCGCTGTCGTTATCTGCAACCGGATTTTCCTCGCCGTACCCCACAGCGAGGAAGTTTCCGGTCAGCACCCGTCGCGCCCGGAGTTCGTTGAGCACTGATTCCGCCCGCGCCTGGCTCAGCGCAAGATTCATCTCCTCGCGGCCCTGGCTGTCGGTGTGACCCTGAACCTCAAGCCGCAGATCGCCGCACTCGGACAGGATCTCTGCGATCTCGTCCATGACGGGCAGGGCGCCGGCATCGATTGTCGCCGAACCTGGTTCAAAGTTGATCTTGCTGCCGGCAACCACCTCCGCGATCCTTACTTCGCACTCCTCCGGCGTCGGCAGAGCGGCCACGGGATCCAGCTCCTCGACATAGGTTACGTTGATCTCGAACTGTGCCTCTTCGCCCAGCTTGTCGGCCATGAGGCGGGCTATCATGTCACTTGCTCCCGCATTGCCCGAAGCCCCCGAAAGACGCACCGTGTCAGGCGTGACAACGACAACGCCGTTGTTGAGATATCCGAGCGCTTCGATCCCGGTCAGCACACGCGCCGGCCAGTCAGCCGGCAGGTCCGGCACAACGCGTGCGGCAGTGTAAACGTTTTCAGATCCGAATCTGGCACGTGCAAAACTGTCGGCCACATCGCGCATTTTCTCGCCGGAGATCCGGCCACGCAGCTGCACCTGACCTTCGGGGCTGAGCGTGGCGAGAAACTCTGCAGGTCCGTCGGCAGGATCTGTGGTTTCCGGTCGGACCGCATAGAGCGCGAAGACCTCAGGCAGCGCGTTTTCCAGCTCGCCGATTACCTGCTCAAAGAGGCCGAATTCGGTGCCCTCGGCAGCGACAATCGTGACATCTGCGTCCGAAAAGGTTACTGAACCGCCGCCAATCTCGGCCAGAGCTGCGATGGCGGTCTGCACAGCTTCTGACCAGCTGGGGCTGGGCACGCCCATCCCGATCGTGCAGCGCCCGGGGCCGGTCAGCCCGGCCTCCATGGCCGCCGTCAGAATGCTTGTCCGCGCGGCTTCTGTGTCGGCCGAGCAGGCATCGAAACGCGCACCCGCGTCATCAATGACGAAACGCAGCGTAAAGGGGGTGATCACAGGCCGTGGTGCGGAGATGTTGAGGGCCACGTTAAGTGCGGGCGGTGCGGCCCGCCGCAGCTCTGTTTCCATGCGGGTCCTGTCACCGGTGCTGTCGGCGATCGCAGTGATTTCGACCCGCCCCGCAGCGACCGAAACCTTTGCACGCGGCAGCTCATCCATCGCGGAGATGGCATAGGCGAGGGCATCTTCCCACCCGGATGGTGCCGGGTAATCCGCCGTTTCCAGCAGGTCCGTGACAGGCAGATCACTCATCTCGGTGAACGCCCCTATCAGAGCGTCGCGGTCAGTGCTTAGCGGGATCAGCCCGATCACCGATATTCCGGCGGTGTTGCGCAGCACTTCTGCCGAAAATCGCGGCGGGGCGACGGCCTCTGTCGCCGCGATCTGCATCTCGTCTATGATCCGGGCGGCATCTACGACGGAACCTGCAATGCTCAGTGCACGAAATCGCAGCGCCTCATTGGGTGCCGTACCGGCCAGAACAACCTGCAACCCGTTTGCTTCGACTTCGGCCCAGGTCAGGCCGTTCAGGTCGAGCTGCTGGCGGACCCCGGTCTCTGAGCTTTCCTCGACGATTGTCACAGAGGAGTTGGCCGCGATCAGCGCAAATCCTGCTGCGGTCAGGAATGCCGCTGCAATCATGGTCAGCCGGGATACGCGCATATCAGTGCAAAGCCTTGTACATCACAGGGGCACTGATACGCCTCAGCGCCCGGGTTATCAATCACACCAGCAAAGCTGCCACAAAGAAAATCAGCGGGATAAAGCCGGTATCCCGGTTGCAGCGGAAAAGCTGTAAGAGCTTGTCATTGTTTTCAATATCCAGCCCGCGCAG
Organism: Roseobacter ponti; assembly: GCF_012932215.1. GTDB lineage: Bacteria > Pseudomonadota > Alphaproteobacteria > Rhodobacterales > Rhodobacteraceae > Roseobacter > Roseobacter ponti. Next base: position 3,279,322 of record NZ_CP048788.1, on the reverse strand, counting down.
CTGCCAGGCCATGTGCCAGCCCATGGCCCAGGGCCCGGCAAGGCCCACCACCATCGCCAGAATGTTACCGCCGGGCTGCAGGGCAAATATCACGGCAAGCCCCATCAGACCCACAGTCACCACCAGAAACCGTCGCAGCCATGGACCGGTCTTGTCTCCAAAGAGCCTCGCGGTCGATTTGATACCGATCAGCGCGTCGTCCTCGGTATCCTGATGCGCATAGATGGTGTCGTAAAACAGCGTCCATGCAATGCCGCTGAAGTAAAGCACCACGGCCGGCGCGCCAAGCTCGCCCGTATGTGCAGTCCAGGCGAGCAATGCGCCCCAGTTAAACGCAAGCCCCAGAAAGACCTGCGGCCACCAGGTGAAGCGTTTGGCAAAGGGATAGATCGCCACAGGCAGCAACGCCAGAACCCCGAGCAGAATGGCTGCCGTGTTAAACGTGAGCAGTATGCCAAAAGCCACAAGCGCCTGCAGACACATCCAGATTACCGCACCGGTGACGCTGACCTGCCCTGCGGGAATGGGCCGCGAGCGGGTGCGTTCGACCGCGCCGTCATAGTCGCGGTCCGAGATATCGTTCCAGGTACAGCCTGCACCGCGCATCAGCCAGGCACCGATTCCACAGCCCAGAGCGATCCACAGGTCGTAAAGCCGCATCTGCCCGTCGAAATGAATGGCCAGAGCCAGCCCCCACCAGCAGGGGATCAGCAAGAGCCAGGTACCGATCGGCCGGTCCGCCCGGCTCAGACGCAGATAGGGGCGCGCAGGGCCGGGTGCATAAAGGTCCACCCAGTTGTCTTTTACCGCATCCGCGACCTGACCATCTGGTGCTGGCTTGGGCTCTTGCATATGTTCCCCTCATGGAGCGTGATGTATCAGCTAAAATCCGGCTTTATGTAGAGCACCCTTTGGGGGAGGCGCAAACGCTTCCTCTGTCGCGTGAGCAGGCTCACTACCTTTTTGGTGTGATGCGTCAGGGCGCGGGCGATCACCTGCTGGTCTTTGATGGCAAATGCGGTGAATGGCTTGCGCAGCTCGAGCAGGCGGGCAAACGCGGCGGTACGCTGCGGGTTCTGGAACAGACGCGGCCTTTGCGGATGCCGCCTGATCTGTGGCTGATGTTTGCGCCGATCAAAAAGGCCCGCACGGATTTCATCGTGGAAAAAGCCGCCGAACTGGGCGCGGCGAGGATCATTCCGGTGCAGACGGCCTTTACCAATGCCGGCCGCATTCAGCGTGACAGGCTGCAGGCCCATGCAGTGGAGGCCGCCGAGCAATGCGGCGGCACCTTTGTGCCCGAGGTCACTGATCTGCAGAAACTGCCGGCGTTACTTGACGGCTGGAACGCAGACCGCCGCATCATGTTTTGTGACGAGGCGGCCCCTTCGGGCGCACCGGTTCTGCCGGACGCGCCGGGCCCCTGGGCCGTTCTGATCGGACCGGAAGGCGGTTTCTCCGACGCCGAGCGTCAGCGGTTGCGCGGGCTGTCACATGCGCATCCGGTATCGCTCGGGCCCCGCATTCTGAGGGCCGATACCGCTGCTGTTGCGGCGCTGACCCTCTGGCAGCAGGCACTGGGAGACTGGACATGAGTCATGCTCAACCCGGCAAAGCATCCCAAAGGGCGCGCGCATGATCCGGCCTGAGGCAAAAGACCAGCTGATGCGCTGGCGCGAGGCGCTGACCGGCGGCGCGCTGCTGCTGCTGGGTCTGTGGTGGCTGGCCGGGCCCGGACAGTTGCTGACGATCCCTGCTATCGTGATGATTATCGCGGGCCTTGCTCTCATTCGCATCGGCTTTCAGCGGGCGCGTTTTCGCAGTGCGGGCGCGGGGCCCGGCTCGGTGCGTGTCGACGAAGGACAGGTGATCTATTTCGGGCCCCTGACGGGGGGCGTGATTGCCCTCGGTGAACTGCAGGCGCTGACCCTCGACCGGCGCCAGCATCCCGCGCACTGGCGGCTGAAACAACCCGGTCAGAATGAGCTGATGATACCGGTCAATGCCGAAGGCGCCGAGGCGCTTTTTGACGCCTTTGCCACGCTGCCGGGTCTGAAAACCGCGCGGATGCTCGACGCCCTGAACGGGCGGGCGGGCCCCGGCGGAGATCAGCAGGTGATGATCTGGCAGCGCGACCTGTCCGCTCACGCACAACTGACCGTGCATTGACACACCCGGCAAATCGTCCCATTCCGGAAACCTGAGCCTACAGTCTGTCGAAACGGAGCCTCCCACATGTCTATTCCACAGTCCGGCGGAGGGCCGGTCACGTCCCGTGATCAGCTTGCGCAGTATCTCGCAGACGGCTGCAAGCCAAAAGAAGACTGGCGCATTGGCACTGAGCACGAAAAATTCGGCTATTGCAAAGACACGCTGAAACCGCTGCCCTATGATGGTCCGCGTTCGATCCGGGTCATGCTGGAGGGGCTGCGCGATGATCACGGCTGGTCGCCCGTTACCGAAGGCGGTCATCTGATCGGCCTCGAAAAAGACGGCGCGAACATCAGCCTTGAGCCTGGCGGACAGCTGGAGCTTTCCGGTGCACCGCTGGAAACCATCCACGAGACCTGTGATGAGGTGAATACCCACCTGCGTGAAGTGCGTGACGTGGCGGACCGCATCGGCGCCGGCTTTATCGGGCTGGGGGCCGCACCGGTCTGGACCCATGAAGATATGGATCTGATGCCCAAGGGCCGCTATAAACTGATGAACGAATACATGACCAAGGTCGGCACCATGGGCCGGGTCATGATGCGCCGCACCTGCACAGTGCAGGTGAACCTTGATTTCGGTTCCGAGCCGGACATGGTTCAGAAAATGCGCGTCGCACTGGCGCTGCAACCGGTGGCCACAGCGCTCTTTGCCAACTCGCCCTTTTTTGAGGGCAGACCCAACGGGCATAAATCCTGGCGCAGCCGTGTCTGGCGCGATCTGGATGCCGCGCGCACCGGCATGCTGCCCTTTGTTTTCGAGGACGGTTTCGGGTTTGATGCATGGGTCGACTATGCTCTCGATGTGCCGATGTATTTTGTATACCGCGACGGCAGATACATCGACGCGCTTGGCATGTCGTTTCGTGATTTCATGAAGGGTGAGCTGCCTGCGCTGCCGGGTGAGATCCCGACGCTTTCGGACTGGGCGGACCATCTGACCACCGCCTTTCCCGAAGCCCGCATGAAGCGCTTTATCGAGATGCGCGGCGCCGACGGGGGACCCTGGCGGCGGCTCTGTGCCCTGCCGGCTTTCTGGGTCGGGCTGATGTATGACCAGACGGCGCTCGATGCGGCCTGGGATCTGGCAAAAAACTGGGACGCCGAGACCCGCGACGGGCTTCGCGTTGCCGCCTCGGTCGACGCGCTGCAGGCTGAAGTGAACGGCGTGAAAATGCATGAGATCGCCCGAGAGGCCGTTGCAATCAGCACCGCCGGTCTGAAGGCACGCGCCCGCACAGGAGCTGGTGGCATGGTGCCCGACGAGACACATTTCCTGAACGCACTGCATGAAAGCATTGAAACCGGCCAGGTCCCGGCGGATGAACTGCTGGCGCATTATCACGGTGACTGGGATGGTGATCTGAGCCGGATCTACGCCGAATATTCCTACTGACCCGATGCGTGTTCATCGCGCGCGGCGCGGATTTCGCAACAAAAAAAGGCGCCGCTGAGGGCGCCTTTTCCGTCTCAGTTAGGTGAGGGCCTGATCAGGCTGCTTTGCGGCGTTTCATCAGTCCGAAGCCCGCTACTGCCACCAGCAGCATCGGCAGGGCGGCAGGCAGCGGCACAGGCGTTGCTGTTTCGCCGCCGCCATAGGCCAGCTCATCAATGCTGAAGGCGCTGTTATTGTTGGTGTTGATGGAGAATGCGGACACACCGTTTTCGCTGGTAAAACCAAAGAAGGCAGGCGCGTCAGTTGCTTTGGGCAGGATCATTGTCTCACCGTTGATGAAAATCGTGCTTTCATCTCCGTTGCGGCCCAGACCGGAGTAGTCAAACCCGAAAGACAGCACCGGCGCGTCAAAGGCCAGCGTCATGATGAACCCGGTGAAGCCGATATCCGAATCAAGATAGAGGAAGTTCTTGCCGCCTGCTGTGGTGTTCTGGGCAAAGAAAAACGGCGTATCGATCACCTTGACGGCCGGGCGCGTTGCGCTGACGAAAAAGTCGCCGAAATCGGCAGAGGGGAGACCGCCACTTGCGGTGTTGCCGGACAGAGGAACGCTTTCAAACGACTCAAGCGCAAGGCCGGGGCCTGCGGCTGCGTCGAAAAGCGATCTGTCTGTGAATGTTGCGGCGGATGCTGCAGAAACGCCGAAAAGAAGTGCTGTAACAGCGGCTGTGATAAGTCTGGTCATTGTGCCCTCGTAAACCAACATCGTGGAAGATAACTGCCATCGGATGAGGTAGTGTTTCAACCTCAGGTACCATCAAGCACGAACGCAGTCTGCCCGCAAGATACATAAGATGCAAAAGGCCCCGCGAACGGGGCCTTTCACCGGAAAATCTGCAGCGCAGTACGATTTATTGCGGAATGTCGCCTTCGATGCCTTCGACATAGAAATTCATGCCGGCAAGCGTGCCGTCATCCGCTGTTTCGCCGTCTGCAAGCCAAGCGGATCCGTCCTGTTTGTTGATAGGCCCGGTAAAGGCGTGATAAGAGCCGTCCGCAATTGCTGCTTTCAGAGCCAGTGCTTCTTCTTTCACATCAGCAGGAACGGCGTCAGAGATCTCACCGATTCCGACCATGCCGGCGCCGATGCCGTCCCATGTGTCTGTGCTCTCCCACGTGCCATCCATAACGGCTTTGGTGCGCGCGACGTAGTAGGGGCCCCACTCATCGATGATGGAGGAGACACGCGGGAAGGGCGCGTACTGAGCCATGTCAGAGGCCTGGCCGAAGGTGACCACATCGCCGGCTTCCTGCGCGGCGGCCTGAGGTGCTGTGGAATCCGTGTGCTGCAGCACCACATCGGCGCCCTGTTCGATCAGCGTTTTTGCAGCGTCGGCTTCTTTTGCGGGGTCAAACCACGTGTAGACCCAGATGATTTTGAACTCGACATCCGGGTTTACTTTGCTGGCGTGAATATAGGCGGAGTTGATGCCCCGGATCACCTCGGGGATCGGGAAAGATCCGATATAGCCCACAATGTTGGATTTGGTCATCTTGCCCGCGATATGCCCCTGGATCGCCCGGCCTTCGTAAAACCGTGCGGAATAGGTGGAGACGTTGTCGGCGCGCTTGTAGCCCGTGGCGTGTTCAAATTTCACATCCGGGAATTTGGCCGCGATGTTGATCGTCGGATCCATGTAGCCGAAAGATGTTGTGAAAATCAGATCGGCACCATCCAGCGCCATCTGGGTCATCACACGCTCACTGTCCGGGCCCTCGGCCACGTTCTCGACATAGACGGTCTCGACCGCATCGCCGAGCTCTTTCTCGACCATCAGACGGCCTTTGTCGTGCTCGTAGGTCCAGCCGCCGTCGCCGATCGGGCCAACATAGACAAAGCCGACTTTGGTTTTCTCATGCCCGTCCGCGACAGCCACGGTGGCAAGGCCAAGTGCGACAGCCGCACCGGCAAAAAGGGTGGTGAGTTTCATGTTCAGGTCTTCCCCGTTTTAATGCGCCCGTTTTGCCCGGACGTTGAATGGCCTCTAGCTTGAGGCATGGAATGACCGGCCCAGTGAGCCGGGCGCCGCGCTCTTATCCGCAGAAAGCATAACAAGCACGACGATGGTGATTACATAAGGCGACATTGCCAGATATTCGACAGGAATGGCAACGCCTGCACCCTGCAGATTAAGCTGCAATTGCGTGATCCCGCCAAAAAGATAAGCACCAAGCAGAACCCGCCAGGGCTTCCAGCTGGCAAAGACAACCAGGGCGAGCGCGATCCAGCCGACACCTGCGGTCATGCCTTCGGTCCACTGCGGCACGCGGATCAGGCTGATATAGGCGCCGCCCATGCCGGCAAGCGCCCCGCCGAACATAATCGCCAGCGTCCGGATGCGCACGACCTTGTACCCCAGCGCATGAGCGGCATCGTGGTTTTCCCCCACGGCGCGCAGCACGAGACCCGCGCGCGTGAAGCGCAGCACCGCCCAGACACCGGCCACCAGAAGCAGGCCGACATAGAGAAGCGGGTCATGCGAAAAGAAGATCTGCCCGATCACCGGAATATCGCTGAGGGGCCCGAAGTTCACATCCGGCATGCGCGGCGGCTTCACCCCGACATAGCCCTGCCCCAGCAGGGAGGAGATCCCCAGGCCAAAAAGGGTGAGTGCCAGACCGGAGGCCACCTGATTGGCCAGGGTCACCTGGGTCAGCAGCGCGAAAAGCAGGCTGAGCACAGCCCCCCCGACAGCAGCGGCAATAAAGCCCGTGGTGGGTGATCCGGTCTCCACTGCTATGGCAAAGCCGCAGATCGCACCGGTAATCATCATGCCTTCCACGCCGAGGTTCAGCACGCCTGCGCGCTCAACGACAAGCTCTCCGGTGGCGGCCAGCAGAATGGGCGTCGCCGCACTCATCAGCGCAGCAATCAGCAGAATCGGGTTGATGGCGGACAGGTCCATTACGCAGCCTCCGTCCGGCCAAAGCGCAGCCGGTAATTGGTAAAGAGATCAAAGGCCAGCAGGAAGAAAAGTAACATCCCCTGGAAAACCTGGATCGCAGCAGCGGGCAGGCCAAGCTGGCTTTGCGCGATGTCGCCACCGATATAGGTCAGCGCCATCAGCAGGCCCGCCAGCACAATCCCCACCGGATGCAGCCGGCCCAGAAAGGCCACGATGATCGCGGTAAAGCCGTAGCCCACATTGAAATCGATGCTGACCTGCCCTGCGGGACCGGAGACTTCGAAAAGCCCTGCAAGCCCGGCAAGCATGCCCGATGTGCCAAGGCAGAAAAGGATAAGCCGCCCCGGATTGACGCCCGAAAACCGCGCGGCCCGTGGAGCTTCGCCGGTGACCCGCACTGCAAACCCAAGCCGGTGCCGCGCCAGCAGCACATAGGCAAAGATCACAGCGATCATCGCCGCAACAACGCCCCAGTGCATGCCGCTGTTCGTGATGATCTCGGCGTTATGCGCTGAATCGTACTGTTGAAGGTTGCGACTGCCGGGAAAGCCGAAACCTTCAGGATTTTTCATCAGTCCCAGTGACATAGAAGCCAGGAACTGCTCGGCCACATAGACCAGCATCAGCGATACCAGGATTTCATTTGTACCGAATCGCACTTTGAGAACCGCCGGGATCATCGCCCAGGCCCAGCCTCCGAAAGCCCCGGCAATCACCATCAGCGGGAAGATGAAAACGCTTTCAGCAGGATAGAACGCGAGCCCGACACCGGCTCCGAAGAGCGCGCCCATGATGTACTGCCCCTCGGCTCCGATGTTCCAGATGCCTGCCCGGAACCCGAGGCTGAGCCCGATGGCGATCAGCACCAGCGGCGCCCCCTTGATCAGCAGCTGTGGCCTGTAAAAAAACGAAAATTCACCAAAGAGCGGCTGCCAGAAGATCGTCAGAATGGACTGTACCGGATCTTTGCCGAGCAGCGCAAAAAGCACGCCGCCGAAAAAGAAGGTGGCAAGCACCGCCAGCAGCGGTGTGGCCCAGGCGAACGTGCGACTTGGCCGGGGGCGTTTTTCAAGCCGGATCATCTGTAAGCGCCCCTTGTCTGTAGGCCGGATCCACGCCCGGCGGTATAAAATCCTGTGTCACCCGAGGTCTCAGACATGAGCCACCTCCATGCCATGCGCGCCGCCCATCATCAGGCCGATCTGTTCCACCGTCAGCCCGTCCGTCGGGCGCGGATCGGACAGACGTCCCTCGTTCAGAGCGGCAAACCGGTCGGAAATCTCCATCAGCTCATCCAGATCCTGACTGATCACGATGACGGATGCGCCGCCTTCGGCAAGATCAAGTAATGCCTGACGGATCGCCGCCGCGGCCGAGGCATCGACACCCCATGTCGGCTGGTTGACCACCAGCACTTCCGGGCGCTGCATCACCTCGCGGCCAATCACGAATTTCTGCAGGTTGCCGCCGGACAGCGCACGTGCCGCATTGCCGGGTCCGGGTGTGCGCACATCGAAAGCCTCGATGATTTTCACTGCAAAGGCGCGGGCCGCAGGCCAGTCCAGAAATCCACCGCGCACCAGACCTTCCCGGTCGGCGCCGGTCAGCATCGCATTCTCAGTGAGCGACATATCGGGGGCGGCAGCGTGTCCCAGACGTTCCTCAGGGGCGGCGAGCACGCCCAGACGGCGCCGGGCATTGGGCGTCAGCGTGCCGATATCCTGTCCTTTGAAGGTGATCATCCCCGGCGGTGACAGCATTTCGCCGGAAAGAGCGCTCAAAAGCTCATCCTGCCCGTTGCCGGCGACACCTCCGATCCCCAGGACTTCGCCTTTGCGCAGCGTCACGGTCACCTCGCGCAGCGGCATTCCGAAGGCCGAGGGCGAGGGCCGCGAGAGCCCCTCAAGCTTCAGAACGGGCTCGCCCAGGGCCGCACCCGACCGAGTGGGGGTGCTCAGCACCTTGCCGACCATCATTTCGGCCATGTCCCGTGCGGTCGTCTCGCGCGGTATGCAGGTGCCGACAACCTTGCCCAGACGCAGGATCGTTGCGGCATCGCAGAGCGCGCGGATCTCCTCAAGCTTGTGAGATATATAGAGAATTGCGGTTCCCTCGGCGCTGAGTTTACGCAAAGTCTCAAAGAGGATCTCAACCTCCTGCGGGGTCAGAACTGAGGTCGGCTCGTCCATGATCAGCAGTTTCGGCTCCTGCAGCAGACAGCGGATGATCTCCACCCGCTGACGTTCTCCTGCGGAAAGATCCCCGACAATCCGGTCAGGTGACAGCGGCAGCCCGTAGGTGTCTGACACCTCGCGGATCCGTTGCGAGAGGGTCCGCATACCGGGCGCATTCTCCATGCCAAGCGCGATGTTTTCGGCCACCGACAGTGCGTCAAAAAGCGAAAAGTGCTGAAAGACCATACCGACGCCCGAGGCCCGTGCAGCGCGCGGCTCCGGCGGGGCAAAGGGCGCGCCGTTCATCTGCATCCCGCCCTGATCCGGCTTCACCAGCCCGTAGATCATCTTGACGAGTGTGGATTTGCCTGCGCCGTTCTCGCCCAGCAGTGCATGTACCTCGCCGGGCGCGATGCTCAGGGACACATCGTCGTTAGCAACGACGCCGGGATAGGCCTTGGTCAACCCGCTGAGGGCCAGAAGTGGTGTCATGCGCTGTCTTTCAGTGGTCTTGTGTCGGATCCGGCAGTCTGCAGCATCTGTGCTGCCACCCCGATTGCAATCGCCTGCGGGTCGCGACCGAGGCCCGGCTGGCCGATCGGGCAGGTGATGCGCGCAATGCTTTGCGGGCCGTGCCCCAGGGCTGCCAGACGTTTGTGAAACCGCGTCCTTTTAGTGGCCGATCCGATCAGCCCTGCAAAGTCAAAGCCATGCGCGAGCAGCCGGTGGCAAAGCTCAAGATCCAGCGAGTGAGAAAAGGTCACGATCAGATGTTCCGCGTGCGGCGGCGCGTGCGCGACCATCAGCGCCGGTTCGGCGGCGGGGACGGCCGTAACACCGTTGGGAACGTGTTCGGGAAAACGATCTGCTGCGGTATCTACCCAGGTAACATCAGTGCCGGGCAGGGGTGCCAGCACCTGCACAAGCGCGCGCCCGACATGGCCCGCGCCCCAGATCCACACCGCGCGATCCGGCCGTGATACCGGCTCAATGAACCAGCTGCCGGTCAGCATTGTCTGAACCGGCTGGCCCGTGCGGATCCGGGCGCGCAGGCGCGTGACCGCCAGCGGCGCCGCGCCCGGACCGCGCATGATCACATCCTCGGGCAGGGCCCGGGCGGATGCTTCGTCATAAACTTCGGTCAGCACCTGTACCGCCCCGCCGCAACACTGGCCCAGATCGGGACCCAGCGCGTGACGGCTCAGATCACGGTGCCCTGGCGTCAGAGCGTCCCGCGCCGCGAGGGTCGCCGAATGCTCCAGCGCGCCGCCGCCGATTGTGCCGGACTGCCCGTCCCGCCAGACCAGCATCGACGCCCCGGTTTCGCGCGGGGCAGACCCGGCGACGGAGGCCACCACGATCCGCGCCACGACACCCCGGGCGGCACAGGCGGCAATCAGGGCTTCGCGGTCAAAGGACATCAGACAGCACCTCCGCTGGTTGCGCGACCAACGGCGGCCAGGATTTCTTCCGCTGTGGCCGGAGCCTGCAGATCGGCATAGGTATCCCCGCAGGACTGGACGGCATCACACAGTGCGGACCAGGCGGAGATACCCAGCATCAGAGGTGGCTCGCCCACAGCTTTGGACCGGTACACCGTCGCTTCATTATTGGGGGCGTCCCAGAGTGCGACGTTGAAGATGTCCGGCCGGTCACTGCAGCCGGGAATTTTGTAGGTAGAGGGCGCATGGGTGCGCAACCGGCCTTTGTCGTCCCAGACAAGTTCTTCGGTGGTCAGCCAGCCCGCGCCCTGCACATAGCCTCCTTCGATCTGGCCGATGTCGATCTCAGGGTTCAGCGACGCGCCGGCGTCGTGCAGAATATCCGTGCGCAGGATGCGGTTTTCCCCGGTCAGCGTGTCAATCACCACCTCGGTCACAGCAGCCCCGTAGGCAAAATAGAAAAACGGACGGCCTTCGCCTCTGATCCTGTCCCAGGCGAGATCGGGCGTTTTGTAAAACCCGGTGGCCGAGAGACTGATGCGTGCGACATAAGCGTCGGCAACGACCTCGGCAAAACTGTAGGTGGCACTACCAACATGTACCTTGCCGTCTTTGAAGATAACCTCGGACGGCAGCGTCTGGTGCCGTCCGGCCATCAGTTCTGCCAGACGCATCCGGATGGTGTCACAGGCGTTCTGAACTGCCATACCGTTCAGATCACTGCCGGATGAGGCCGCTGTCGCGGAGGTGTTCGGCACTTTGCCGGTGTCTGTCGCGGTGATCCGAACCGCCGATACATCTACGCCGAAACGGGCTGCGGCCACCTGGGCCACTTTCTGGAAAAGCCCCTGTCCCATCTCGGTGCCACCGTGATTGAGGTGGATGGACCCGTCCTGATAGACATGCACCAGCGCGCCGGCCTGATTGAGATGGGTCAGCGTAAAGGAGATCCCGAACTTTACCGGCGTAAGGGCGATGCCTTTCTTCAGGATCGCGTTTTCCGCATTCCAGCTTTCAACCGCGGCCCGGCGTGCGGTGTAACAGGCAGTCTCTTCAAGTCGGCTCATCAGATCGGGCAGGATGAAATCCGTGACCTGCTGACCATAGGGCGTGAGATCCCGAGGCTCCGTTCCGCTGCCTCCGTAAAAATTGCAGCGCCGCACAGCGACAGGATCCTTGCCCAGGCGGGTGGCGATGTGGTCCATGACCCGCTCGATACCGAGCATGCCCTGTGGCCCGCCGAACCCGCGAAAGGCCGTGGCACTTTGTGTACTGGTTTTCAGCCGGTGGCTGGTGATCCGCACCGCTGGCAGGAAATAGGCGTTGTCAGCATGCAGCATCGCCCGGTCTGCCACCGGCAGGGACAGATCCTGTGCCCAGCCGCAGCGCGTGTAATGCGTGAAATCAATGCCTTCGATGCGTCCGCTGTCGTCAAAGCCGACCTCATACTCAATGCGAAAATCGTGACGCTTGCCGGTGATGACCATGTCGTCGTCGCGGTCATATCGCATTTTGCACGGACGCCCGGTGGCGCGCGCAGCAACAGCGCAGGCCACTGCAAGCGCATTCCCCTGGCTTTCCTTGCCGCCGAATCCACCGCCCATCCGGCGTGTCTCTACACGCACGCCATGCATGTGCACGCCGATGGCCTCGGCGACTTTATGCTGAATTTCGGTGGGGTGCTGGGTACTGCTCATCACCACCATATCGCCGTTATCCTGAGGCAGCGCGGCGGCCGCCTGACCCTCCAGATAGAAGTGTTCCTGCCCGCCGATCTCCAGTCTGCCGGTGAGCCGGTGTGCAGCACCTGCGATCGCGCCGGCCACGTCACCGCGACCATAGACCCGCGGGCCCTCCTCGAAACGGCTGTTCCGGGCCAGAGCCTCATCCACCGTCAGGATCGGATCACCCGCCTCTGTTTCGACCCGTGCGAGGCGTGCTGCGCGCCGGGCTGAAAGGTGCGAGGTGGCGACAACGATAAAGAGCGGCTGCCCCAGATAGCTGATCACTTCCTCTGCAAGCAGCGGTTCATCGTGATTGGACGGGGAAACATCGTTGTCAAAGGGCAGATCAGCGGCCGTGATGACCGCGACGACCCCCGGGGCCGCGCGCACGGGCCCGGTGTCGAGCGACAGTAGCCGTCCGGCGGCGATATCGCTGATCCCGAAGGCCAGATGCAGTGTTCCGACCGGCATCGGGATGTCATCCACATAGCGCGCGGCCCCTGTCACATGCAGCGGAGCGGAATCGTGCGGCAGCGGCTTTGCGACACTCATGGCCGCACCTCAAGGACGCTGACCGGCGTGCCTGCGTCTTCGTGCCAGCAGCGCAGCAGCATATTCTGTGCGGACTGCATCCTGTATTCAGCCGAGGCCCGCATGTCGGACATAGGCGTGAAATCCGTGCCCATTGCGGCCATTGCACTGCGCGCAGTCTTCTGCGTCCATGGCTGCCCGGTCAGCGCGTCTTCCGTCGCGGTGGCGCGCTGCGGGATGCCGGACATGCCGCCGAAGGCGATACGGGCACGGCTGACTGTGCCGTCTGCAACTTCAACCGAGAAACATCCGCAGACCGCCGAGATATCCTGGTCAAAGCGTTTGGAGAGCTTATAACAGCGCAGCCGGTCAGGCTGCCGGGGAACGGTGATTTTCTCCACAAATTCGCCCGCACGACGATCCTGTTTGCCGTAAGCGAGAAAGAAATCTTCCAGCGGCATACTGCGCCGGCTGTCGCCGTGACGCAGATGCAGGGTCGCCCCGAGGGCGATGAGAGCCGGCGGCCCGTCCCCGATGGGAGAGCCATTGGCGATATTACCGCCGATGGTTGCCGCGTTGCGCACCTGTACGGAGCCGTATCGCCGGATCATCGCGGCAAACGACGGGTGCAGCTCTTCCATGACAGGTTCAAGGTCTGTCAGCGTCGTCATCGCACCGATCGTGAGCTCATCCGCAGTCACGGTCACGCCCTGCAGATCCGCGCAGCCGTTCAGAAAGGCGATCTGATCCGGGTCGTGGAAATTCTTTGTGACCCACAGACCGACATCCGTAGCACCTGCAACCAGCGTGGCATCGGGGTTTTGGGCATACCATTGCGCCAGAGCATCACTGTCAGCCGGCTGAAACGCTGCAGGAGATTTTCCGCCGCTGCCCGTCACCTCAGCCCCGGGCGTATCTTCCGCGGAAGGCGGCACGAGGTCGTGCATGTGCTCCGGTACGGGCGCGCCGGCTGCAGCTTCGGCGGCGCGGATGATCGGCGCATATCCCGTGCAGCGGCAGAGATTGCCGGCCAGCTGCACATCATGATCCGTGCGGCCGTTCAGATGCGCCGTGGCCATGGTGACGATGAACCCCGGTGTGCAGAAACCGCACTGCGATCCGTGATGGCCGACCATCGCCTCCTGCACCGGGTGCAGGGTGCCGTCGGGTCCGGAAATGCCCTCGATGGTGCGCACGGATTTGCCATGCAGCTGTGGCAGGAAAAGAATGCAGGCATTCAGCGCCCGCGCGCCGGCGGCATCCGTGACCATGACGGTGCAGGCACCGCAGTCACCTTCGTTGCAGCCTTCCTTGGTGCCGGTCAGGCCACGGGTTTCACGAAGCCAGTCCAGCAGGGTTGTGGTCGGCGCCACATCGGTCAGCGCCAGTGTTTCTCCGTTCAGGCGAAACGTAATGTTCATTTCGTCAGATCCGCCGCGGTACCATGCCCCCTTCACGTCCGGTGTTCGATGCGGCGTAGAACACAGGACGGGCAATTCCGGGACCGAGGCTATGCGGGCCACGCCGCCCTTGGCAAGGGAAAAGGGGAACGCGCCGCCCCGCCGCGGTCTCCGGTGCTGAAAAAACAGAGCGTGATGCGGAACGCTCTGGCGGGGGCCGGGCGGGTCATTTACGGTCCTGACATGAGCACTGATCCCCGATTCATTCACCTGCGCACCCATTCCGAATACTCGCTGCTGGAAGGGGCGCTGCGGCTGAAAAAGCTGCCCGCGCTGTGTCGAAAAGCCGGCATGCCTGCAATGGCGCTGACCGATACCAACAACATGTTTGCCGCGCTGGAGTTTTCCGTGGCGATGTCAGATGCCGGCGTCCAGCCTGTTATCGGCTGTCAGACCGACCTTGCCTATGTGGTAACGGGCCCGGGTGAAAAACCGGCAGCCCCCGCGCCCCTGGTGCTGCTCGCGCAGTCAGAGGCCGGCTATGAAAACCTGATGAAGCTGAACTCGTGCCTTTATATCGACAAGCGCGGGCAGCTGCCACAGGTCACGCTGGACGAACTCCGGTCACATGCGGGCGACGTGATCTGTCTGACCGGCGGACCAGACGGGCCGGTGGGCCGTTTGCTGCAGGCCGGTCAGCGTCCGGCGGCTGAGAAGCTGATGACAGAGCTTAAGCAGGCTTTCGGCGACCGGTTATATGTCGAGTTGCAACGCCATCCCGGCGAAGACGGCCAGCCGGCCGCCGAGCGCTTGACAGAACGCGGCCTTGTCGAGATGGCCTATGCGATGGATTTGCCACTGGTGGCCACCAACGACGTCTATTTCCCCGATGCGAAAATGTATGAGGCGCATGATGCGCTGATCTGCATCGCAGACGGCGCCTATGTGGACCAGCAGGATCCGCGCCGGCGGCTGACGGCACAGCATTACTTCAAGTCACAGTCAGAGATGGTGGCGCTTTTTGCTGATCTGCCGGAGGCCATCGAAAACACGGTTGAAATCGCAAAGCGTTGCGCCTTTCAGGCATATCGCCGGGATCCGATCCTGCCGAAGTTTGCCGATGATGAGGTGCAGGAACTGCGCCGCCAGGCTGAGGCCGGACTGAAAGACAGGCTCGCCGTTATCCCCCATGCCACCACCGTCGAAGAATACGAAAAACGTCTCGATTTCGAGCTTGGCATCATCGAGGGCATGGGCTTCCCGGGTTATTTCCTGATCGTTGCCGACTTCATCAAATGGGCCAAGGACGAAGACATCCCCGTAGGACCCGGCCGGGGCTCGGGTGCCGGCAGTCTGGTGGCCTATGCGCTGACCATCACCGATCTCGATCCGCTGCGCTACAATCTGCTTTTTGAGCGGTTTCTGAACCCCGAACGGGTCTCCATGCCGGATTTTGACATCGACTTCTGCATGGACCGGCGCGAAGAGGTTATCCGCTACGTTCAGGACAAATACGGCCGCGATAAAGTGGGGCAGATCATCACCTTCGGCGCGCTGCTGTCCAAAGCCGCCGTGCGCGATATCGGCCGTGTGCTGCAGATGCCTTACGGCCAGGTGGACCGGCTGTCGAAAATGATCCCTGTCGAAGGTGTGAAACCCGTCAGCATCGAAAAGGCGCTGGCCGACGAACCGCGCCTGCGCGAGGAAGCGCGCAACGAAGAGGTCGTCGCCCGCCTGCTGGAATACGGCCAGCAGGTCGAGGGGCTGCTGCGCAACGCCTCGACCCATGCCGCCGGTGTGGTGATCGGTGACCGCCCGCTGGATCATCTGGTGCCGCTCTATCAGGATCCGCGCTCTGACATGCCGGCCACCCAGTTCAACATGAAATGGGTGGAGCAGGCGGGGTTGGTGAAATTCGACTTTCTCGGGCTGAAAACGCTGACGGTCATCCAGAACGCGGTGGACCAGATCAAAGCCTCGGGGCGGCATCTGCATATCGCCGCTGACGGCACTGAGCTTTTCGCGCCGCCTGAAGGTCTGACGGATGATATCGCCACCATTCCGCTGGATGACGAGGCCTCCTACAAACTATATGCCAGCGCCAAAACGGTCGCGGTCTTCCAGGTGGAGAGCTCCGGCATGATGGATGCGCTCAAGCGCATGAAACCAACCTGCATTGAGGATATCGTGGCCCTTGTGGCGCTTTATCGCCCCGGTCCGATGGAGAACATCCCGACCTACTGCGAAGTGAAGAACGGCCAGAAAGAACTGGAATCCATCCACCCGCTGATCGACGATATTCTTAAGGAAACGCAAGGCATTATCGTCTATCAGGAACAGGTGATGCAGATCGCTCAGGTCATGGCCGGCTACAGCCTTGGCGGGGCGGATCTGCTGCGCCGCGCGATGGGTAAAAAGATCGCAGAAGAGATGGCCAAAGAACGCCCCAAATTCGAAAAAGGCGCGATGGAAAACGGGGTCGATAAGAAGAAAGCGACCGAAGTTTTCGACCTTCTGGAGAAATTCGCTAACTACGGCTTCAACAAATCCCACGCGGCGGCCTATGCGGTGGTCAGCTATCAGACGGCCTGGCTCAAGGCCAACCATCCCGTCGAATTTATGGCCGGGGTGATGAACTGCGATATCCACCTCACGGACAAGCTGGCGGTCTATTTCGAAGAGGTGCGCAAACAGCTCGAACTGCCATGGGTGCCGCCCTGCGTGAACCGCTCGGATGCGACCTTCAGGGTCGAAGACGGCGCCCTGGTCTATGCGCTTGGTGCGCTGAAAAACGTAGGCGTCGAGGCCATGCGGCTGATCGTCGAAGCGCGCGGCCCCAAACCCTTTGCCACGCTCTATGATCTCGCCCGACGGGTCGATCTCAAACGGGTGGGCAAGCGGCCGCTGGAGATGCTCGCCCGCTCCGGCGCCTTTGATCAGCTCGACAGTAACCGCCGGCGTGTCTACGGCGCGCTTGACGCTCTGGTGGGGTATTCGGCGGCGATCCACGAGCAGAAAGCCTCAAACCAGGTCTCTCTTTTCGGAGAAGCCGGCGAGGATCTGCCCGAGCCGCGTCTGCAGCCCGTGGATGACTGGCTGCCGGCGGAACGGCTGGCCGAAGAGTTCAAAGCGGTGGGCTTTTATCTCTCGGGCCACCCGCTCGACGACTATATGGGGCCGCTGAAACGCAAGAACGTGCTGACCCTGGATGAAATCCTTGAAAAGGCCGCGCGCGGTCCGCTCAACGCCAAGATCGCGGGCATCGTGGCCGGGCGACAGGAGCGCAAATCGGCACGCGGCAACCGTTTTGCATTTTGCCAGATGTCCGACACCACGGGCGCCTATGAGGTCACGCTTTTCTCCGAAGCACTTGAGAAATTCCGCGAGCATCTGGAGACCGGATCAAAGGTCGTCGTCGGTGTCGAGGCAACTCTGGAGGCGGATCAGCTCAAGCTTCTCGCGCGTTCTGTCACGCCGATTGATACGGTGGCAGCCGACGCCGGCGGCATGGGTCTGCGGGTTTTCGTGGAACACCCCGACGCGGTGGCCTCGGTCGCCAGCGTGCTGGCAGGGGCCGCCAAAGCCGCCCGTGGTGCCGGGCGCGGGCCCGTGCAGCTTTGCCTGATGGATCCCTCACTGCCCGGCGAGGTCGAGGTCGATCTCGGCCAGGAGTTTGCTGTCAATCCACAGATCAAAGGGGCGATCAAATCGCTTCAGGGCGTGCTCGAGGTCGAGGATATCTGATCAGTAATGCGGCGGGCGTTCATCGCCCATGACCACGCCGCCGGTCTGCTCGGCGTCACGCTGCCCTTCGCGCTGCATCAGCATATGCACGCGCCGGTTCAGGGTGGTGATGTCCTTTTCCTGGCGGGCGATCACATCAGAAAGCTCCTCGACCGTGCGGGTCAGGTGGGCAATCTGTTCTTCCATCTTTCGGGTCATGGGCATCCTCCGGTCTGCACGGGCCCCTAGCACGGGACCGCAGATTGGAAAAGAGCGGTGCGCGCCGCGCTTGTCTCACGCAGCCCCATCCGATAGACCGCGCGCGAAACCTGCCGCAAAGGGAATCCCATGGGCAAGCCAAAGAAGACCCCCCGCCCGAAGGCCGAGACGCCCAAAGGCTTTCGCGATTATTTCGGTGCCGAGGTCACTCAGCGCACTGAAATGCTGCGCAAAATCGCCGGGGTCTATCATCGCTATGGCTTTGACGCGCTCGAAAGCGCGGGTGTGGAGACGGTTGAGGCTCTGGGCAAGTTCCTGCCCGACGTGGACCGCCCCAACGAGGGTGTTTTCGCCTGGCAGGAAGACGCGGACGCCGACAAACCCGGCGACTGGCTGGCGCTGCGCTATGACCTGACTGCCCCGCTGGCGCGCGTCTATGCCCAGCACCAGAATGATCTGCCCAAACCATACCGGCGCTATGCCATGGGCCCCGTCTGGCGCAACGAAAAGCCCGGCCCGGGGCGGTTTCGGCAGTTTTATCAGTGTGATGCAGATACGGTTGGTGCGCCTTCGGTTGCTGCTGATGCAGAGATCTGCGCGATGCTGGCCGATTGTCTCGAAGCCGTCGGCATCGAACGCGGCGATTATGTGATCCGGGTAAACAACCGCAAGGTGCTGAATGGCGTGATGGAAGTAGCGGGCCTCGCCGGCGACGACAAAGCAGCCGAACGCGGCATCGTGCTGCGCGCAATTGATAAGCTGGACCGGCTCGGGCCAGACGGGGTGCGCGCTCTTCTCGGTCAGGGGCGCAAAGACGAGAGCGGCGATTTCACTGAAGGTGCGGGCCTTTCCGCACTACAGACTGACAAAATAATGAGTTTTGTGAACTCACATTTTGAGGTCGGTAATAAGCTTGCGCAGGAAGCGGCACGTGCGGAGAACGAGGGCAATGACGAACGCGCGAGGCAATTGCATCACGCCCGTTACTCTGTCGAACCGCAGTTTAGAGATCGTGACGAAAAAGAGCTTTATGGGAAACAAAGAAAGATCTGGAACCAGAGAGTCATTGATCATTTGAAGGAGTTGATCGGCGGAACAGGTGTCGGGTTTTCGGGCATATCCGACTTGCAGGAAATCCACGATTTGATGACTTCCGCAGGATATTCCGATCAGCGTTTTCTGATCGACCCCTCGGTGGTCCGCGGCCTCGGCTATTACACTGGCCCGGTCTATGAGGCAGAACTCACCTTCGACATTCAGGACGAAAAAGGCCGCACCCGGAATTTCGGCTCTGTCGCAGGTGGCGGGCGATACGATGATCTCGTTAAACGCTTCACCGGGCAGGAAGTACCCGCCACAGGGGTCTCCATCGGCGTCGACCGTCTGCTGGCCGCTTTGCAGGCCAAAGGCAGGCTGGAGAGCGAGGCTCAGGGCCCCGTGGTCGTCACAGTCATGGACCGTGCCCGCATGTCCTATTACCAGGAATTGGTCGCGGATCTGCGAAACGCGGACATTGACCCGGACGATCCGTCAAAAGGGAAAATTCGGGCAGAGGTTTATCTGGGCAACCCAAAAAACTTTGGCAACCAGTTGAAATACGCCGACAAACGAGGCAGCCCCGCGGCGGTGATTGCGGGCAGTGACGAGCAGGAGCGCGGCGTTATCCAGATCAAGGACCTGATCCTTGGGGCGAAAATCGCCGAAAGTGCGACCCTGGAGGAATGGAAAGACCGGCCCAGCCAGTTTGAGGTGCCGCGCGATCAACTGGTGGCAAAAGTGCGCGAAATCCTTGCCGCGCACAGTCCCGACGGCGGCGCAAAATGACAGACCGCGCGCAGACCCTGGCGCGGGCCGCCGGATTGCGGGCCGTCTTTGAGGCCGCCGGTGCCATCAGTGTCGAGACACCGGTTCTGCAGCCCGCACATACGCTGCTTGATCTTTACGGCGAGGAAATCCGCGCGCGGGCCTATGTGACCTCGGACGCGCTGCGCGGCGAGCAGATGCTGCGCCCGGATTTCACCGTGCCCGTCGTTCAGATGCATATGGCGCACGGTGCCGAACCTGCGCGCTATACCTATTCCGGTGAGGTTTTCCGCCGTCAGGAGCAGGACCCGGACCGCGCCAACGAATTCATTCAGGTGGGTTTTGAGGTCTTCGACCGCACCGACCCTGCGGCCGCGGACGCTGAGGTTTTTGCGCTGATCGCCGGCGCACTTTCGCCTTTGCGGCTGCGCGCGGCTACGGGCGATATCGGAGTTCTGATGGCCGCGGTTGAGGGGCTGAAAACCACGGCCCCGCGCAAAGCGGCTCTGATGCGCCACATCTGGCGTCCGCGCCGGTTTCGCGCGTTGCTTGACCGGTTCTCGGGCCGCACGTCAATGAGCCGCACCCGCGAAGCGCTGCTGGCCGGCGATCTGCCCGACGCCGACGCACCGCTTTCCGGTCGGCGCAGTGCGTCGGAAATAAAGGCGCGGATCAGAACCCTGCGCGAAGATGCGGCAACAGACCCGCTCAGCACCGAAGAGGTTCGTTTGCTTGATGCGCTTCTGGGCGTGCGTGAAACGATGCCCTTTGCGCTTGAGCAATTGCGCGACCTGTCCGTCGATCTGCCGCAGATTGCACCTGCCGTGGCACGTGTCGCGGCCCGCGCCGAAGCACTGGAGGCGCGGGGCATCGATGTCCGGAGCCTGCCCTTTGAGACGAACTTCGGCCGCACCTCGATGGAATACTACGATGGTTTTGTTTTCGGATTTTTCAGTCCTGACCGCGCCGACCTGCCGGCAGTGGCAACCGGGGGGCGCTATGACGCGCTGACCCGGCGGCTGGGACAGGGCCGCGAAATTCCGGCGGTGGGCGGTGTTCTGCGTCCCGGTCTGATGCTTGAGCTGGAGGCCGCGCAATGACGATCCGGCTTGGCGTGCCGTCCAAAGGGCGTCTGATGGAAAAAACCTGCGACTGGTTTGCAGGTCGGGGCGTGACCCTGTCGCGCAGCGGGTCGGATCGCGAATACGCCGGCGCGGTTGAGGGCATCGGGGGCGTATCTCTGGTGCTGCTCTCCGCGGGCGAAATTCCGCGAGAGCTTGCGACAGGCCGCATCCATTTCGGTGTCACAGGCACCGACCTGGTGCACGAAAAACTGCCCCGCTGGGAGCAGCAGGTTGAGCCGGTCGCAGAGCTTGGCTTTGGCTTTGCTGACCTGGTGCTCGCTGTGCCCCGCGCCTGGATCGATGTTGAAACGGTCGATGATCTGGACGCGGTGGCGGCGGCCTTTCGGCAGACCCACGGCATGCGTCTGCGGATCGCTACGAAATACCACAGGCTGGTGCGCGAATACCTGCGCCAGAGCGGGGTGGCGGATTATGCGCTGGTCGACAGCCAGGGCGCGACCGAAGGCACGGTGGCCAATGAAACCGCCGAGGCCATAGCCGACATTACATCGAGCGGCGAGACCCTGCGCGCCAATCACCTCAAGGTGCTGAGTGACGGCCCGGTGTTGCGTTCGCAGGCGACGCTGTGGCGCAGCCGCATTGCAGAAACAGATGATGATGACCGTGCGGTGGTGGCCGGATTTCTGGACCGCCTTGCCGTCTGAGCGTCAGAGCACCCCGATTTCAGCAAGCGCGCGGTTGAGTTCAACGGGCAAAGGTTCTTCGCTGGCACGTCCTTCGGGCAGATCGGGCGGGGCATCGCCCAACGGCAGATAGCGCCAGCCCTGGAACGGGCGTTTGAGGGATGTCTGTGTGCGCACGATTTTCGGGTCGAGCACAATCGCACAGCGGCGGATGCCGTCCTGCCCGATGTATTCATCAAGGCGCGTCACCGTTTGCCGGCACTGGATCACCCCTTTAATCACCCAGTAGATCGACCCGCCGCTCAGGATTTCATCGGCGCGTTTCGGCCACATCCGCGTGACATGACGGGGCAGACCATCGGGTGCCTGGGCGCGTTTTGTCGCCTGCCAGGCGGCCAGATCATCGACGTTTTCCGTCCCGACGGACAGTTTGATCAGGTTGACCGCTTTATCCACAGCTTTTCCCACTGACATGCCCCCAGAATCTGTACCACCGCCACATAATGTAGATGAAAGTCCGCCGGGAGCAAACTGTGGTAGAAAGACGCGCTGGGATCGTGTAGGTTGAATGCCTGCCTCAGCAACCAGAGAATCACGCCATGACACGCTTTGCTGCCCCCATTGCCGAACAGATCTGGGATATGAAGTACCGCTTCAAAGAGGCGGACGGCACCCCGAAAGACCAGACGGTGGAAGACACCTGGCGCCGCATTGCGCGGGACCTCGCGCGCGTGGAGAAAGATCCGGCGAAGTGGGAAGACCGCTTCTATGCAGCGCTGGAGGATTTCAGGTACCTGCCTGCGGGGCGGATCACCGCGGGCGCCGGCACGGCGCGATCCGTGACGCTCTTTAACTGCTTTGTCATGGGCACCGTGCCCGACAGCATGGGCGGTATTTTCGATATGTTGAAAGAGGCCGCCCTCACCATGCAGCAGGGCGGCGGCATCGGATACGACTTTTCGACGATCCGGCCGCGGGGTGCTGACGTGCACGGGGTGGCTGCAGACGCCTCGGGACCGCTGTCGTTTATGGATGTCTGGGATGCGATGTGTCGCACAATCATGTCGGCGGGCTCGCGCCGGGGGGCGATGATGGCCACAATGCGCTGTGATCACCCGGACGTTGAGGATTTCATCGCGGCCAAATCCGACCCGGCGCGACTTCGCATGTTCAACATGTCGGTGCTGATCACGGATGATTTCATGGCGGCGGTCAAGGCGGACGGACCATGGGATCTGGTCTTTGACGGCAAGGTCTATCGCACGGTGCAGGCTCAGGATCTGTGGAACCGGATCATGCAGGGCACCTATGATTATGCCGAGCCGGGCGTGATTTTCATCGACCGGATAAACGCGGCCAATAACCTGCAGTACTGCGAGACCATCGCTGCGACGAACCCCTGTGGCGAGCAGCCGTTGCCGCCCTATGGTGCCTGCCTTCTGGGCTCTGTGAACCTGTCGCGTCTGGTAACGGATGCCTTTGAAGAGGATGCAGCACTTGATGAGGCCGCCCTTGACGACCTGGTCGCCGTTGCGGTGCGGATGATGGACAATGTGGTGGATGCCTCGAAATTTCCGCTGGAGGCGCAGGCGCGCGAAGCACAGGCCAAGCGCCGGATCGGGCTTGGCGTGACAGGACTGGCTGATGCGCTTCTGATGGTCGGATTGCGCTATGGCTCAGACGAGGCGGCGCGTCAGACCTCGGACTGGCTGCGCCGGATCGCCCGCGCCGCATACCTGGCGTCGGTGGATCTTGCGAAGGAGAAAGGTGCCTTTCCGCTTTTTGATGCGGACGGCTATCTGGCGTCAGGCACGATGCAGGCGATGGATGAGGATGTACGCGAGGCGGTGCGCACCCACGGTATCCGCAACGCGCTGCTGACCTCGATTGCGCCGACGGGGACGATCTCGCTCTATGCAGGCAATGTCAGCTCCGGGATCGAGCCGGTCTTTGCCTACGCCTATACCCGCAAGGTGCTGCAGAAGGACGGCTCGCGCACCGAAGAAGAAGTCGTTGATTATGCGGTTCGGCTCTGGCGTGAGAAATTCGGCGACGCGGCATTGCCCGATTATTTCGTGAACGCGCAGACGCTTGCGCCCTCGGATCACGTCAAAATGCAGGCAGCCGCTCAGAAGTGGGTGGATTCGTCGATCTCCAAGACAATCAACTGCCCTGAAGACATCAGTTTCGACGCCTTCAAGGATGTTTACATGCAGGCCTGGGACACGGGCTGCAAGGGCTGCACGACCTACCGGCCCAATGCAGTGACGGGGTCGGTGCTGAGTGTGTCGGAGGATAAGCCAAAAGAGCAGGCTCCCGAGGTCATCACCACCGATGCCGCCGAACCGCAGCGTCCCCACGGGGACGTCATCTATATGTCCGAACCGCTCGACCGGCCCTCGGAGCTGGAAGGCAACACCTACAAAGTCAAATGGCCTGACAGCGAGCACGCGCTTTACATCACCATCAACGACATCGTGCTGAACGGGCACCGCAGGCCCTTCGAGGTCTTTATCAACTCCAAGAACATGGAGCATTTCGCCTGGACCGTGGCGCTGACGCGGATGATTTCGGCAGTGTTCCGGCGCGGCGGGGACGTGTCCTTTGTCGTGGAAGAGCTCAAGGCGGTCTTTGACCCGCGCGGCGGAGCCTGGATGCAGGGCAAATATATCCCGTCCATTCTCGCAGCCATTGGCGGCGTGATCGAGCAGCATATGATCGCCACCGGTTTCATCGCGGGCGAAGGCATGGGGCTCAAGACCGATCCGCAGGCACAGGTCGTGGGGCTGGAGAACCAGCGCGGACAGGCCTGTAGCAGCTGCGGACAATACGATCTCCGCATGGTCGAGGGCTGCATGACCTGCGGCTCCTGCGGCTACTCAAAATGCGGCTGACCGCACGCCGCCTTTGTTAACTTTTGCGCGCTTCGACGCCCGGAATTCCGGCTAAAAGCACTGATTATGCTCTCCCTCAGGTTGAGGGATCTTTTGCAACACCATAGAATCCCGCGCGTTTTCGGGCTTTTCAGGTGCGATGCGATTGATTAACAAAGAGTTAATAAAAAACTGAGGCAGGCAAACAGGTATATGAAAACGGGCTTTCGTGGCACGTTCGTCATTTCCTGGTCGCAAACAGAAGTAGATGGCCTTGAAGCTGCGCCCGTACAGGCCCTGACAACAGGGGCGGCGTGGTCCTGGCGCGGTGATGCTGTTCAGGTGGACGGCACTGCCGGTGTTCTGCGACTGGACCGGGCAGACGGGTCGGAGAACCTGCGCAGGCGCGCAGCGAAGATGGTGCACCGGCTCGTCGGCGCAGCACTCGACCCTGCGCAAACCGACCTTCATGGCGCGGACAGAGCCGAAGCCTCAATGTCAGACAGCAGTTTCGTCGTCACTGACGGCGCGCAAAGTTACACCGTCACCATGATCAGCGTCGGCGCCGGCGCGCAGCCGCTGCTGATGTTTCTGGACGAACTGCCGCCGCGCGGCACGGATCTCTGGGTGGTACACCACACCATGGGCGCACGACCTCACACCGCACCAAACGAACCCGACAGCACAGGCGTGATCTGTTTCACACCGGGCACCCGCATCAGCACGCCGCACGGTCAGCGACCCGTGGAGACCCTGCAGGTCGGCGATCTTGTCCAGACCCGCGACAACGGTGCACAGCGCATCGAATGGATCGGCAGCCGCCATATGACTGGTGCGCGGCTTTTTGCGATGCCGCGGCTGCGGCCGGTGCGGATCAGAGCAGGCGCGCTCGGCGTGGAGCGGCCGGATCAGGAACTGCTTGTTTCGCCCGAGCACCGGATGCTGGTCTCCGGCCCGGTTGCTGAGGATCTCTTCAACACACCCGAGGTGCTGGTGGCGGCACGCGATCTGATCGACGGCCAGCACATCACCACGGATCTCAGCGTGCGCAATGTGACCTATATCCACCTGCTGCTCGGGCGGCATAATGTGCTCTGGGCGAATGGCGTGATGACCGAAAGCTTCCACCCGGCAAGCTCTGCGCTGACCTCGCTTGAGCCGCAGGACCGCGCGCGCCTGCTGGCTCGATACCCTGACCTTTCTTTTGATCCGCATACTTATGGTGGCTATGCGCGGCGCAACCTTTCGTCATCCGAGGCGGCCATTCTGCTGCGGGCGGCCTGAGTACAAAGATCCTCTTTCTGTGCGGCAAGGCGCGGATGCGCAGCCCGACAGCTGCTGATCTGGTTGCGGCATGGGACGGCTTTGAAACGGATTTCGCCGGTCTCAGCCGGGATGCTGACGAGCAGCTGTCGGTTGAGCAGATCGCCTGGGCTGATCTCATCGTGGTGATGGAAAAGCGCCACAAAACCCGGCTGACCGCGGCGTTTGGCACCCGTCTCAAAGACCGCAGGGTCGTGGTCCTGGGGATTCCGGACCGCTACAATTATATGCAGCCGGAGCTGGTCGCGCGGCTGGAGCCTGCGCTCAGGCGGTTGCTGAACCGACGCTCCTGACGGGATCAGCTTTCACGGCCCAGAACCGTCGCAATGATCGCTCTGGCATTTTCCGAAGACCAGTCCGCATCACCGCGCAGCCGGGCAATCTCGCGCCCGTCCGGATCAATGAGTACGGTAATCGGCAGGCCGAAAATGCCCATCTGGCTGGCCAGTGACTGCTGAGGATCCTGATGGCGGGGCAGGTTGTCGATGCCGGTTTCCTTAAAGAACTGCTTTATGCCTTCGGGCGAATTGCGGCCCACGGCAATTGTAACGACCTCAAAGTCTTCCCCGCCGAACTCGGTTTGCAGGGCGGCCAGCATCGGCATTTCTTTGCGGCAGGGGGCACACCAGGTGGCCCAGAAGTTCAGCAGTATGTATTTGCCTTCATAGGCCTGCAGGTTGGTTTTGCCGGCATCATCCGCAAGCTCAAAGTTCGCCGAAGAGGTGGCCTGGGGAGCGTCGTGGAAAATCAGCTTTTTCATATCCCCTTCGCGCATCAGCTCTGCGGCGGCAAGATCGGCCGCAGCGCTGCCCGGCACCATGATTGCGCCCGCGGTAAGGGCCGTATAAACGAACGCTGCAAAAAGATTTTTCATATCCCCTCCGGAGGATTCAGGCAGATGACAGATTCCAGCGACACGGGAAAATCCGCAACATCAAATGCGATGTGGGGTGGCCGCTTTGCCGATGGCCCGGACGCGATCATGGAGGCAATCAATGCCTCGATCGGGTTCGACCAGCGGATGGCAGCTCAGGACATCGCAGGTTCGCGCGCGCATGCCGCAATGCTGGAAGCGACAGGCATTCTGGAAGCTAGCGATGTTAAGGCCATTCGGGAAGGGCTGCTCACGGTCTTGTCAGAGATTGAAACGGGCAGCTTTCAGTTTTCTACCGCCCTGGAAGACATTCACATGAACGTCGAAGCGCGCCTGAAAGAAATCATCGGCGAGCCGGCTGGACGTCTGCACACCGGGCGCAGCCGCAATGATCAGGTCGCCACCGATTTCAAACTCTGGGTGCGCGACCAGCTGGATGCCTGCGAGACGGGGCTGCTGGCACTGATCCGAGCGCTGCTGGCCCAGGCGGAGGCCGGTGCGGACTGGGTGATGCCCGGCTTTACCCACCTGCAGACCGCACAACCGGTCACCTGGGGGCATCACATGATGGCCTATGTCGAGATGTTCGGGCGTGATCTGAGCCGGGTACGTGACGCGCGGGCGCGCATGAACACCTCTCCTCTGGGGGCTGCGGCTCTTGCCGGAACCTCCTTTCCCATAGACCGGCATATGACGGCTGAGGCGCTTGGGTTCGACGCGCCCGCGGCCAATTCGCTCGATGCCGTCAGTGACCGGGATTTCGCCCTGGAGTTCCTGGGCACTGCCTCGATCTGCGCCATGCACCTCAGCCGCTTTGCCGAAGAGCTGGTGATCTGGTCCTCGGCCCAGTTCCGGTTCGTGACGTTGAGTGACAGGTTCTCCACCGGGTCCTCAATCATGCCGCAAAAGAAAAATCCCGACGCCGCA
Organism: Roseobacter ponti; assembly: GCF_012932215.1. Lineage (GTDB taxonomy): Bacteria > Pseudomonadota > Alphaproteobacteria > Rhodobacterales > Rhodobacteraceae > Roseobacter > Roseobacter ponti. Next base: position 3,251,969 of record NZ_CP048788.1, on the reverse strand, counting down.
GAGCTGATCCGCGCCAAAGTGGGCCGGATTTTCGGAGCGAACACGGCTCTGATGATGGTAATGAAAGGCCTGCCGCTGGCCTATTCCAAGGACATGCAGGAAGATAAAGAACAGGTATTTGACGCGGCCGACAATCTGATGCTGGCACTTGCCGCGATGCAGGGCATGGTCAGCGATATGACGGCCAACCGCGAGAGCCTTGCCGCCGCCGCCGGTGCGGGTTTTTCCACGGCCACCGATCTGGCGGACTGGCTGGTGCGGGTCGCCGGCCTGCCGTTCCGCGACGCCCATCACATCACCGGCAGCCTTGTGGCACTGGCGGAAAAGAAGGGCTGCGACCTGCCGGACCTCTCGCTCGAAGACATGCAGTCAGCGCATACCGGCATCACAAGGGACGTCTTTGATGTACTCGGGGTGGAAAATTCGGTAAACTCACGTACATCTTACGGGGGCACGGCGCCGGATCAGGTCCGCCATCAGATTGCCCGCTGGAAGGAGATAACCGGATGACACGCCTGACTGCCGCTTTTGCACTGACTGCGCTGCTTGCAGCCTGCGGTGTCGATGGCGAGCCGGTACGGCCAACCGTAAACGGTGGCGTCACCATCTCCAACAGCGGCGTCTATCCAAGTGCAACCATTTCTCTCAGCCGCTGGCCGGTATGGATCGGCGTAGGACTTTAAATCATGACATCACAGAACTTAATCGCCGTGGCGCTGGTCGCCACATTCCTCGCCGGCTGCACCGGCGGCAACCAGAGCATGGGGCGCGAAGCGGCACCATCACCCGCGACAGGCGTCAGCGTCAGCGGTGAGGCCGTTGTCGGCGTGTCGACCCAGGGCTGAGCGATGCGCTATCTTTACCTGGCTCTGGCTGTCTGGGGCACCATTCATCCTATGAGCTGGTTTATCGGCTGGTTTAACGCCAACAGCTGGGATGTGATGGCGATGGTCGACGCCTGGCATGCAAACCAGGCAACAAGCGGCCTGGTCTGGGACCTGACGATCGCAGCCGTCGCGCTGACCGTCTGGGTGATTGCCGAAAGCGTCAGAACGCGCAACTGGGCCGGCCTGATTGCGATCCCTGCGACCTTTGGCATCGGCGTCAGCTGTGGTTTGCCGCTCTATCTTTTCCTGCGCAGCAGAGCAGATACCTAAAATTATCGCGGCACGAGAAACAACACTGTCAAATTCCTGCCCTTTTTCCCCGATATCGCATCAGACAGACGCAATCGGGAAAGGGCAAAATCAATGAACACTGCTGTTGCAACAGATGCACTGCTTGAAAAGGGCGATGCAAAGAAAGACGTAAAATCACCTGAGATCATCCGGGTCGCCCGGCAGTATGGTGCGAGCCCGTTGCGGCAGCTGCGCGAGATCTTTTCCCTGCGCTCGGGCCGGAGCAGGCTGACGACCCGCGATTACTATGACAACGGCCTGTATGATCCGGCCTTATCCATGACGGAAAAGCGCGAGTTTCTGGGGCTGGCCGCCAGCGAGGCGCTCAACGACCGCCTCTCACCCGAAGAAACCAAACGATATGGTGCCTTTGTCTGCAACAAGCTGTTGCACGGCGCACTGCTGCGCCAACTTGGCTTTGCCGCGACAGAGACGCTTGCCGTTGTCGCGAAAACCGGTGAATACGGGGCATTGCCTGCGCTGCAGGACGCGGATGCGCTCTTTGCGTTTCTCTCGGACCGGTCGGTTTATCCGGTGTTCGGCAAACCGGTTGACGGCTCATTGTCAGTAGGTTCGGTGATGCTCAGCGGGCTGGACAGTGCCGGCGAAACGCTGGAACTGGCCAGTGGCGACCACAGGCCGCTGCGGGCTTTCTGTGATGAGGTCCTCGCCAAATACGGCACAGGCTACCTTTTGCAAAAAGCGCTCAGACCGCACCCTGATCTGGTACCTGTGACCGGCGACATGACCGGCTCCGTGCGCATTGTCACGGCCATGAATACCAGCACACCCTCGGTGGCTTACGGCCTGTGGAAGATTCCGGCACCCCGCGCGATGTCGGATAATTTCTGGCAGGGCGGCAGCATGATCGCCCGCGTGGATATGCAGACCGGCGAAGTTCTGGCCTGTCGTCAGGGCACGGGGCCCGACACCATCGACGTCGAAAACCACCCCGAAACCGGTGCTGCGATTGTGGGGCTGAAACTGCCCGGCTTTGAGGATGCCTGCGATCTTGCGCGCCGTGCTCATGCGCTGATGCCTGATCTGGGGGTCTGCGGCTGGGATATCGGCCTGACTGTCGACGGTCCGGTGATCATAGAATGTAACAACAGCCCCTTTCACACCCTCTATCAGCTTGCGCACAGACGCGGGGTGATGAACCCCGATCTGATGCCGGTATGGGAGGCCACCGCCGCCCGACAGAAGGAACGTCTGACCTTCATCCGCGCAGCCAGAAAGAAAAAGAAGCGCTGACGGCGCGAGAGTTACCCGTCTGATCCTGATTGAACTGGCCTGCGATTCATGGCTAATGCGCGGGGATGGATCATTTTCTCTATAAGGACGGCGTGCTCTGCGCCGAGGATGTGCCCGTAGCTGAGATTGCGGCGGCAGTGGGCACACCTTTTTATGTGTACTCGACGGCGACTCTGCTGCGGCATTTTACCCTTTTTGATGAGGCGCTTGAGGGGATCGATCACCTTGTGTGCTATGCCATGAAGGCTGCCAGCAATCAGGCCATCCTGAAAACACTGGCGCAGGCAGGTGCGGGCATGGATGTTGTGTCTGGCGGCGAATACAGGCGTGCGAAGGCTGCCGGCGTCCCGGCAGATAAAATCGTCTTTTCCGGCGTTGGCAAAACGGCAGCTGAGATCCGCCTCGCACTCGAAGGCGGGATCCGTCAGTTCAATGTGGAATCGGAGCCTGAGATGGTGCTGCTCGATGCCACGGCGCGCGCAATGAACACGGTTGCCCCCATTACCATCCGGGTCAATCCGGACGTTGATGCAAAAACACATGCGAAGATCGCCACCGGCAAATCGGAAAACAAATTCGGGATCCCCATATCGCGCGCCCGGGACGTGTACCGCCTGGCCGCGAAAATGCCCGGTCTGAAGGTCATCGGGATCGATGTGCATATCGGCAGCCAGCTGACCGATCTGGCCCCGTTTGAACAGGCCTATCAGAAGGTTGCGGACCTCACGGAGATGCTGCGCGCGGAAGGGCATGAAATCATGCGGCTCGATCTGGGGGGCGGGCTGGGCATACCCTATGCGCGCGATAATCAGGCGCCGCCGCTGCCGTCGGACTACGGTGCGATGGTACGTCGCACCCTGGGGCATCTTGGCTGTGAGATCGAGATTGAACCCGGGCGGTTGATCGCCGGCAATGCGGGCTTAATGGTTTCTGAAGTGATTTATGTTAAATCCGGCGAAGGCCGCGATTTCCTGATCATCGACGGGGCGATGAACGATCTCATCCGGCCGGCAATGTATGAGGCATGGCATGATATTATCCCTGTCGTCGAACCCGAGCCGGGTGCAGAGCAGGCAAAATACGATATCGTCGGCCCCGTTTGTGAAAGCGGCGACACTTTTGCGCGCGAACGGATGATGCCGCCGGTGGCCTCAGGCGACCTCGTGGCCTTCCGGTCGGCTGGTGCATATGGCGCAGTAATGAGCAGTGAGTATAATTCCCGACCACTTATTCCCGAAGTTCTGGTCCGTGGGGATCAATTCGCGGTTATCCGCCCACGACCGACCTTTGACGAAATGATAAATCGGGATACCATTCCGGAGTGGCTCTGAGGGCGTATACCCGCCCGACGGGACCAGTGGAGAAGTATCGATGGCATCATTTTCCCGGCATGACGTCGCACGCAGCCTGAAAGGGTTGCGCTGGCCGCTGCGCCTGACCTGGTCCGGCATGCTGGCCGAACGGGTGGTACAGAGCTTCTGGCCGCTGACAACTGTTGTGCTGCTGGTGCTGGCGTCTCTGATGCTGGGTCTGCAGGACAGTCTGGTCGTCGAGGTCGTCTGGAGCATTGCGGTACTGTCTCTGCTCGCGGGGGCTGCCGCTCTGTTTTACGGGCTGCAACGTTTCCGCGTCCCATCGGGGGCCGAGGCGATGACCCGGCTCGACAGCAGCCTGCCGGACCGTCCGCTGCAGGCGCTGGCAGACACACAGACGATCGGTGCTGAAGATGCGGCCTCCTCTGCCGTCTGGCGCGCCCACCAGGCACGCATGGCCGAACGCGCCGCCAAAGCACAGCCCGTGCCCGCTGATCTGCGTATTTCTGCGCGTGATCCTTATGCCCTGCGCTATATCGCTGTGATCGCTTTTGCTGTGGCTCTGATATTCGGCTCGATCTGGCGTGTGGGATCTGTCACCGAAATGGCGCCGGGTGCCGGCGGTCTGGCAAGCGGCCCTGTCTGGGAAGGCTGGGCCGAAAGCCCGCGGTACACCGGCCGTCCGACGATTTATCTCAATGACATCGACAGCGGTGTGCTGGAAGTTCCCGAAGGCAGCCTGATCACCCTGCGTCTTTATGGCGAGGTTGGCGCGCTGACCCTCTCAGAGACGGTTTCGGGCCGTACCGAAGTGCCGCCCGCCTCCGAACCCGCTCAGGACTTCATCGTTTCGCGCAGCGGCGAGATTGCCATCAATGGCCCCGGCGGACGCACGTGGCAGGTTGATGTCATCGAAGACATGCCGCCCGAAATAGCCGTTCTGGGCCCGCCCGAAGCATCTGCTCTGGGCGAGACAACCCTGCCGTTTGAAGCCAGCGATGACTACGGTGTCGAAGCCGGCGAGGCGCGTTTCACGCTTGATCTGGTTGCGGTTGACCGCCGCTACGGCCTCACCATCGATCCCGAACCGCGCCCTGAACTCATCGTACCACTGCCCACACCCATTGCCGGGGACCGCAGTGCATTTGAGGAAAACCTGATTGAGGATTTCTCCGAGCACCCTTGGGCCAATCTGCCGGTCGAGGTCAGCCTGACCGCATTTGACGGCGCGGAACAAACCGCTCAGACGTCGCCGCGCGCGATTGTGCTGCCGGGACGGAGGTTTTTTGACCCGCTTGCCGCGGCCGTGATTGAGGCCCGCAGAGACCTGCTCTGGTCACGCGGGAACATCACCCGGACAGCTCAGGTTCTGCGCGCGATTACATGGCAACCGGATGATGTTTTCCGCTCCGAGACGGATCTGCTGCGGCTGCGCCGGGTGATCGGACAGCTGGATGTGCATGCAAAACACGGCATGAGCGACGAAAAACGTGACCGCCTGGCAGACGATCTGTGGGATCTTGCGCTGTTGCTTGAAGAGGGCGATCTTGCTGATGCTGCCGAACGGATGCGCCGTGCGCAGGAACGGCTCGAAGAAGCGATCCGCAACGGGGCGTCGGACGAGGAGATCGCTGAGCTGATGCGCGAACTGCGCCGCGCCACAGAAGACTATCTGCAGCAACTCTCGCGCCAGGCGCAGCGACAGCAGGAAGAAAACGGCGAAACCGGCCAGCAGGGCAATCCTGAAAACTCCATGACCATGACGCAGGATGACCTGCAGCAGATGATGGACCGCATCCAGGAGCTGATGGAACAGGGCCGCATGGCCGAAGCTCAGCAGGCGCTTCAGGAACTCCAGCAGATGATGGAGAACATGCGCGTCACCCAGGGCCAGCAGGGTCAGGGCGGACAAAGCCCGGGCGAGCAGGCCATGGAAGGTCTCTCCGAGACGTTGCGCGACCAGCAGGGACTGAGCGATCAGGCATTCCGCGATCTGCAGGAACAGTTCAACCCGAATGCGCAGGCCGGCGAAAGCCAGGGCAACGAAGGCCGCAACGGGGGACAGGGCGAGGGTCAGAGCCATGAAGGTCAGAACGGCCAGGGGCAGGGCGACGGCGATCAGAATGCGCAGCAGGGCGACCCGTCACAGCCCGGTGACGGATCGGATCCCGGTGGCAGTATTGCTGACCGCCAGCAGGCACTGCGCGATGAGCTGCGCCGCCAGCAGGGCAGCCTGCCAGGGGCCGGAACGCCCGAAGGAGACGCGGCGCGTGACGCGCTGGACCGCGCCGGCCGCGCAATGGAAGGCGCTGAGGATGCCCTGAGGGAAGATGATCTCGCCGGAGCGATCGACGAGCAGGGCCGCGCAATGGAAGCGCTGCGCGAGGGGATGCGGTCGCTGGCCGAGATGATGAATGAAGATCAGCAGCAGCAACCGGGCCAGGGCGCACAGGATTCCGACCGACGCGCCGATAACCGGGATCCGCTCGGCCGCGAGGCCGGTAATTCGGGTGCGGACGGCGATGACGGACCGCTGGCGCTGAACGATGACGCCTACGGGCGTGCGCGCGATCTGCTAGATGAGATCCGCAGACGGTCCGGTGAAGTCGCCCGGCCGGAAGTCGAACGCGATTATCTCAGACGCCTGCTTGACCGGTTCTGACAGCGCGGGGCGCGGGGTAATTTACTGATTGCTGGAAACAGCGGCAGCATCCAGCCAGCTCAGCAGACCTTCAACCTGGCCGTTCAGCCAGGCGCGCCAGGTGTCGACAATACCGGTGTAGCTGGTAAGCGCGGGTTCCAGTGCCGGCACCATCTGCGACAGATCCGGCGCATAGACATAGATCAGCGCCAGCACCGCAAAGAGCGCGACGGTCAGCACAAACCCGCGCCGGGAGCTGCGTTTTTCGCGCACCTCAGACTGGCCGGTCTGACCGGCGTCACCCGGTCCGCGGTCCTGATTTGACCGCAGGGTGGAATTAATCTCTTCGATGTCGGGCAGCAGATCACGGCGGGAAGCGGCCGCTGCACTCTCGGCGCGGAACTGCTCCATCTGCTCCTCACCGCTCAGATCTGTCTCGCCCCGCATGCGCGCCATGCGGTCGCGCGCTTCTCCTGCGCGTTTTCCCGCTTCATCGGGCGCATCAAATCCACCGAGACCCAGATCAGGCTGGCTTTCGAGACTGCCGGGTGCGTCGCGCCGGCGGGCGGTCGTCTCGAGTTCGGCCTCTTCGCGCAGCACGCTGGCCACGCCCGGATCGACCCTGCGCCGTGCGGGGCTGTTTTCATCGGGGCGGGGCGCCGGCCCGGGCTCAAAGACAGGCGCCGCTGTATCGGGTTCCGGTTCTTCTGCGGGCAATTCCTGCGCAACAGGATCCGGGATGGCATCCTCGGGGTGGATGATTTCCTCATCCGGACCGGGTGCGGCGGCCTGCTCCTGCTGCGCGCGCGACAGTGTGTCGGGATGATCCTGAAACCAGGTCTGCCCGCAGTTGGAACACTGCACATCACGCCCCTCGGAAGGGATCACCTCATCGGGCACTTCATACTGCGCATCGCAGTTCGGACAAATCAGTCGCATGTGGAAACCTGCTGCCTTGCTTCCTCAGAAGTATTATACTTTTTTGCGCTACTCTATGGCGTTCATCTCTCTGCGAAAAGTGCTATCTGTGCGATAAGCCGGCAAGTGATGCATTGAAACCAGACCGGCGGTAGGGCAAAACGGCACAACACTAATTTCGGGGGCGCTGTGATCGAGCTGGACCGGGCCGCATACAGCTATGGCGGTGACGCACTGTTTGCGGATATTTCTCTTAATCTGACGCCTGGATCGTTTCATTTCCTGACCGGCCCGTCGGGGGCGGGCAAGACCACGCTGCTGAAGCTCTGTTATGGCGCGCTGCAGCCGACCGAAGGTCAGGTCAGGGTCTTTGAGGAAGATATCAGCGCGCTCGGACGTGACGATGTGGCCCTGCTGCGCCGCCGTGTCGGTGTGGTCCACCAGGACTGCGATTTTCTGGACCATCTGAGTGTCGCCGACAATATCGCGCTGCCCCTCGGGGTCGCTGGAAAAGTTTCTTCCGGAACACAGGACGATCTGACCGAGCTTCTGGCCTGGGTCGGGCTGACCCACCGTCGTGATGCGCATCCGCCGGAGCTTTCAGGTGGCGAACGCCAGCGCGCGGCTCTGGCACGGGCCGTCATCATGTCGCCCGATGTCGTGATAGCGGATGAGCCCACGGGCAATGTTGACTGGGAAATGTCCCAGCGCCTTCTTAAGCTGCTTGTGGAGCTGAACCGGATGGGCAAAACCGTGCTGATCGCCACCCACGATCTCAGCCTGATCCGAGCTGCAAAGGCGCAGGTTCAGGCGCGTGTCCTTCGGATCGCCAACCGTGGCGTTCAGCTTGCGGGGGCCGATCTGTGAGTGTTTTCAAAGATCTGACCAGCCTCCTGCGCAGTGACGCTCAGGCCGACCAGGTGGTGCCACCGTCGGGCTTTACCGCGCAGCTGACGATTTTCACGGCTGCGGCAATGGCCTTTCTGGCTGTGTTCGCGCTGGCGCTGTCGATGGCCTCCGGGCGGCTTGCCACGACCTGGGGTGACGAACTCGCGCGCAGCTCCACACTGCGCATCACCGCACCACAGGCCGAACTGCCCGCGCTGACTGCGACGGCAATGCGCATCCTTGAAAGCACCGCCGGTGTTGCCTCGGCCCGGCCGCTCGATGCCGCGGAACAACAGGCGCTGCTGGCCCCCTGGTTCGGTACCGGACTTGATCTCAGCAATCTGCCGGTGCCGCAGCTTATCGAAGTCATCGAAGCCGACAGTGGTTTTGACAGTGCAGGCCTGCGGCTGCGTCTTGAGGCCGAAGTGCCGGGCGCGGTGCTTGATGATCACCGCCAGTGGCGCGCGCCTCTGGTGGCGGCGGCTAACCGCCTGCGCACCGTCGGCTGGGTGTCGGCAGTGCTGCTCGGGCTCAGTGTGGCCGCCATGGTCACGCTGGCGGCCAATGCGTCGCTTGCAGCAAACGCGCGCGTGATCGCCGTGCTGCGCCTTGTTGGCGCCACCGACCGGTATATCGCCCAGGCCTTCATCCGGCGTTTTACCCTGCGCGCGCTTGGCGGCGCGGCGGGCGGAACAGTGCTGGGCATGTTCGTTGTCCGGATGCTGCCGGCAGCCACGGACCGGGCGGGTTTTCTGACCGGGCTTGGCTTTCAGGGCGGCGAATGGCTGTTGCCGCTCACTGTGCCGCTGCTGGCTGCTGCCGCCGCATTTGTCGCGACAAGGCTGGCTGCACAGCGGAAACTGAGGGAGCTCGCATAGTGTTTCAATACGTCCGTTCGGTGATTTTCATCACCCAGATGTATATCGCAATGCCCCTTTTCGGGCTGGCGTTCGCACCCTGGGCGTATTTCAGCCGCAAAGGCGCCTATGCCGCCTGTAAATCCTATTCACGCTATGTCTTCTGGACCGCCGGATGGATGGTCGGCATGCGGTGCGAGGTGCGCGGTACCCCTCCCGACGGCGAGGCGCTGGTCGCGGCGAAACACCAGTCGTTCCTTGATATCATGATGATTTTCACAGCACTTCCATCTGCAAAATTCATCATGAAACGCGAGATTCTCAGAACGCCGGTGATCGGGCTTTATGCGCGGCGTCTCGGCTGTGTTGCGGTTGATCGTGGCAAACGGGGCAAAGCGATCGAAAAGATGGTGGCAGATGTGCATGCAGGCCGGGCGGAGCCGGGCCAGCTGATTATTTATTCCCAGGGCACGCGCGTGGCGCCGGGCCGTAGGATGCCTTACAAAGTCGGCAGTTTTGTGCTCTATGAGCAGCTTTCACAGCCCTGCGTGCCGGTTGCAACCAACGTCGGAGTGCTCTGGCCGAAACGCGGGATGCTGCGCAAACCCGGCGTGGCGGTCGTTGAATTCCTGCCGGTGATTGAGCCCGGAATGGCGCGCGACGATTTTATGGAACTGCTGGAGACATCTGTGGAAGAGCGCTCTGATGCTCTGATGGCAGAGGCCGGCTTCAAAGGTTTGCCGAATGCCTGACAGGATCGACACGATCGCGGCGCTGGAGTCGTATTACGGCACGCCAGGCGTAGCCTCCATCCGCAAGGTCGCCCGCCGGATGACACCGCTCTACCGCGACTGGATCATACAGTCAAAGTTCTGTGTGCTCAGCACGGTGGGTCCTGAGGGCACCGACGGCAGCCCGCGTGGCGATGAAGGCCCCGTTGTGCATGAGCTTGACCCCGGCACCCTCGCCATGCCCGACTGGCGTGGGAATAACAGGATGGATTCTCTGCGTAATATCGTCTCGGACGGACGCGTTTCGCTGATGTTTTTTGTCCCGGGATCAAACACCGTGGTTCGGGTCAACGGGCGCGCCTGGCTCACAGCTGACGGCGATCTGCGGGCGCGGTTTGCACGGGGAAAAACCCTGCCCGCCACCGTGATCGTCATTGAGATTGGTGAGATTTATACGCAGTGTGCCCGGGCGCTGATGCGCGCAGGTCTTTGGTCGGATGAGGATCAGAGCACCGCTCTGCCGACCGCCGGTGAAATCCTTGCGGAACAGACCAACGGCGAAGAGGGTGGCGCCCCCTATGACGAAGCCTGGGGGGCACGCGCCGCCAGAACAATGTGGTAGCGCAAAACCAACTGTAAAAATCCATATTTCGGCCTGAAATTGCCCAGGGCGTGCCCGGTTTGACAGCGATTGTCGCGCAACGGTCAACAGTCGGGGCAGTGGTACATGGAATTCTTTGCAGAGCTCGCGGGCAGCATGCTGGACAATATGGAGCGTCATCTGCTCGGCTTTCTCGTGCCGAAAGACCGGCTTTTTGCGCTCTGGCTGCTGAGCTCGGGCCTGATTGCATGGTTTGTTTATCGTAGTGTGAAGGGCACACGGCACGCTGAAGACCGCACCTTTTTGCGCTTCCTCTTTCCCGGACGCGTCTGGAGCCATCCGTCGGCATGGCTTGATCTGCGATACTTTGTCTTCAACAGCATCTTTGGAAAATTTCTGCTGATCGGCATTACGGCTGCGTCCACCGCCTTTGGCTACAGGCTCTTCGCAGGCGGGGTCGCATTTACCTCGGTCGTGGGGCAGGGGGATCTGTCCCTCTGGGCGGAGTTCGCCATTTCCGTGTCTTTCATGTTTTTTGCGATGTTGGTGTCGGATTTTCTGGCGTGGTTCTGTCACTGGTTGCAGCACAAATCGCCGTTGCTCTGGCAGTTCCACAAAGTCCATCACAGCGCCGAGGTCATGCATCCGGTGTCGAATTACCGCGAACACCCGGTCGACAATCTGCTTTACATGTCAGTGATCGGTGCGGGTTACGGGGTCATGATGGCGCTCGTTGTGCGCACGCTGGGCTATCTGCCGGGGATGCCGATGCTTCTGGGCATGCCGGTGCTGATGCTGCTTTTCAACCTTGCCGGCTATAATTTGCGTCACAGCCATGTCTGGCTGCGCTGGCCGGGCAAGCTGTCAATGATTTTCCCATCGCCTGCCCATCACCATGTGCACCATTCCTCGCACCCGGATCATCTGGATAAGAATTTCGCATTCATGTTTCCGATCTGGGATGTGGTTTTCCGCACCTATCACATGCCCGAGGACAACCGGGATGTGAAGTTCGGCATCGGCGAGGGCAATGCCGAGGACCTGACCAGCTGTCTCAGGCTTTACTGGGTGCCATTCCGGGACGCGTGGCGCGTTATCCGCGCCCAGGCAAAGGGTGAGCCGTTCAGCATGTCCAAGCCTGCAGCACCCGAAAAACTGCCCCGTACGCATGAGGTGCACCCCGCCGAATAACGGGCGGAACAACATGCAGCAAGGATCGCAAACGACCCTCTGTTACATATGGATCGGGCCGTCGCCACAGGCCAGCGCCGCCTCGCGGACCGCCTCAGAATAGGTCGGATGCGCGTGACATGTCAGCGCGAGATCCTGCGCCGAGGCACCGAATTCCATCGCAACGCAGATCTCGTGAATGAGATCGCCCGCCGCCGGCCCGACAATATGTGCGCCCAGAATACGGTCGGTTGATTTGTCTGCGAGGATTTTGACAAACCCGTCGCCGGCAAAGTTCGCTTTGGCCCGGCCGTTGCCCATAAAGCTGAACTTGCCGACCTTATAATCGCGCCCGGTTTCTTTAAGTTCTTCCTCGGTGACCCCCACATTGGCGACCTCCGGATGGGTATAGATCACACCCGGGATCACGCCGTAGTTGACGTGCCCGTGCTTGCCGGCGATCACCTCAGCCACTGCCATACCTTCGTCTTCGGCCTTGTGCGCGAGCATCGGGCCTTCGATCACATCGCCTATGGCGTAGATGCCGGACACATTTGTCTGCCATTCTTTATTCACAGCGATCTGGCCGCGTTTGGTCATCTCAATTCCGAGCCCGTCAAGACCAAGCCCTTCGGTAAAGGGTTTGCGGCCCGTCGCCACCAGCACTGTGTCCGCATCGATCACGTGTTCGCTGTCGTCTTTGCGCAGTTTATAGATGACTTTTGCCTTTGTTTTTGTGGCTTCTGTCTTCTGAACGGCCGCGCCCATGATAAACTCAAGCCCCTGCTTTTTCAGCAGTTTCTGGAAGGTTTTCTGCACCTCGCCGTCCATGCCGGGCGTGATCACGTCGAGAAACTCCACCACAGTGACTTCCGAGCCCAGACGCGCATAGACCGAGCCCAGCTCAAGCCCGATAACACCCGCCCCGATGACCACCAGCTTTTTGGGAACCCTGCCAAGCTCCAGCGCGCCGGTGGAGGTCACGACGACCTTTTCGTCCACGTCGACACCGGGCAGGGAGGCAGGCTCGGATCCTGAGGCGATGATGATGTTTTTGGCCTCATGCGCCTCATCGCCCACCTTCACCTTGCCGGCTTCAGGCACGGAGCCCCAGCCTTTGAGCCAGTCTATCTTATTCTTTTTGAAAAGAAATTCGATGCCCTTTGTATTCTGCTCGATGGTGGTCTCCTTGTAGGAAAGCATCTGTTTCCAGTCGACCGACGGGCTTTTGCCTTTGAGGCCCATGGCCGCGAAATTGTGCTCGGCCTCGTGCAGCATGTGGCTTGCATGCAGAAGCGCTTTGGAGGGGATGCAACCCACATTGAGACAGGTGCCGCCCAGCGTATCACGGCCCTCCACACAGGCTGTTTTCAGGCCCAGCTGTGCACAGCGGATCGCGCAGACATAGCCGCCGGGGCCGGAGCCGATGATGATCACGTCATAACTTGCCATGGGTCTCTCCTTGGACAGAATTCAGGGTCTGCGGGCTGTGCACAACCTGTGCACCGAACGTGCACCGGGTGTGCACCAGAATTGCACAGGTCGTATTGTGCCGCATACTCACCCACTCAGATCAGCGCTGCAAGCAACATCAGGACGGTGGCCCCGAATCCGGCCATCCATATCAGCGAGCGCCAGGGGGTAAGCCCAAAGGCATAGGCCGGCACGTAGGCCACACGGGCGGCGAGATAAATCCACGCGCAGGCGGTGGTAAACGGGCCGGACTGGCCGCTGAGCGTGATAATCATCACCGCGATGGAAAAGAGGATCAGCCCTTCGAAGTGGTTGTTCAGCGCACGAAAAAGCCGCCCGGTGCGCGGGCTGACCTGGTCCTGCAGGGTCCTGCCGCCCATGCGCTGCGGATCACGCGGCGACAGCGTTTTGCCAGGCCCGAGCTCAAGATTGGCGGGCACGGCCATCAGCACATACTGCCCCACCTGCAACAGGGCCGCGAGGCAGAGAACGGTCAGTTCAGGGGTCATAGACAGGGCGTCCGGTCAGAGAGCCAGCAGGTAAAGAGCGGCCGTCGCAAAAAGGCCGGCAGTCCAGGCAAGGCTGCGCAGGCCTGTGATGCCGAAGGCGTAGCTCGGCAGATACACAAGCCGGGCAATCAGAAAGACCTGTGCGGCGAGAACCGAGGCACTGGTGGAGCTTTCCGTGACCACAATCAGCAGCACGGCAGGGGCAAAGAGAACCATCGCCGTGACCGAGTTGTTGAGCGCACGCTCAAGCCGGCCGGCGATGCCCGAGACGGTCCGCGCCTCGTCGCGGCTTCCCAGCAGGTACCCCATGCCAAGCTGTGTGAGCGCGCCGGTGGCCTGCAAAAGCAGGGTGACGATGACCAGCAGGCCATAAAGAACGAGCATTGTGATTTCGGTCATGGGGGTGTCTCCTTTGTTTTCGGTGTCAGGCCGGGCCTGGCGTTTCGGTTTCGTCCTGCAGACGGATCAGCATGCGCATGTCCCGGACAGCCATGACCCGGGCAAAGTGAAAAAAGACCATGCTCAGGACGATGCCGGGGACCTGAAAGAGCGCGGTACCATAGTCTCCGATCCAGGCCATGACGACAAGTTTCGCCAGCCAGGACAGCAGCATGATCATGAAAAGACCGCAGAAGAACTCAACTTTGGTATCCGTTCTGCGCAGCACCTCGCGCACAAATCCACTGTCGTCATCGCGTGCGGCCATGAGCATCCGGATGCGGCGCTTTTTCTGTTCTGTGGTGACATAAACAGGCGCCATGGTCGTGATCAGCTCTCCCACTGCATAGGCCGCAAACACTGACAGAAAGAGGACCATCGCGGCCCCGATACTGCCCAGTGGTTCCACGCTGTTCTGCGCCCAGTCAGTGACGGAAAAGCTGGCCCGGGCATTCAGGTCGCCGTGGACCTCGATGGCCGCATAAATCCCGACGAACCCGATGGAGACCACGGAGAAAACCCGTGGCCATTCCTTCGGGATATGGTCGAGAAGGGCGGGCACATCTACAGATCCATCAGCAGCCGGCGCGGATCCTCGAGCGCTTCTTTGATGCGCACAAGGAAGGTCACGGCACCCTTGCCGTCGACAATGCGGTGGTCATAGCTGAGGGCGAGATACATCATCGGGCGGATTTCCACCTTCCCGGCGATTGCCATCGGGCGGTCCTGGATTTTGTGCATGCCGAGGATGCCGGACTGCGGCGGGTTCAGAATGGGCGAGGACATCAGCGAGCCGTAGACGCCACCGTTGGAGATGGTGAAGGTGCCGCCCTGCATTTCCGCCATGCTGAGCTTGCCGTCGCGCGCACGCGCGCCTTTTTCGGCAATTGCCTTTTCAATGGCAGCAAAAGACATCGCATCCGCATCCCGGATCACCGGCACCACGAGGCCCGTCGGCGTACCGGCAGCAATGCCCATATGCACGAAGTTTTTGTAGACGATGTCCGTGCCGTCGATCTCGGCATTGACCTCGGGCACCTCGCGCAGCGCGTGACAGCAGGCCTTGGTGAAAAAGGACATAAAGCCCAGTTTCACGCCGTGCTTTTTGAGAAAGAGGTCTTTGTATTCGTTGCGCAGGGCCATCACCTCGGTCATGTCCACCTCGTTGTAGGTGGTCAGCATCGCGGCGGTGTTCTGGCTGTCCTTGAGGCGGCGCGCGATGGTCTGGCGCAGACGGGTCATCTTGACCCGTTCCTCGCGTTCCGCATCCGGGGCCGCGACCGGCGCACGCGGTGCGGCAGGCGCTGCGGGCGCACCGCCGCCTTTTGCGGCTGACCCGGCAGCGGCAATGGCGGCCTCCACATCTTCTTTCATCACCCGGCCGTCCCGGCCCGATCCTGTGACCTGATCGCGGGAAATTCCGGCCTCTGCCATGGCCTTTTTCGCCGAGGGGGCGTCTTCGGTGTCTTTGCCGCCAGAGGATGCCGCGGGGGCGGCGGGCTCGGAGGCTTCAGAGCTTTCCGGGGGGGCTGCCGCGGCACTGCCTTCGCCGGGGCTCATCACGGCCAGTTTGCCGCCGGCGCTGACGGTTTCGCCCTCCTGAGCAAGGATATCGGTGAGAGTACCGGCAGCAGGGGCAGGCACTTCGACGCTGACTTTGTCGGTCTCAAGCTCGCAGAGCATTTCGTCAGCCGCAACGCTGTCACCGACCTTTTTGAACCAGGTGCTGACCGTGGCTTCGCTGACGGATTCGCCCAGCGTGGGCACCATCACATCAACCGATCCACCGGCCTCTGATGCAGGAGCAGGGGCCGCGGTGCGCGCAGAGGACGCAGGCGCTTCTTCCTCTTTGGCGGATTCTTTGCCTTTCGGCGCGGCATCAGAGCCCGCATCGCCCTCGGAGATATTTGCCAGCAGGGCATCGACGCCCACGGTATCGCCTTCGGCAGCGACGATTTCGTCAAGTGTACCGGCGACGGGTGACGGCACTTCGACGGTGACCTTATCCGTCTCCAGCTCACAGAGCATCTCATCGACGGCAACGGTTTCGCCCGGCTTCTTGAACCAGGTGGCGACGGTGGCCTCTGTCACAGATTCGCCCAGCGTGGGCACGCGTACTTCGGTGGTCATGAGTTATTTCCCTTCAATGGTCAGCGCTTCGTTCACGAGCGCTGCCTGTTGTGCTTTGTGCTGGCTGGCGAGGCCTGTGGCAGGCGAAGCCGATGTGGCGCGGCCGACATAGCGTGGCCGGGTGTGTTTCGCTTTGATCCGTCCGAGAACCCATTCGATATTGGGCTCGATAAAGGTCCAGGCCCCCTGATTTTTGGGCTCCTCCTGGCACCAGATCACCTCTGCCTGTTTGAAGCGTTCCAGCTCTTTAACGGCAGACTGCGCCGGGAACGGATAGAACTGCTCCACCCGCAGCAGATAGACATCATCGATACCGCGCGCGTCGCGTTCTTCCAGCAGATCGTAATAGACCTTGCCCGCGCACATCACCACGCGTTTGATCTTGCCGTCCGCGACCAGTTTCGTGTCCGAATTGCCCTGCTGCGCGTCATCCCACATCAGCCGGTGGAAAGATGAGCCGGTGGTGAATTCTTCCGCCCTGCTGATCGCCAGTTTGTGGCGGAGCAGCGATTTCGGCGTCATCAGAATGAGCGGCTTACGGAAGCTGCGGTGGATCTGGCGACGCAGGATGTGGAAATAGTTGGCCGGTGTGGTGCAGTTGGCGACGATCCAGTTGTCCTGGCCGCACATCTGCAAAAACCGCTCAAGGCGGGCCGAGGAGTGCTCGGGCCCCTGACCCTCAAACCCGTGCGGCAGCAGACACACAAGGCCCGACATGCGCAGCCATTTGCTCTCGCCGGAGCTGATGAACTGATCAAACATGATCTGAGCGCCATTGGCGAAATCCCCGAACTGCGCCTCCCAGAGGGTGAGCGCATTGGGCTCGGCCATCGAATACCCGTACTCAAACCCGAGCACCGCGTATTCCGACAGCATGGAATCGATCACCTCATACTGCGCCTGGCCCTTTTTGATGTTGTTGAGCGGATAGTATCGCTCTTCGGTGTCCTGGTTGATGAGGGCGGAGTGACGCTGCGAAAAGGTCCCGCGCGCGCTGTCCTGGCCTGCAAGTCGCACCGGATAGCCTTCGGTCAGCAATGAACCGAAAGCCAGCGCCTCGGCTGTGGCCCAGTCAATGCCCTCGCCCTTTTCAAACATCTGCTCTTTGGCTTCGAGCAGGCGGCCCACTGTCTTGTGGATCGGAAAGCCGTCGGGGGCGGTGGAGAGCGCTTTGCCCACCTCGGCCATCGTGCCTTTGGCAATGGCGGTCTTGCCGCGCTGATAGCGTTTTTCCTTCATCTTATCGATGTGGGACCACTTGCCATCAAGCCAGTCGGCCTTGTTCGGGCGGTACTCCTTGCCGGCCTCAAACTCCTCGCTGAGGTGCGCCTGAAAGGCGGCTTTCATGTCTTCGATCTCGCCTTCGGGGATCAGCCCGTCGCGCACCAGACGCTCGGTATAAAGGCTCAGCGTGGTTTTGTGGCCCTTGATCTTTTTATACATGATCGGGTTGGTAAACATCGGCTCATCGCCTTCGTTATGCCCGAACCGACGGTAGCAGATGATGTCGATGACCACGTCTTTGCGGAACTTCTGGCGGAATTCCGTGGCCACTTTGGCCGCGTGCACGACCGCTTCGGGGTCATCTCCGTTGACGTGGAAAATCGGCGCCTCAACCACCAGCGCGTTGTCGGTGGGATAGGGTGAGGAACGTGAAAAGTGCGGCGCGGTTGTAAACCCGATCTGGTTGTTGACCACGAGATGCATCGTGCCGCCGGTTTTGTGTCCGCGCAGGCCGGAGAGCGCGAAGCATTCCGCCACCACGCCCTGGCCTGCAAAAGCCGCGTCCCCGTGCAGCAGGATCGGCATGCAGGAGGTGCGGTCCGGATCGTTGTTCTGGTCCTGTTTGGCGCGCGCCTTGCCCAGCACCACCGGGTTCACGGCTTCGAGGTGGCTGGGATTCGCCGTGAGGCTCAGGTGCACGGTATTGCCGTCGAACTCCCGGTCGGATGACGCGCCGAGGTGATATTTCACGTCGCCCGAGCCGTCCACATCCTCGGGCTTGAAGCTGCCGCCCTGGAATTCGTTGAAGATCGCCTTGTAGGGCTTGGCCATCACATTGGCGAGCACCGACAGGCGTCCGCGGTGCGGCATACCGATCACGATGTCCCGGACGCCCAGGGCGCCGCCGCGTTTGATGATCTGCTCCATCGCCGGCACGAGGCTTTCGCCACCGTCGAGACCAAAGCGTTTCGTGCCCATGTATTTCACATGCAGGAATTTCTCGAAGCCCTCGGCCTCCACCAGCTTGCTCAGGATCGCTTTGCGCCCCTCGCGGGTGAAAGACACTTCTTTGCCGAAGCCTTCGATGCGTTCTTTCAGCCAGCCGGCTTCTTCGGGGTTGGAGATATGCATGTACTGCAGCGCAAAGGTGCCACAGTACGTGCGTTTCACGATCGACAGGATTTCGCGCATCGAGGCAAGCTCGAGCCCCAGCACGTTGTCGATAAAGATCGGCCGGTCCATATCGGCCTCGGTGAAGCCATAGGATTTCGGATCAAGCTCGGGGTGTGGCGTCTGGTTGCGCATGCCCAGCGGGTCGAGATCGGCCACCAGATGGCCGCGGATCCGGTAGGCGCGGATGATCATCAGCGCCCGGATACTGTCGAGCACGGCGCGTTTGATCGCTTCTTCTGAGACCTCGACCTGCTGCTCACCGGCTTTGCCTTTGATGGCCTTTGTCACCGCTTTCACTTCGGGCTCCGGCGCCCATTCGCCGGTCAGTGCCGCGGTCAGATCATCGCCCGGTTGCGGTGGCCAGTCACTGCGCGCCCAGGACGGGCCGGCGGCTTCTTTTCTGACCGAGACCTCATCGTCTCCCATGGCTTTGAAAAACGCCTGCCATGCCTCATCGACGGCACCGGGGTCGGCGGCATAGCGCGCGTACATCTGTTCAAGATACTCGGCGTTATGCCCCTGCATGAAACTCGAGGCGTGAAACTGGTCGTTGGCGGGGTGGTCGGTCATGGGGTTACCTCATGTGGGTTAGGACCATAGGTGTTGGGGCCGGGTTGGGAGGGACGCGTGAGCCACCACAGAAAAACCAGGGGCGTCAGAGCCATTACGATCATCATCAGCGAGACAATGATGGCAGCGGGCCCCTCAAAAGGTGGTGTGCCGTCGCTGCCGGGCAAGAGTTCACCAAAACTGCCGGTGAGCGTGGCGATGGTGCCAAGACCGATCAGCACGAGCAGCGGATACAGAAACAGCAGTCCGGAACGCCCGCTGTCATGCATCCGGCGCCAGGCGACGGCAAGTCCGGGCAGGAATGTGATCAGGTTAAAAGTACCCGACAGGATCGTCGGCCCCTGATCCTCGCCGAACGCGCGGTTGAGTGTGTTCTCGAAAAGCCCGCTGATCAGGCCGCCGAGCAGGCAGAACAGAAAGAAAAACCAGTACTCTGCCCGGGATGCCCGGCCGGAAAATGTGGCATATTGCCGGAATGAACTTCTGACCGCTTCTGAGAAGGTCATATGAACAGACCTCCCGCCGGGCGGCCTCGCCGGGCAGCGCCTGACCTTCCCGTCGGGAAGGCGCTTTGCACCTCCCCGGGGTAAGGCGCTGTCCTCATTGGATGTGTCGCGCGCACCTGCATAAGGCTACCTAGGGGCGCCGCCCATTCGGACCTCAAACGCGCCACCGGAGCGCTTGCTTCACTTATGCCCGGACCGCGGCTCACCCCTTTTCAATCGCTTCCTTGACCGCTTCGCCCAGTGTCGCGGGGCTGTCAGCGACCACGATACCGGCAGCGCGCATGGCTTCGATCTTATCCTCGGCACCGCCCTTGCCACCGGCGACAATTGCACCGGCGTGGCCCATGCGGCGGCCCGGAGGGGCCGTGCGGCCTGCGATAAATCCTGCGGTTGGCTTCCAGCGGCCTTTCTTTTTCTCATCGGCAAGGAACTGTGCCGCGTCTTCTTCCGCAGAGCCGCCGATCTCGCCGATCATGATGATTGATTTCGTCTCGTCATCCGCGAGGAACATCTCCAGCACGTCGATATGTTCGGTGCCTTTGATCGGGTCGCCGCCAATGCCGACGGCGGTGGACTGGCCATAGCCCAGATCGGTGGTCTGTTTGACCGCCTCATAGGTCAGCGTGCCCGAGCGCGAGACCACCCCGCAGGAGCCGCGCTTGTGGATATGGCCCGGCATGATGCCGATTTTACAGGCGTCAGGGGTGATGACCCCCGGGCAGTTGGGCCCGATCAGGCGCGATTTCGAACCTTCAAGCGCGCGCTGCACCTTCATCATATCGAGAACCGGAATGCCTTCGGTGATGCAGACAATCAGCTCCATCTCCGCATCGATGGCCTCGAGGATCGAATCCGCGGCAAAGGGCGGCGGCACATAGATCACGCTGGCGTTGGCTTCGGTTTTCGCTTTCGCCTCGTGCACGGAATTGAACACCGGCAGATCCAGATGCGTCTGACCGCCTTTGCCCGGTGTCACACCGCCGACCATCTTCGTGCCGTATGCGATGGCCTGTTCGGTGTGAAAGGTGCCCTGACTGCCGGTCAGACCCTGGCAGATAACTTTCGTGTTTTCATTGATCAGTACGGCCATGGTGGTTCCTTTGACTTACATATTAATGACGACGGCACTGGTGCCGTCTGTGATGCATTCGCCGCTGTTGCCGGCGGCGGCATAGGTGATGGTGATCAGTTGCTGTGGGGCAAAGACCGAGAGCCCCGCACAGGGGGGCAGGGGAGCGCCCACGGGATGTTCCGGGCCGCCTGCGTGTACCTGCCCGGGGAAAAGCGACTGTGCCATGCGGCTGCCGAGGTCTCCGGCGGTTGCCAGATCGACAAGTGTGGACTGCACCGAACAGAAGCCCTGCGCCTGAGAGGTGCTGAACGCGCCGGTGACACCATCTGCGGCGAAAGAGGCATACCCGGCGTCGGGTCCGGGAGATACGCTGAAGCCCGCAGCGCCGAAAGCCTGCGGCAATGCCGTCTCGGTGCGGTAGTTCCGCAGACATATCTCAACAGCCAGCTGCATATTGTGGGCCGAAATCGTCCGCTGATCCTGTGCCGCGGCGGGGCCGGCCAGGGCCAGCACAACGGTCGCTGCGTAAAGAGGGAAGGCGCGCCGCATCACATCGCCTCCCATCCGGCGGGCAGCCGGTCAACAGCCATAAAGGTCTGATCGCCGCGCATGCCGACATGCACAACGGCCACGCGGCCGCGCAGCAGCTCGCGCCCTTCGATCAGGGCAGTGCCGGGCAGGGCGTCGTGCGTTTCCGGCAGATCAATCGCAAAGCCGAACACGGGCGGAGTGGCCATCTGAACCCGCAGCGCCTCGATGGCAGCGGGGGTATGCGCGCCGTCAAAGAGCACCTCGCACCGCCGCTCAATCAACATGGGCGTGCCCGGTGCGGGCTCCAGCGTTTTATCCCAGAAGGTCAGTGTAAACGGCAGCGGCGTGCCGGCCATCTGCTGCATCCTGTCGCGGGCCACTGTCGCGGTCTGCCCGGCTTTGAAACAGACGCTGTTGAAGGCGCTGATCGCCAGATCGGCACCGGCGGCCGCAGTCCCGGCACAAAGGCAGAAGAGAGCGCTGCAAAGTATGTGCCTCATGACGCCCCCGTTGCCTGCTGTACCTGCAGCGTGAGCCCGCCTGAGCGGATCATCAGCAGCGTTCGGATGGGTTTCGGGCCGAATGCACCGTCGATCACGAAAGCATATGGCGCGCCGAAATCTTCGCCGGCGCGAGCGTCGCCCGCCGGTTCGGCCTGCATTTCGCCGCCGGCGATCTGAAGCCCGTCGCTGTGACTGGCCAGCGCAATGAAAGCACCGGCAAGCTCGGTGTGGGTATCTCCCGGCTGCACATCATCGGTGACCAGACAGGTCAGATGCAGCCCGTCTGGCCGCCGCATCACTTCGATATATTCCGTTTTATCAAAGGTGGCCGCGACCCATTCATACATGCGGAACGTGCTGTCTTTCGTGCTCCAGCCTGCGGGGCGGTCTGCGGCTGTGTCATTTGCAATCGCGGCAAAAGGCGTCGCCGGATCGCTCAGCATCGGCGCGCACATCTGCAGATACCTCGTCCAGAGGCTGAGCAGGCGGGTCTGTGTATCCGCCACCGCAGGTGCTGCGTGAAGTGTGATCACAATGAGACAAAGAAGGCCGCGGATCATGACGCCCCCTCCGGCCGGTAATAGATCAGGGCGAAGTTGTTCCAGTCAACGTCCTGAACCCGCTCGGTCGCGATGATCGCGGGGCCGGGCACCGACCATGCCTGGCTGATCGAGCGGCCCAGCGGTGCCGGGTCGGTTTCCACAGCATCAGGAAACCGCACCGTCACATAGCGTTCGAACCGCTCGGTCTGGCCGGTGCGCGCGCGCGCCTGCACCAGACACATGTTCTCAGACACCGCTACCGCCGGCCGGGTATCATCGACGACGAAGGCCCGGGTGCCCGGGGTGCCCCGATCCGCCAGAGGAACATATCCCGCCCGCCGCAGCGCCGTTTCCCGCGCCGCCAGTCCCGAGGTCTCAACGCAGAAGCGTTCAAAGGTGCCGACCATCAGCGCCGGGCTGCTTTTCGGCACAAGGTTGGCCCGCCAGGTATTGTCGAGCTCCGTCACGTCAGCCGACCGGTCCCCCGTGGCGCATCCGCCAAGGAGCACGGCAGCGCTGGCAACAGCGCCGGGCAGAGGGCCGGAGCGGGTCACGCCTCAGCCCTTTACGGCTTTCACGATTTTCTGAGCACCATCCTTGAGATCGTCCGCGGCGATCACATCAACGTCGGAGTTGTTGATGATGTCCTTGCCCTGCTGCACGTTGGTGCCTTCAAGACGGACAACCAGCGGCACCTGAAGCCCGACCTCTTTAACCGCTGCCACAACCCCCTCGGCGATCACATCACAGCGCATGATGCCGCCGAAGATGTTCACCAGGATGCCTTTGACGTTGGGATCAGAGGTGATGATTTTGAAAGCCTCGGTGACCTTTTCCTTTGTTGCCCCGCCACCCACGTCCAGAAAGTTTGCAGGCTCCGCGCCATACAGTTTGATGATGTCCATGGTCGCCATGGCAAGGCCCGCGCCGTTCACCATACATCCGATTTCGCCATCCAGCGCGATGTAGTTGAGGTCGTATTTGGAGGCTTCGAGCTCTTTGCTGTCTTCCTCCGTGGTGTCGCGCAGCTCGGCGATATCCGCGTGGCGGTAGATCGCATTGCCGTCAAAGGCGACTTTGGCGTCGAGTACTTTGAGATCACCGCTGTCGGTCACGATCAGCGGGTTGATCTCCAGCATCTCCATGTCTTTTTCCATGAAGGCTTTGTAAAGCAGACCCATCAGGCCGACGCATTGCTTGACCTGTTTGCCCTCAAGCCCGAGCGAAAAGGCAATACGGCGCCCGTGGAAGGCCTGATAGCCGGTCGCAGGGTCAACAGAGAAGCTGAGGATTTTTTCAGGCGTGGAGGCTGCGACCTCTTCGATATCCATGCCGCCCTCGGTGGAGCAGACGAAACTCACGCGGCTGGTCTGGCGATCTACGAGCAGTGCGAGATAGAGCTCGGTTTCGATGCCCGAGCCGTCTTCGATATAGATCCGGTTTACCTGTTTGCCGACCGGGCCGGTCTGGTGTGTGACGAGCGTGCGGCCGAGCATCTTTTTTGCTTCCTCGGCGGCTTCCTCAACCGATTTGGTCAGGCGCACGCCGCCCTTCTCGCCGGCATCGGCTTCTTTGAACGTCCCCTTACCCCGGCCGCCCGCGTGGATCTGCGCCTTGACCACCCAGAGCGGGCCGTCCAGGGCGCCGGCTGCGGTTTTGGCTTCTTCGGCGCGAAGCACGACGCGTCCGTCAGAAACCGGTGCACCGTAGCTGCGGAGCAATGCTTTGGCCTGGTATTCGTGGATATTCATCGTTCTGGTCCCGTACTGATTGATCGGTTCTCTTGGGGCACTGCACCCCGTCAGACGCCGGAAGAAAACAGTTTTTCTCAGCAAACGGGGTATATGTCGGGGAAAAGCGATTTTTGTGATCACACGCTGAAAAACTGTGATCACAAGTGACCGAAGTAATGCCCCTGCGGGGTAAGAGCCGGGGAATCATTCTGTTTTCAGGTGGTTTCGCTCTGCCCACCGCCCGTGCGGACCGTTCCGGCCTGACCGCCAGAGCGTTTCCGAAGGGCGCTGGCCTCGTGCGGGAGGGATTTTTGCAGGAAACAAAAACGCCCTTCAGACCAGATGGACCTTCCCGGAACAACAGGCAGCAGATCGCCGCTGTGCATCCTCCGGGAAGCTCTGAGGCAGGGAGGTATCCGCGGCCCGGGATCATGGGCCATGCCTGAAAAAAAGGGCCCCGGAAATGCCCGGAGCCCTCAGGCATCACCCTGTCTCAGAGCGAGTTATCAATGCCTTTGCAGGCCTCGACCAGACCTTTGACCGCGTTCACGGAGTTGTCGAACATGGTCTGCTCGTCTTTGTTCATGCTGATTTCGACCACGCGCTCGATGCCGCCGGCACCGATGACTGTCGGAACGCCGACGTAAAAACCGTTCAGCCCGTAGGCGCCGTCCACATAGGCGGCACAGGGCAGAACGCGTTTCTGATCCTTGAGATAGCTCTCTGCCATTTCGATCGCGGAGGTCGCCGGTGCGTAGAAGGCCGACCCGGTCTTGAGCAGGCCCACGATCTCAGCGCCACCATCACGGGTGCGCTGGACGATGGCATCCAGTTTTTCCTGGCTCGTCCAGCCCATTTTGACCAGATCTGGCAGCGGGATGCCGGCAACGGTCGAATAGCGCACCAGCGGCACCATCGTGTCACCATGTCCGCCCAGTACAAAGGCGGTGACGTCTTTCATCGAAACGTTGAATTCGTCCGCAAGGAAGTGCCGGAAGCGCGCGGAGTCCAGCACGCCCGCCATGCCGCAGACCTTTTCATGCGGCAGACCGGAAAATTCACGCAGGGCCCAGACCATCGCGTCGAGCGGATTGGTGATGCAGATCACAAAGGCCTCGGGCGCATGGGCGGCAATGCCCTCGCCCACGGATTTCATGACCTTGAGGTTGATGCCCAGCAGATCGTCCCGGCTCATGCCGGGTTTGCGGGCAACACCGGCCGTTACGATGCAGACATCCGCGCCGGCGATATCCTCATAAGACTGCGTCCCGGACAAGGCTGCGTCGAATTTCGCCGACGGACCGCTTTCCGCGATGTCGAGGGCTTTACCTTCGGGGATGCCCTCGGCGATGTCGAACAGAACGACGTCGCCCAGTTCCTTGAGCGCTGCAAGGTGGGCGAGCGTGCCGCCGATCTGGCCGGCGCCGATCAGTGCGATTTTGGGTCTTGCCATTATTAAATGCTCCGCATGCGGTTGAAGTTCGCCACGTGCTACCCAATCGCAGCAACTTGCGCAAGTTCGGTTGCGGCAGGGCGACGATGCGCTGACGCAGCAGAGATTGTGGACTTCGGCAGGGTTTCGCGCCAGGAATGCGCAGCATGCTCTCGCTGGACCTCACATTTTTTCTCATAGCAGGACCGGCGGTCATTTTCGCCGGCATTTCCAAAGGCGGCTTCGGCTCCGGGGCGGCATTTGCCGCAGCAAGTATGCTCGCGCTGGTGATCGAGCCCGGGCTTGCGCTCGGAGTTATGTTGCCGCTGCTCATGCTGATCGATTTCAGCACGCTGCGACCTTACTGGCGAAAATGGAATGCCGAGGCCGCTTTTCTGCTGGTGCTGGGCGCGTTGCCCGGCGTGATGCTGGGGGCGGCACTTTATAAGGTCGCTGAGCCGGATGTCTTCCGGGTGCTGATCGGGGTGATTTCTGTGGGGTTCGTTCTGTGGCAACTGGCCACGCGGCGCGGTCTGCTGCGACCGGCGCCGGCTGTTCTGCCGCGCAGCGTCGGGGCGGTCGCCGGGGCAGTTGCAGGCTTTACCAGCTTTGTCAGTCACGCCGGCGGTCCGCCTGCGGCCGTGTATCTTCTGTCACTGCGCCTGTCGAAAACGGAGTTTCAGGCAACCACGGTGCTGGTATTTTTCGTGGTGAATATCTTTAAATTTGTGCCCTACGCATCTCTGGGCATGTTCACATCGCAGACGCTGACCGCAAATCTTGTGCTGGCGCCTTTTGCGCTTTTCGGGGCCTGGCTCGGTGTTCGTGCGCACCGGATCGTCCCGCAGGATCTGTTTTTTCTGGTAACGTATGTGCTTCTCACCGTGACCGGTGCGAAACTTATCTGGGACGGTCTGACCTGACGGGAGACACGGGTATCTTTGCTGAGAAACCGCCCGGGCCCGGAACATCATACCGGGCCGGAAGATCGCGCATGTTCAGGCGTCGTTGCCTTTGGCCGGGAGCGCTTCTGCAAGTGTCTCGAAAGACTGGCCTGAGGCCACAAGACAGGTCAGGCCGTTCGGCGTTGTCACTGTAATCGTCCATGTGCCGGTCTCATCGGAGGCGAACACCTCGATCACCGCGTTGTTTGCGCCCAGTCCCATTGACTGCCGGCTCTCGCCATACCCCTGTGCCAGACGATCAACGACCGCTTCGCGCGGGCCGCAGTTGCGCGTGTTCTGCGCGGATGCGTCCGTGACTGATGTGATCCAGAGAGCTGCCGCTGCCGTCAATGCGCCCAGGTGCAGAAGTTTTGATATGCGTGTCATACTTATGTCTGCCTTCATTCGAAAGGCGTCACCCGCTGTCATCACTGTGCCGGTTCCCGGCGATGACCGGGCGGCCCCGGTTCAAGAAATGGCGATTTTTCTGCCGCATGGTGAACAGCGCCTGTGCCGGTCTTCCGGCAGCAGAAAATACCGATGCCCTGACTATCAGCGACAGCCCTGAAATATTGGTTAACCGGCCGGGCGCAAAAGGTTGCATTTGATATTTGCTGCAATGCAGCGAAAGAAGGCTTGCGTTTCCGGAAAGAAAATGCGTCTTTCCACGCAATATTCTGTCGCGCAGCCTGCGCCATCTTTGCGGAGACGTCATTATGTCATCAGCCAGCCGCCCCCTGAGGTCTGTTCTCTATATCCCGGCCTCCCGGACCCGGGCCCTGGAAAAAGCGCGCGACCTGCCTGCGGACGCTATCATTTTCGATCTCGAAGATGCCGTCGCCCCTGATGAAAAAGAAGGCGCGCGCAGGACACTCGCAGAGGCGCTCGGTGCCGGTGGATACGGCCGGCGCCTGAAAATTGTGCGCATCAACGGGCTGGATACATCCTGGGGTGAGCAGGATGCGCGCGCCGCCGCACAAACGGACGCAGATGCCATTCTGCTGCCGAAGGTCAACAGCGCTGCTGACCTCGACAGGCTTGCCGGGGTATCACGTGTCAAACCACTCTGGGCTATGATGGAAACACCGCAGGGCATGCTGAATGCTGCGGAGATCGCGGCACATCCGCAGCTTGAGGGCATGGTGATGGGCACCAATGACCTCGCCAGAGACATCGGTGCGCGCTACCGGGCGGACCGTCTGCCGCTCATGAGCGGCCTCGGTCTGTGCCTGCTCGCGGCAAAAGCGCAGGGCAGGGCGATCCTCGACGGTGTTTACAACGCCTTCAGGGACGAAGACGGACTGAAAGCAGAATGCGAACAGGGTCGCGATATGGGTTTTGACGGTAAAACCCTGATCCACCCCGCACAGATCGCTGTCACAAACGACGCCTTTTCTCCGTCACCGGAGGATGTCGACCTGGCGACCCGTCAGATCGCCGCCTATGAGGCCGCGGTGGCCAAAGGTGAGGCGGTCGCGGTCGTTGACGGACGGATCGTCGAAAACCTTCATGTTGCCACGGCCCGCGAAACACTGGCAAAGGTGGAAGCGATAAACTCGATGAACGCGGAGTGAGCACATGATCTTTATCCTTGCCGGCCTGATCCTCTGGACGGGCGCACATTATTTCAAACGACTGGCCCCGGCGAAACGCTCAGGGCTGGGCACTGCAGGCAAGGGCGTCGTGGCGGTGGGGATCGTCGCGGGCCTGGTGCTGATGATCCTCGGTTATCGCGGCGCTGAATTTATCCCGGTCTGGTCGCCTCCCGCCTTCCTGATGCACGTGAACAATACGCTGATGCTCTTTGCGCTCTGGGTTTATGGCTCAAGTGCTGCAAAGGGGGCCAAGGCATGGCCTGCCTATAAGATCCGCCATCCGCAGCTGACCGGTTTCAAAATCTGGGCCGTTGCGCACCTGCTGGTGAACGGTGATCTTGCCTCGATCGTGCTGTTCGGCGGGCTGCTGGCCTGGGCTGTCGGAGAAGTCATTCTGATCAACAAAGCAGAGCCCGACTGGACACCGCCGGCGCGCGCAGGCATGGCGACACGGGTGCGGCTCGCCGTTATCACGCTGGTCCTTTACGGGCTGATTTCAGCGATTCACATCTGGCTGGGCGTCTGGCCCTTCCCTGCGTAACGGCGAGGTAGCCACATGAAGCTCTACCGGTTTTTGTCCGAAGAAGACACATCCGCCTTCTGTCACAAAGTCACGGAGGCGCTGAACAAGGGCTGGGAGCTGCATGGCAGCCCGACCCAGACCTGGGATCACGCCGCAGGGGTCATGCGGTGCGGTCAGGCGGTGATCAAAGACGCGCCCGGCACCTATAAACCGGACCTGAAGCTGGGGGCGCAGTGATGGCGGCGAAAACCAGCGCCGGGCGCTTTTTCGAAGATTATACACCGGGGCAGATCATTACACATGCGGTGCCGCGCACCGTTGGCACCGCAGAGCGGGCGCTTAACCATATGCTCTATCCCGCGCGGCACGCTCTTTATTCGTCTGACGAATTTGCGCGCAGTTGCGGGCTCAGAGCGAGCCCGCTTGATGATATGGTCGCGTTTCATGTGGTGTTCGGAAAGACGGTGCCGGATATCTCGCTGAACGCCGTGGCGAACCTCGGGTATGCCGGGGCGCGGTGGCTTTTGCCCGTCTGGCCCGGCGACACATTGCGCGCCGTCTCCGAAGTGATCGGTGTCAAAGAAAACTCCAGCGGGACATCAGGCGTGGTCTGGGTGCGCACCCGCGGACTGAACCAGCATGACGAAACCGTTCTGGAATATGTGCGCTGGGTCATGGTGCGCAAAAAAGACACCAGCGCCCCGGCGCCCGAAACGGTGATCCCGGATCTGGCCGCTGCTGTGCCCGCAGACCGGCTTGTGGTGCCGGAGGGCCTCGATTTCAGCAGGTATGATTTCGATCTCGCCGGAGAGCCGCACCGCCGGGGAGACTATGCGGTCGGCGAAAAAATCGATCACGTGGACGGTGTGACCATTGAAGAAGCCGAGCACATGCTGGCAACCCGCCTCTGGCAGAATACCGCAAAAGTGCATTTCGATGTGTCAGCGCGCCCGGACGGGACGCGGCTGATTTATGGCGGGCACGTGATCTCAATGGCCCGTGCGCTCAGTTTCAACGGGCTGGCGAATGCGCAGATGGTGGTCGGGCTCAACGCCGGCGTTCATGCAAACCCCTGTGTTGCAGGTGATACCGTCCGCGCCTGGTCCGAAGTGCTCGACAGGGCGGAAACGGCAGCCCCTGGCGTCGGTGCGCTGCGGCTGCGCCTCGTGGCGACCCGCGGCGGCCCCCCGTTTGAGCTGCGCGGCGAGGACGGGAAATATCTGCCCGATGTATTGCTTGATCTCGACTACTGGGCGCTGATGCCAATGTGAGTTAAGGTGACCCGGGGACACCGGTGTTCGGGGAGACACGAAGGGTATGCTGATACTCGCCGTCATGTTGAACTGTCTTGCGGCAGGCATGCTTTTTCTGGGGGCAGCACAATATACCCTCGGCTCGGTGCCGGCCGACTATCACGCTGAAATTCTTGAAAAAGAAGGCGTCGAACTCTCGCCTCACATGATCGGAATTCTGGCCTCGCTCTATCGCTCGCTCGCGGCGACGATGGCAGCGCTGGGTCTGATGATCCTGGTGCTCTCGCTGGGGCCTGTCGCGCAGGATGCCGTCTGGGCGCAGGGAATAGTGGCCATGGCGGGCAGCCTTTTTGCCGCCGCGGCCACACTCGGGCCGCTCGCGATTGAGGGTGAAACGGGCGTGCGCACCCCCTGGCGGGCCGGTCTCGCCTTCGGGGGCGTGATTTTTGCCGGGTTTTTCCTCGCCCTGATCGGCTGATACCCCCAGTGCAGTGATACTTTTACGCACCAGACCCTTTGGTGCCTCAGTTCCCGTGGTTGACCGGAGCGCGCCGACCGCGCTAGCCTCCGGGCTGCGGGGGCGCATCAGGACAGGCATCATGCAAACTGACATTTCCCCCAAAAGCTACGGCACGGCTGTTGCGCTTTGCGGCGTTTTCGGCACTGCGGGTATCCACCACTTTTACCTCGGCGATTTCTGGCATGGTCTGGCGGACCTGACCCTGCTGGTTCTTGCCATCATGTTCTTTGTTCAGGGTAACGACGGACTGGGGGTTGCCACATTGTTGGCAGACGGAATCCATACAATTGTTATCTTTTACCTGCTTATTACGGGTCAGTGGCGAGACGGCAAAGGTCGCATTGTCGCGATACCATCAACGACCTGATAACCGATAGGACAGTAACAATGACGATGACAATGAGCGACAATTCACCCCCCGTTGAGCAAAGCGATAAGAGCTTTGTCGCGGCCGTACTTCTGTGCTTTTTTCTGGGCCCCCTTGGCGTGCACCGCTTTTATCTGGGCAAGATTGGCACCGGCATCCTCTGCCTTGTGACCCTCGGCGGGCTGGGCATCTGGACTCTGATCGATTTCGTGCGCCTCGTGGTGGGCTCCATGAAAGACAAAAACGGTCTCCCGCTGCGCCGCTGAGAGGCGTTCACGTAAAATTCGGATGCATGGCGCGCGGACCGTTGTAGTCTCGCGCCATGTTTCGTTTCACCATTCCTGCCCTGTTCGCTGCTTTTGCTGCTCCGGTACAGGCATGCGGCCTTGCACTGGTGCTGGCTGTTGATGTTTCGGGCTCGGTTGACCCGGATGAATACCGGATCCAGATGCAGGGGCTGGCGGCAGCCCTGCGGGACGGCACCGTTGTGGATGCGCTGACCGAACAGCAGGCGATGCTTACCCTTATTCAGTGGACAGGGTCCTCGCGCCAGCGCCAGACGATCCCATGGACCACCATCCGGTCGGCCGGCGATGTGCAGGCCCTTGCCCAGGCCATCAGCGACGATAAACGCATCTGGCGCAACTTTTCCACAGCTGTGGGCGAGGCTGTTCTCGCGGCTGAAAAAGCCCTTGCCGAGGTGCCGCACTGTACCCGCAGGATCATCGATGTCTCAGGTGATGGAATCTCCAACGAAGGTGTGGACCCGGACACCCGCCGTGCCGCACTCGACAGGATGGGTGTTACGCTCAATGCGCTGGCGATCGAGACCGATGAGACAGACCTCACCGCATGGTTTTTCGAGAACCTTATCCACGGCGAGGGCGCTTTTGTTATCACTGCCAACGGGTTCGCGGATTATCCCGAACAGATCCGCCGAAAACTGCAGCGCGAGACAACCCGGCAGCTGAGTTTCCTCGAATAATGTGATCACAGCAGAATTGCGCGTGATCACAAACCCGGAAAAATGCGGAAAATTGCACGAACCGCGCCAAATAACCGCGCCCCTGCGGCCCCCTTGCACGTGACAAGCGCGCAATAAAGAGTACAAATAACGTCAGGGAACAAAAGGAATCTGACATGGCTGATGTGAACAGGGGCAATCGCCCGCTTTCACCGCATCTGACAATCTACCGCCCGCAGCTGACCTCGATGACATCTATCCTCACGCGGATCACCGGCAATGCGCTGCTGATCTCTGCGCTGCTTGTGGTCTGGTGGTTTCTGGCCGCTGCCACATCGCCTGAGTATTTTGCCGTCGCCGATGGCGTTCTGACCAGCTGGTTCGGCGATCTTGTCATGGTCCTGTCGCTCTGGGGGCTGTGGTATCACACGCTCGCAGGTGTGCGGCATCTTATCTGGGATCAGGGCGTCGGCCTTGATCTCGAAACCGCTTATAAACTCGGATACGCGGTTGTCGGCGGGTCGTTTCTGCTGACCCTGCTGACCATCGCGGTCGTGCGCTGAGGAGGGCCTGAGATGAGCTATCTGACAGACCGCAAACGCGCCACGGGCATGGGCTCCGCCAAATCCGGCACCGAACATCACTGGTCGATGACCGTGAGTTCCGCGGCCCTGCTGGTGCTGATCCCGCTCTTTATCTTCACCTTTGGTCCGATGCTGGGCGAGCCCCATGATGTCGTCACAGCGTATTTTGCCCGCCCGTTCCCGGCGATCATCGCAACGCTGACCATTCTGGTGACATTCAAACATTTTGCCGGCGGCGTTCAGGCGCTGATCGAGGATTACGTGCACGGCGGCGCGCAGAAAGTCGCGATGATCGCGATGACCTGCCTGTCCTGGGCTGCGGCGGCAACAGGGCTCTACGCGATGGTGCGTCTGGCTCTCTGAAATTCTGACGGGCGCCTTTTGCCGGCGCGCGCTGTCTCACATCCGGGAGAAATTCCATGGCTGCTTATGAATACGAAACACATGAATACGACGTCGTCGTCGTAGGTGCCGGCGGGGCCGGTCTGCGGGCGACGCTCGGCATGGCCGAACAGGGTCTGCGCACCGCCTGTGTGACCAAAGTCTTTCCGACACGCTCGCATACCGTGGCCGCCCAGGGCGGCATCGCGGCATCACTGTCGAACATGGGGCCCGACAACTGGCAGTGGCATATGTATGACACCGTGAAAGGCTCCGACTGGCTGGGCGATACCGATGCGATGGAATACCTCGCCCGGGAAGCACCAAAGGCGGTTTATGAGCTCGAACACTACGGTGTGCCCTTCTCGCGCACCGAAGAGGGCAAAATCTACCAGCGCCCCTTTGGCGGCCACACAACCGAGTTCGGCGAAGGCCCCGCGGTGCAGCGGACCTGCGCCGCTGCAGATCGCACCGGTCACGCTATTCTGCACACGCTTTACGGCCAGTCGCTGAAAAACAACGCGGAGTTCTATATTGAATACTTCGCCATCGACCTGATCATGTCCGAAGACGGTGTCTGTCAGGGCGTGCTGTGCTGGAAGCTGGATGACGGCACGCTGCACCTGTTCGCCTCCAAGATGGTCGTGCTGGCCACCGGCGGCTATGGCCGGGCCTATTTCTCGGCGACCTCTGCACATACCTGCACAGGCGATGGTGGCGGCATGACGGCCCGGGCCGGTCTGCCGCTGCAGGATATGGAATTCGTACAGTTCCACCCCACCGGTATCTACGGCGCCGGCTGTCTGATCACCGAAGGCGCACGCGGCGAGGGCGGCTATCTGACGAACTCGGAAGGCGAGCGGTTCATGGAGCGCTATGCCCCGAATTACAAGGATCTGGCACCGCGCGATTATGTTTCGCGCTGTATGACCATGGAAATCCGCGAAGGCCGGGGTGTTGGCACGAACGGCGACCACATCCACCTCAATCTCAACCACCTGCCACCTGAGACGCTGAAACTGCGCCTGCCGGGCATCTCGGAATCCGCGCGGATCTTTGCGGGGGTAAACCTCAACAAGGAGCCGATCCCTGTGCTCCCGACTGTGCACTATAATATGGGCGGTATCCCCACGAACTACTGGGGCGAGGTGCTGGCCCCGACAAAGGATGACCCGGACCGCGTTTCACCCGGCCTCATGGCTGTGGGTGAGGCGGGCTGTGCCTCCGTACATGGCGCCAACCGGCTGGGCTCGAACTCGCTCATTGACCTTGTGGTCTTTGGCCGGGCCGCGGCCATACGAGCAGGCAAAATCGTCGATCCCGAGAGCGCTGTGCCGACGCCCAACGAGGCCTCGGTCAAAGCCGCACTCGACCGGTTCGACAACACCCGCTACTCCAAAGGCCACACACCCACGGCGGAACTGCGTCTCGAAATGCAGCAGACCATGCAGAAAGACGCAGCTGTCTTTCGCGCCAATGAGACCCTCGCCGAGGGCAAAAAGGCGATGGATGAGGTTGCCGGTAAATATACCGATGTGGGCGTCACCGACCGCAGCCTGGTGTGGAACTCCGACCTGATGGAGACACTGGAACTGGCCAACCTGATCCCCAATGCGGTGGCAACAATTACCGCCGCCGAGGCGCGCAAGGAAAGCCGCGGCGCGCATGCCCACGAGGACCACCCCGAGCGCGATGACGAGAACTGGCGCAAGCACTCGCTGATCTGGTTCAAAGGCAACAAAGCCTCGCTCGGCTATCGCGGCGTTCACGAACAGCCGCTGACCAGCCACAATGACGGTGGTATTGATCCTAAGAAAATCGCCCCGAAACAAAGGACTTTCTGATGCAGACACTGAAAAAGATAACAGCCGCGGCCCTTTCTGCGGCCATGATTATGGCAACCGCACCCGCAGCACTGGCGGACGGCCCGAGCGGCACGACCACGGGCAAAGGCGGCTCGGCACATGCAGGTACAGCCTGGAACAACTGCCCCTGGGACCAGCGCGGCATGTACCGTGGCAGCCTTTACTGCCGCGTGCCGGTTTACGGCACCGTCAGCCGCAGCCATCCGCATTGCCCGCCGCAGTTTTACACAACGATGTATCGCGGCAGCCTCTATTGCTTCCCGAACCGCTGATGTGACGCGCGAAGGCCCGGATACGCTCAGACAGATGCGCCGGACCCTCCGGTCGGAGGGGATGGTCGTTCAGCCTGTCAAAACCCGCGCACCTTATGTCAAAGGCTACGGGTTCACGCCCGAAGTCGTCTTTGACGTCGGTGTCGGCAGCGGCACGCCCTGGCTTTACCGGTCCTTCCCCGACGCGCGTTTCGTGCTGATCGATCCTCAGGAAAGCTGTGCTGCGATGGTGCGCGAAAAGGGGGTTCAGACCGAATTTCATTTTCACGCAGTGGCGGCCGGTGCGCAGGAAGGTCAGGCCGATCTCATCGTGCCCTGGTCCGGCAAAGGCTGCGAGGTCGAAATGGCCAGCCTTCTGAAACGCACGGACAAGTTGTCGAAAAGCTTTGTGCGCACAGACAAACAACCGGTCCAGGTCCGTCCCCTCGATCAGATCGCCCGCGGATATCCGGGCCGTGCGGGCCTCAAGATCGACACCGAAGGCTACGATATCGAGGTGCTGCGCGGTGCGCCGGAAACCCTGGCGCGGTGCGAATTCGTGATCATGGAACTGTCGCTCAGCCATCGCTTCGACGGGATCAGCGCACCCTCTGATGCCGTGGCACTTCTGAAAGACGCCGGTCTTGAACTGCGCGATGTGCTCAGTATCGCGTCCGGCCCCGGCAAACGCGCGCGGCCAAGATATATGAACGTACTTTTCACAAGGTGGGCCCAATGACCCGACTGCTACTGCTGCTTTCTCTCGTCCTCGCTGCCTGCACACCCGTGCAGCAGGCCACAGATCAGGCCGGACGGAGTACTGCGAAAACCATTCTGCCCGAGACGCTTGCGATTTATTTTCCGCAGGTGCCCAAGCAGTTCTTTCAGCCTTTCACCGACTGCATCGTGGACAATGCCGATGCAAGTGAGGTCCAGTCCCTGGCCGCGGATGCCGTGACCGGAACCGATCAGGGCACCGCCGACACAGTGCGCGCCATTCTCGCGCGTTCTTCAACCCAGCAATGCCTTGCCGCTGCCGTCCCCGGCACGGCGGTACCCCTCTGACTTCAGGACAGGAGACCCGATATGGTTCAACTGACGCTCCCGAAAAACTCCCGCATGACAAAGGGCAAGACCTGGCCCAGGCCCGAAGGGGCGAATAATCTGCGGACGTTCTCGATCTACCGCTGGAACCCCGATGACGGGGAGAATCCGCGGGTGGACACGTATTTTGTGGACATGGACACCTGTGGCCCGATGATCCTTGATGCGCTGATCAAGATCAAAAACGAGATTGACCCCACGCTGACCTTCCGCCGCTCCTGCCGCGAAGGGATCTGCGGATCCTGTGCGATGAACATCGACGGGATCAACACGCTGGCCTGTATCTATGGCATGGACGAGATCAAAGGCGAGGTCAAAATCTACCCGCTGCCGCATATGCCGGTGGTCAAGGACCTGATCCCGGATCTTACCCATTTCTATGCACAGCATGCCTCGATCATGCCATGGCTTGAGACCAAAACGAACCGTCCCGCCAAAGAGTGGCGGCAGTCGATTGAAGACCGCAAAAAGCTCGACGGGCTTTATGAGTGTGTGATGTGCGCTTCCTGCTCGACCGCCTGTCCGAGTTACTGGTGGAACGGCGACCGCTATCTTGGACCGGCCGCACTTCTGCATGCCTATCGCTGGATCATCGACAGCCGCGACGAGGCAACAGGCGAGCGGCTTGATGATCTGGAAGATCCGTTCAAGCTCTATCGTTGCCATACGATCATGAACTGCGCCAAGACCTGTCCAAAGGGTCTGAACCCCGCCGAGGCAATCGCGAACATCAAAAAGATGATGGTCGAGCGCCGGGTCTGAGGGTTTGGACGAACCGCTGTGGATGGCGCTTGGTCTGGCCACGCTGGCCGGGCTGAGTATTCCGCTGGGCGGATACCTCGCGCTCTGGCGGTTCAATATCCTGCCGGGATGGGCGCAGACTGAATTCAGGCACGGTGTGATGGCCTTTGGCGCGGGCGCGTTGCTGGCGGCCGTCGCACTCGTGCTGATCCCGGAAGGCAGTGACCGTCTGGAGCCTTTGCCTGCTCTGGCGTGGTTTCTCGCCGGCGGGGCGGGTTTTGCCTGGCTCGACCGTCTGATTGCCGGTTCCGGCGGTCGCATGGCGCAGTTTCTGGCGATGATGATGGATTACCTGCCGGAAGCGCTGGCCCTCGGCGCTGTCATCACCGGCGATCTGAGTGCGGCGGTCCTGGTCGCCGCGCTGATCTGTCTGCAGAACCTGCCGGAGGGCTTCAATGCCATGCGCGAAATGAAAGGGGCCGCAGAGGACGGGCAGGCGACCTCGCTCTGGCTCTTTGCGGCGATGGTGCCCCTCGGACCGCTGGCGGCCTGGATCGGCCTGACGCTGCCGCCCTCCATGGATGCCGGCGTGGGCGCGGTTATGCTGCTGGCCTCCGGCGGGATACTCTATCTGATGTTTCAGGATATTGCGCCGCAGGTCCCGCTGGAAAATACCCTGCTGCCCCCGCTTGGGGCAGTGTTCGGGTTTGCACTTGGCCTCGCCGGCCATCTGATGATCTGATGCAGAAAAAATCCGATATTCTCCCGGGTATCTGTCCGGAGCAGGCAGGCACCCACGCGAGGCCGGCTGACGCGGCCGCACCGTGCTGTCACGCGCAGGCCCTGGTTACGGGCTGAGCTTATGCATATCGTCATCGGCCTGATCATTGCTTTTGTCATTGTCGCCATCTTCGCCCGGCGCAAACGGGGCATGCGGCTTTGTCGCTGGCGCGCAGACCGGACCGGCGATCGGGGGGCGTTGCGCAAATACCGCTGTGCCGCCTGCGGTGCCGAAGCCTTCACCGCATCAGACGGCCCGCCACAGGGTTGCAAATCGCACCTGCCAAAGGTCTGATGCGCGCAGGTACAGAAAGGACCCGGCCATGACCCAGCCCCAGGACGCCGATGCGAGGCGCGCAATCAGACCGGTGATCTGCTATCCGCCCGAAAACCTGCCTGCGGCCGATATGGCGCGCTATGAAACGGCCCGTAAAGACCTGACCCGGACTGACAGCGTGACCGTTCCGCCCCGCGAAGCGCGGACGTTTTCTGTCCCTGCCGGGCATTTCTTCAGGATCACATCGGTTGAAGGGCCGCAGGTCGGTGATCTCAACCTTCACAATGCACAGAACCTCGCGGAGCGGTTCTACTCCGGTAAATCCCGGGCCCTGCACGGCACGCATCTGACGACGGGAGAGCGCCTGTGGAGCAGCTTTCCGCATATGCGCCCGCTGGCGACGATCACCCACGACACGCTCGGCTGGTACGGTATCGACAGTTTCGGCGGGTCGGTACATGACGTGATCGGCACCCGCTGTGACCCCTACAGTCATGCGCTGTTGTCGGATGGCGGACAGTATCACCACTGCTGCCATTCTAATCTGGTCCGCGCGCTGGCAGAGCACACGGGCGTGTCGCGCGCTGAGGCGGAACCGCTGGTGCATGACGTGCTCAACGTCTTTATGTGCACAGGGTTCACCCGGGACACCGGACAGTACTTCATGAAGGCCAGCCCCGTGCGCCCGGGAGACTACATCGAATTTGTGGCAGAGACCGATCTGCTGGGCAATCTGTCGGCCTGCCCGGGCGGAGACTGCTCGGCCTCTCATTCAAGCGATGCCGCGTCCTGTTATCCGTTGCAGGTGGATGTGTTCCGGCCCGATCCGGCGGCGATGCAGGGATGGAATCCTGCGGCTGAAAACAGCTATGACCGCACGCATGGTGACTGACGGACGCTGACACCGGGGCGCGTTGCGGTTTAAGCCATGCAGATTACGGGTTTACAGGATCAGACCGGAGCGGGGCAAACCAGCCTGGCTATCAGGCGAAAGCGGCCTCAAGCGCGATCTCGACCATGTCGCCAAAGGATTTCTCGCGGTCTTCGGCGGGCAGGGCCTCACCTGTCTGCAGATGATCGCTGACAGTCAGAACGGCCAGTGCGCGGCGTTTATGGCGCGCGGCCAGTGTATAAAGCTCTGCTGCCTCCATCTCGACACCCAGAATGCCGTGGCGGACCATCTGCTCATCAAGATCAGGCCGCTCCGCATAGAACACATCCGACGAATAGATCCCGCCCACATGGGTGGGTGTCCCTTTGGCCTTTGCCGCAGATACCGCTGCGGCCAGCAGGGTATAATCAGCGGTCGGTGCAAAATTCACCTCCCGGAAGATGCCTGACGAAGGCGAGGTGATTGTCGAGGCCGACATCGCGATGATCACGTCGCGGACCGAGACATGCGGCTGCATGCCACCACAGGATCCGATCCGGATCAGCGTCTGCGCGTCATAGTCCCGGATCAGCTCATTGGCATAGATTGACAAAGACGGCATGCCCATCCCCGAGCCCTGGATGGTGACCCGGTTGCCACGCCATGTGCCGGTAAAGCCCAGCATGCCGCGCACTTCGTTGACCAGTTCGGCGCCTTCCAGAAAGGTCTCAGCAGCCCAGCGGGCGCGGTACGGGTCTCCGGGCATCAGAACGGTTTCGGCTATCGCGCCCGGCGCTGCGCCGATGTGAATGGTCATTGCGGTATCCTCCCTGGGGTCCGGATACACAGCTAGCCTGCATGTCCCCGCAGGGACAAGCAAAAGATAACCTGCGGAGCGTGAGGTTACTCGGCTGCGACGGCGTGGTGATCCACAAGCGTCACGATGTCTTTCATAATTGTGTTCAGTTCGAAATCTTTGGGGGTATAGACGCGGGCCACACCCATCGCGCGCAGGTTTTCGGCGTCATCCTCGGGAATAATGCCGCCGACGATCACCGGGATATGCCCGAGGCCCGCCGCGCGCATCCGGTCCATCATGTCTGCGACAAGCGGAATATGACTGCCTGAAAGGATGGACAGGCCAACCACGTGGGCCTCGTCCTCCCGCGCCGCCGTCACGATTTCTTCAGGCGTCAGGCGGATGCCCTCATAGGCGATGTCCATGCCACAGTCGCGGGCGCGCACGGCGATCTGTTCGGCGCCGTTTGAGTGACCGTCCAGCCCCGGCTTGCCGACCAGAAACTTCAGACGCCGCCCGAGCCGGTCGCTGACGGCGTCTACCGCCGCGCGCAGATCATCAAGCCCCTCTGTGCAGTTCGAGCGCG
This sequence comes from Roseobacter ponti, assembly GCF_012932215.1. GTDB lineage: Bacteria > Pseudomonadota > Alphaproteobacteria > Rhodobacterales > Rhodobacteraceae > Roseobacter > Roseobacter ponti. The sequence continues at coordinate 3,212,177 of NZ_CP048788.1, read as the reverse complement.
CGCCCGATACGCCGGTGGGCCCGCGATATTCGCCGTGTACCGCGCGCATTTCAGCGGCCCATTCGCCGGTTGTCACGCCTGCCTTTGCCGCAGCGATGGAGGCGGGCATCACATTGCGGCCCTCCTTTGCTGCTGATCGCAGGTCTTTCAGAGCAGCTTTCACGGCGCCGGCATCACGCCTTCCGCGCCAGGCATCGAGCCGGCTGATCTGTTCGGCCTCAACCGCAGGATCGACCACCATAATGCCGCCGTCGCCGGTCATCAGCGGTGAGGGCTCGCCCTTTTGCCATTTGTTCACACCGACCACCACGGTTTCGCCGGCCTCGATCCGGCTCAGACGCGCGGCATTGCTGTCCACCAGCCGCGCTTTCATATAGTCAATCGCCGAGATCGCGCCGCCCATGCTGTCAAGGTTTGCAAGCTCCAGTCGCGCACCTTCTTTCAGGGCTTCGACTTTTGCATCTACCGCCGGATTGCCGTCAAAGAGGTCGTCAAATTCCAGCAGGTCGGTTTCATAGGCCATGATCTGCTGCATGCGCATCGACCACTGCTGGTCCCAGGGACGCGGCAGGCCAAGCGCTTCGTTCCAGGCGGGCAGCTGCACCGCGCGGGCGCGTGCCTTTTTGCTCAGCGTCACCGCAAGCATTTCGATCAGAATGCGATAGACGTTGTTTTCCGGCTGCTGCTCGGTCAGGCCCAGCGAATTGACCTGTACGCCATAACGGAAGCGGCGGAATTTCGGATCCTGCACGCCATAACGCTCCAGACAGATCTCGTCCCAGAGATCGACAAAGGCGCGCATCTTGCACATCTCGGTCACGAACCGGATGCCCGCATTTACGAAAAACGAAATGCGCCCGACAACCGCCGGGAAGTCTTCTTCGGGCACACGCGGGCGCAGCGTATCGAGCACCGCTGTCGCTGTGGCCAGCGCAAAGGCCAGCTCCTGTTCCGGCGTCGCACCCGCTTCCTGCAGATGATAGGAACACACGTTCATCGGGTTCCATTTCGGCACGTGGGAATAGCAGTATTCTGCCACATCCGCGATCATCTTAAGGCTCGGCGCGGGCGGGCAGATATAGGTGCCGCGGCTGAGGTATTCCTTGATCAGATCGTTCTGCACGGTGCCCTGCAGCCTGCTGACATCCGCGCCCTGTTCTTCGGCAACCGCAATATAGAGTGCAAGGAGCCAGGGCGCCGTGGCGTTGATGGTCATTGAGGTGTTCATCTGATCCAGCGGGATCTGGTCGAAAAGCGTGCGCATATCGCCCAGATGGCTGACAGGTACACCAACCTTGCCGACTTCTCCGCGCGCAAGCACGTGGTCGCTGTCATAGCCGGTCTGTGTTGGCAGGTCGAAGGCCACGGATAGGCCGGTCTGGCCCTTTTCCAGGTTCGCCCGGTAGAGCGCATTGGACGCGCTGGCGGTCGAGTGTCCCGCGTAGGTGCGGATCAGCCAGGGGCGGTCTTTCTGCGTCTCAGTCATCGGAACCTCGTGAATCGTTTGAGCAACTTTATTTCGCTGCAACCGGAATACTTGAAATATTGTGGCTTTGTCAATTCGCCGCAGTGCGGCAATGCGATTGCAGCGCCGGCGGTATCGCCCGATGCCTGCCGGGGCGGCATTTAAGTAAGGAAGTAAGCCGTGCCGTCTGTGCCGAAATTTGCTGTTGTTCTTGGCGCACCGGCCTGCGAGGGTCCGCAATATGACGCAAGTGGTTGAAGTTCCGCTCTGGATTTTTGTGCTGGTCCTGTTGTTTGCGGCCGTGACTTTTGCATCGCATTTCCTTTTCCCGTCCGTACGGTGGTTTTTTCGGCGCCGTCTGGAAAAGGCCGTCGGTCGGCTGAATGAGCGCCTGACACGACCCATTGAACCCTTCAAGCTCGCCCGGCGATACGACATGATCCAGCGCCTGATTTACGATCCGGAAGTGACGCGGGAGATCGTCAACTATGCCCACGAGCACGGAGTCCCTGAAAACGTGGGCTTTGAGAAAGCCCGCAGCTATGCCCGAGAGATTGTGCCGGGCTTCAGCGCGTTTACCTATTTCGGGCTCGGGATCCGCATGGCGCGGATGCTCGTCAACTCAATCTATGAGGTCTGGACCGCCCCGGGCAATGACGCGGTGATCAAAGAGATCCCCAGAGATGCGACGATCGTCTTTGTGATGAACCACCGCTCGAACATGGATTATGTGCTGGTGACCTATCTGGCCGCGCGCACCTCCGCGCTGTCCTATGCAGTAGGCGAATGGGCGCGGGTCTGGCCGCTGAGCAGGCTGATCCGGATGATGGGAGCTTACTTCATCCGACGCAGATCACGCGGCGCGCTCTATCGCAAGGTGCTCGCGCGCTATGTGCAGATGGCAACCAAGGGCGGCGTGGCCCAGGGTATTTTCCCCGAAGGAGGGCTGAGCCTCACAGGAGAGCTTATGCCGCCGCGCATGGGGCTGCTGTCCTATCTTACCGATGGCTATGAGCCGGGCGGGCGCGATGTTGTGTTTGTTCCCGTCGCCATAAATTACGACAGGGTCCTGGAAGACCGTGTTCTGATTGCTGCGGGCCAGCGTGGCGACCGGCGGTTCGGGGCGCGGATCAGCGTTGTGGTGAAATTTATACTCAGGAAGTTCTGGCAGGCTCTCAGGGGCAGATATGTCCGCTTCGGGACGGCTGCTGTCGCCTTCGGGCAACCACTGTCGCTGCGTGGCTTCGGCCCCGAGCGCCCGGTAGAGGAGCTTTCGGCAAATCTGATGCAGCGGATCGCGGATGCGATGCCTGTGATGCTGGTGCCGCTGTTGTCTCATGTTCTGAGCGCGGCAGAGGGGCCGCTGACGACTGCTGAAATCACAGAACGTGCACAGGCCCTGTCGGCCGATCTGCAGCAGGACATGCCGGCGGCCGAACATGATTTTGCAAAACAGTGCTCAGAAGCGCTTTTCCGGATGCGCAAACACCGGATGATCACCGGTGCAGAGGACGGCTGGACGATTGCGAAAGGCGAAGAGGCCGTAGCCGCCTATTACGCGAGATCTGTCGCGCACCGGCTGCCGCAACCGGAAGCAGCCGCGTAACTTTCTGCGTCTGCTCGGTTATAAAATTACAAAAAGCACCCCACTGGTGTTGCAATATTGCGTGTCGCGTCCTATTCCGGATTGGCGGCGCCTGATTCTGCGGCGCGGCATGTTTTGATGAGAGCTGGAGACTGGCATGGCCCTGGATACGACCGTCGCGCAATATGAAGCCCCGGAGAAAGACCTCTATGAGGTCGGTGAAATGCCGCCGATGGGATATGTCCCCAAACAGATGTACGCCTGGGCGATCCGGCGCGAACGTCACGGCGAGCCAGACAAGGCGATGCTGCAGGAAGTGGTCGATGTGCCCGAGCTTGACAGCCAGGACGTGCTTGTCCTCGTGATGGCGGCGGGTGTGAATTATAACGGTGTCTGGGCAGCACTTGGTGTGCCGATCAGCCCCTTTGACGGGCACCAGCAGCCCTATCATATCGCGGGCTCCGATGCCTCGGGCATCGTCTGGGCCGTGGGTGACCGCGTCACCCGCTGGAAGGTGGGCGACGAGGTTGTCATCCACTGCAACCAGGACGACGGTGATGATGAAGAGTGCAACGGCGGCGATCCGATGTATTCGCCCAGCCAGCGCATCTGGGGGTATGAGACGCCCGACGGGTCTTTCTCGCAGTTCACCCGCGTGCAGAGCCAGCAGCTGATGCCGCGCCCCAAGCACCTGACCTGGGAGGAGGCGGCCTGTTATACACTGACCCTCGCCACAGCCTACCGGATGCTTTTCGGACATGAACCGCATGACCTGAAACCGGGTCAGAACGTTCTGGTCTGGGGTGCGTCCGGCGGGCTCGGTTCCTATGCGATCCAGCTGATTAACACCGCCGGTGCCAATGCCATCGGTGTCATATCAGACGAGAGCAAACGGCAGTTTGTGATGGACCTCGGCGCCAAAGGCGTTCTGAACCGCAAGGATTTTAACTGCTGGGGGCAGCTGCCCACGGTCAATACCCCTGAATACGCCACCTGGTTCACCGAGGCCCGCAAGTTCGGCAAAGCGATCTGGGAGATCACCGGGAAGGGCGTGAACGTCGACATGGTGTTCGAGCATCCGGGCGAATCTACTTTCCCGGTCTCTACCTTCGTTGTGAAAAAGGGCGGAATGGTGGTGATCTGCGCCGGCACCACCGGGTTCAACCTGACCTTTGACGTGCGCTACATGTGGATGCATCAGAAGCGTCTGCAGGGCAGTCATTTTGCCCACCTCAAACAGGCCAGTGCGGCCAACAAGCTGATGCTTGAGCGACGCCTTGATCCGTGTATGTCCGAAGTCTTTACCTGGGCTGATCTGCCCGAGGCGCATATGAAGATGATGCGCAATGAGCATAAGCCCGGCAATATGTCAGTGCTGGTCCAGGCGCCGACCACCGGGCTGCGCACTCTGGAGGATACGCTCGAGGCGCCTCGTTAAGGTTGACGAAACACGACGACAGCTAAAATGCCCTGCGAATCGCAATGCCGCTTCGCAGAGCTTTGCACGTCATGCGTGTGACGCTACATAGTATCAATCACTTACAAAATTCGCCCTCGCTATTTCTGGGGAGTAAATAAACGCGAATTTTCAATAAGAGTTATTACATGTTAGAGTTGTATTAATACTTCATTAACCTTTAAGAGGCGAATCTGCTATGCGAAGTGATTGGATTTTGGACGTACTGACGGACCTGAAGACGTTTGCGACAGCGAACGACCTGCCGGTGCTTGCCGAGCAGCTCGACGATACCGCAATTGTTGCCCTGGCCGAAATCGCAGCCCTTCACGAAAAGACGCAAGGCGGGGCGAATGGAAGCGAATTCGAAGGTAGTGGAGACGGTCTTGGCGGGGCTGGAGCAGGCGGACACGCTTGAAGGTATTCAGGATGCCATCGTTGACCTCAGATCGCATTTTCGGGTCGACAACATGGTGTATCACTGGGTCGACAGCGCCGGTGCTCAGTATGGCTATGGCACGTATCCCCTCGAATGGGCTGAACGCTATCAGGAGCAGAACTATCTGCGCATCGACCCGGTGGTTATCGGATGTTACCAGCGTTTTCATCCGGTGGACTGGAAAAGCCTCGACTGGTCAAGCAAGGCCGCGAGGGCGCTGCAACGGGAATCTCTTGAATACGGCATAGGCAATCAGGGATATTCGATCCCCATCAGAGGACCGAACGGGCAGTTCGCGCTCTTTACCGTCAATCACACCTGCGACGACGATGTCTGGGCAGGGTTTACAGAACAGAACAGGCGCGAACTCATCCTTGTCGCGCATTATTTTAACCAGAAGGCGCTGGAGTTCGAACCCAACAAAGCGCCCGAACAGTCCCAGCCACTTTCGCCCCGTGAGACCGACGCGCTTACCCTCCTCGCGATCGGGTATAACCGGGCGCAAGTGGCTGAAACTCTTTCGATTTCCGAGCATACGCTGCGGGTCTATATCGAAAGCGCCCGGTTCAAACTGGGGGCGGCCAATACCACACATGCGGTCGCCCGCGCCCTCACAAGGGGCGTGATTGTGGTCTGAAAAGCACCGTGACGTTGCCGGTAAGTGTTACCGGCGCGATCTGCCAGGTTGGCAGGCATTAAGCCCCTCTCCGTCATCCTTCCGGTCATGCACTCCCCGCAACCGAAGGAAATGACACGATGCTTCGCTATCTTTACGCAGACCAGCTTTCGCAGTTCCCGCTTCTGGCGGAAACCATGTTCCGCGACCGTGCCGATCAGTTCAAAACCCGGCTGGCCTGGGACGTCACGATTGATGCCGATGGTCTGGAAAAAGACGAATACGATGCTCTGAACCCGCTTTATGTGATCTGGGAAAAACCCGATGGCACCCATGGCGGCTCCATGCGGTTCCTGCCGACGACCGAACGCACGATGGTGAACGATCATTTTACTGACCTGATGGGCGGGGGCACGATCACCAGCCCTCTGATCTGGGAATGCACGCGCTTTTGTCTGAACCGCGATGCCCCCGGCACTGTCGCGGCGGCCCTGATGCTGGGTGGTGGCGAGATCATGAACGGCTTTGGCGTGCGCCATTTCGTTGGCGTCTTTGATGCGCGCATGGTCCGTATTTACCGGATGATCGGCTCCTCACCTGAGGTGCTCGGCAGCGAGGGCGAAGGTCGCGACAGGATCAGTGTCGGCCTTTGGGAATTCAGCCCCGACGCCCAGGCCAAAGTTGCCCGGCGTGCCGGCATTTCGCCAAAGATGTCCCGCATGTGGTTTGAGCGCGCTTTTGGCACCGTTTCCGCCCCTGGTCTCGCCCGCACAGGCTGAACCTGCAGACGACCGGGGCCGGACGGTTTCTGCCTGCGGGGTGCTGCAGTACGACACGTCTGGCCCCCGGCGCGGACCGCCTGTAGGGTCGCGCCATGACCGTTCCCGCCCTTACATTTTCCGACGACCAGGCCCAGGCCTATGACAGCGTTGCCGAGCTCTTGCGCAGTGCCGGCGTCAATCTGGATGACCAGTTGCTAATGCCGCCCAGGGGCACCGATGCCTCCGTTCTCGCGGTGACCGGCAAGGCCGGATCAGGCAAGACAATGCTGCTGGCCGAGCTTTACAAAGCGCTGCAGGAGGCGGGTGTCGAGGTCGTCTCGGGCGATTATGAAAGCCGCAAACGTAAGGACAAACGCACGCTTGCGATCCTTGCGCCAACCAACAAGGCAGCGTCCGTTCTGCGCCTGCGCGGGGTACCCGCGACGACCATCCACCGGATACTTTATACGCCGGTCTACGACCCGGAATACGAACGCATCGCCGAGTGGCTCGCAGGCAACGGTGAACGGCCCGAGATCGACGGGCTGACGCCTGAAGCGCTCAACCGGGCCGAGGTCTTTTACGCCGGCAACAAGTCAATCCCCGGTGCGCTGGCGGCAGCCGGCCTGCGCGGGTCAGATTTTATCACCGGCTGGAAACGCCGCGAAGAGCCGCTTGATATCGGCTTTATCGACGAATCCTCCATGCTGGACGATCGCCAGTTCGAAGATCTGCAGGAGATTTTCCCGACGCTGCTGCTTTTTGGCGATCCGGCGCAGCTGGCCCCGGTGAACCAGTCAGGCACCATGGTGTTCGACAAGCTGCCAGAGCGACGTGTGCTGACCCTCAGCCGCATCCACCGGCAGGACGCTGACAACCCGATCCTTGATCTCGCCCACGCACTCTCGGATCCTGACCTGCAGTTTGAGCAGTTTGAGCGCATGATTGAGGAAACCGCCGCCCGCGATGAGCGGGTGGTCTGGGGCAGCCGGGTCGAGGTCGATCTGATGGCGCGCAGCCCGGTGCTTGTCTGGCGCAACGCCACGCGCATCCGGCTGATTAACGCATTTCGCAACGTGCACGGGGCCCCTGAGGACTCGCTTCTGGAGGGAGAGCCGCTGATCTGCGACGGGCTGGAACTGCCGCTCAAACACCGCAAAAAACGCCTCGATCTGGAGGCGCGCGGTCTTATCAAAGGCGCGCAGGTAATCTACCTCGGTGAAGGCCGCAAGCGCGGTTTCAGTCGTCTGCATGTGATGGGGGCCGAAGACCCGCAGGTCTCTGCCGCCTCCATCGTAAAGATTGAAAAACCCGGTGAGGAAGAGCCCTTTATTCCCTTCGCCGCCAGCATGGGGGCCACCTTTCTGCACGGGGCGGCCGTCACGATCCACAAAGCGCAGGGCAGTCAGTGGGATACCGTTCAGGTCTTCGCGCCGGATCTTTACGCCGCCGCGCGTATGGGGCGCTCTGAGGCAGGGCAACCGCTCTGGAAGCGTCTTGTCTATGTCGCGATCACCCGCGCGCAGGAAAGGCTGATCTGGGTTGTGCGCAACCGGCTGGCCAAACCCTCAGGCGCGCTGCGCGTTGACGATCTGCGCGCGGTGCCGGCTGCACCGCTTACCCTGTCTCAACCCGACCCGGAGGAAACACTATGAAATCGATCATCATCACCGGGGCCAGTTCCGGTATCGGCCATGCCACCGCTGAGCTCTTTCTTCAGGAGGGCTGGCGCGTAGGGCTGATCGCCCGCCGGTCCGAACCTTTAGAGGCGCTGGCAGAAGGCTACAGCACCGCCGTGCCGATGCCTGCTGATGTGACCGATGCTGCCGGAATGCAGGCGGCTTTTGACAGCTTCGGGCACCTTGATGTGCTTTTCAACAACGCGGGCCTTTTCGGCACACCGGGCACCATCGACGAGATTGATCTGGACGACTGGACTCAGGTAATGAACGTCAACATTGGCGGCATGTTTATTGCCGCGCGCCTCGCTTTCCGGCAGATGCGCCGCCAGGACCCGCAGGGCGGGCGGATCATCAATAACGGGTCGCTCTCGGCCTATGTCCCGCGGCCGAACTCGGTGTGCTACACCACGACCAAACACGCAGTGACCGGGCTGACAAAAACGCTCTCGCTGGACGGGCGGCCCTTTGGCATCGCCTGCGGACAGATCGATATCGGCAACGCTGAAACAGCGTTGCTGGCAGAGCTGAAAAAGACCCAGCCGGGCACTGAAACGATGGATGTATCAAACGCCGCGCGTTCCGTGCTGCACATGGCTCAGATGCCTGCGGAGGCCAACGTGCAGTTCATGACGGTGATGGCGACAACGATGCCCTATATCGGGCGCGGATAGGCTCAGGCCCGAAACATCCGGAACACGGCCGAGGCCGCCCAGCCGGCGCCGATGGCAATGGCCAGCGACATCAGGCCGTACATCAGCGCATTTTCCCGGGACAGCCGGAAAAGCCAGCGTTCAAGGCCCACTTTGCGGACGTAAATGCTGGTCTCATACTGCGATACCACCTCACCCCCGCGGGTCAGGAAAATGCGGGTCTGATAGTCGCCCTCGGTGAGGGCGGCGGGCAGTTCGATGGCGGTGCGAAACAACGTCTGCTCATCGACGCTGACAGTGCCTTCGTTGAGCTGATACTGGTTAGAGCGCGATTTGATCCGGATCAGCGCATCCGTGAACCGGGTGGCATCGGCAATGGTATCGGGCGCGCCCACCGACCGGATCGCCCGCGGGATCGAAACGCGGTGGCGCAGATCTTCGGTATCGCTGATGGACAGTCCCAGAACCGTGCTGCTTGAGACAGCATAAAAGCTCGGCGCACTGTCGACCTCGACAGCGTCGGTGTTCACCCAGATGCCGAACCGTTTTTCCTTGCGGCGCACGGTAAAAGTCTCTTCGGGGCCCGAGACAGTCACGATGACCTGAAGCCGCGGATCATCCTGAATAGGGGCCTCGCGTTTGACCGCGCCAAAAATCAGGATTTCGGAGCCGTCAAAGCTCGTATTGATCGAGACCGTATCCTTGCTCAGGCCAAGCACCACTTCTTCGGCCAGGACAGGCAGGCCGGCGATCAGTGCCAGAAGAAGGGCCGCGATGCGCATCAATGACCCCCTTCCGCGATGGAATAGAGCTCGGCCGGCATGATCAGCAGATCCAGTGCCAGCTTGCCGCAGACTGCCAGCACCATGATTGCCAGCAGGATGCGCAGCTGTTCTGCTTTCAGTTTGACGCCGATCCTGGTGCCGATCTGCGCGCCGATAACACCGCCGACCAGCAACAGAACCGCCAGCACAACGTCGACGGTGAAGTTCGTCGTCGCGTGAAGCATGGTGGTAAAGGCGGTGACAAATATGATCTGGAAGAGGGAAGTGCCGACCACAACTTTGGTCGGCATGCCGAGCAGATAAATCATCGCAGGCACCATGATGAAACCGCCACCCACACCCATGATTGCAGCGAGAATACCCACACAGATGCCAACGATAACCGGTGGGATGACCGAGATATAAAGGCCCGAAACACGGAAGCGCATCTTGAACGGCAGCCCGTGGATCCAGTTGTGTTTCTTGCGCTGGGGCGCCTTACCGCGCTTGGTGTTGCGGATCGCACGCAGGCTTTCGAAAAACATCAGCCCGCCGATGATGCCGAGGAAAACCACATAACAAAGCTTGACCAGCAGATCGACCTGACCCTGCGCCTTGAGGTAATTAAATACAATGACGCCGAGGGCGGCACCTATGAGGCCGCCTATGAGCAGCACTGTGCCCATTCGGAGATCCACCGTCTTTCGCTTCAGGTGCGCAAGCACGCCGGAAAAAGACGAAGCCACGATCTGGTTGGCTTCGGTTGCAACGGCCACAGCAGGCGGGATGCCGATAAAGAACAGCAGCGGTGTCATCAGGAACCCGCCGCCGACGCCAAACATGCCGGACAGCACGCCCACGATGCCGCCAAGGCCCAGCAACAGGAAGGCATTGACCGAAACCTCGGCGATGGGCAGGTAAATTTGCATGGCTTGTGTTAGGCCCCGCGGGCTTCAAAATCAATGGGTCTTGCCGCTGTGCAGAAAACAGGACTGACGCAATCCTCAGACTGGCCTTATCCGTCAGCGTTCTTTTACGTATGGTTGTCCGCCCGCACGCGGCGGGATTGCTTTGCCGACAAAACCGGCGAGAATAATGACGGTCATGACATAGGGCAGCGCGCCAAGCACCTGGCCCTGGACCTTGATGCCGATCACGGCGGTGATGACATCCTGGCGGGTTTCCAGTGCCCCGAAAAGGCCAAAGAGCAGCGTGGCATAAAGCGCGTGCCAGGGCCGCCATTTTGCGAATATCAGGGCCGCCAGCGCGATAAAGCCGCGCCCGGCGGACATGTCTTTGACGAAACCGGCCTGCAGGGCGGTGGACAGGTAGGCGCCGGCAATGCCGCAGAGCACGCCGCAGATCACCACCGCAGCGTAGCGCAGCCCGATGACCGAGACGCCCGCCGTGTCGACCGCGGCCGGGTTTTCACCCACCGCGCGCAGGCGCAGCCCGAAACGTGTCCGGAAAAGAACCCACCAGGTGACCGGTACGGTCAGGAAGGCGAGATAAACGAGGATTGAATGGCCTGAGATCAACTCGGCGTAGACAGGTCCGAGGAAGGGAACATCTGCCAGCGCATCGGCGAAGGGCAGGGTGATCGGCTCAAACCGCGCGCCACCCATCAGCGAGGGCGTGCGTCCGCCCTGCGAAAACCAGTCCTGTGCAATAAGCACGGTAAGACCTGCGGCCAGAAAGTTGATGGCCACGCCGGAGATCAGCTGGTTGCCGCGGAAGGTGATCGACGCCAGACCGTGCAGCAGACTGAGCGCCACCGACGCCCCGATCCCCGCAAGCAGCCCGACCCAGACAGAGCCGGTAAGGGCGGCCACGGCGGCGGAGAAAAACGCAGCCGCCAGCATTTTGCCCTCAAGCCCGATGTCGAAAATGCCTGCACGTTCGGAAAAAAGCCCGGCCAGACAGGCCAGCAGAAGCGGCGTGGCAAGGCGCACGGTGCTGTCGAGGAGCTGGATGACAGTGAGGAAATCCATCAGGCATTCCCCCGGCGGATCATCAGAAAGAGACGCTCCAGCGGCATGCGCACCATGTTATCGAGCGCGCCGGTAAAGAGGATGATCAGCGCCTGGATGACGACAATGAGTTCCCGCGGGATTGACGTCCAGAGGGCCAGTTCCGCCCCGCCCTGATAAAGAAACCCGAAGAGGATCGCTGCCAGGAACACGCCGAACGGATGATTGCGGCCCATCAGCGCCACGGCGATGCCGATGAAACCCGCACCCTCGACAGCGTTCAGCACCAGCCGTTCGGCCTCGCCCATGACGTTATTGATCGCCATCATACCCGCCAGCCCGCCGGATATCAGCATTGCGATCATGGTGATGGCAAAGGGCGAGATGCCGGCGTATTTCGCAGCGGATTCCGATTTGCCATAGCTGCGGATTTCATATCCGAGCCAGGTGCGCCAGAGCAGCAGCCAGACCAGTACGCAGGCCAGAATGGCGATGAGAAAGGTTACATTCGCGGGAGCCGATTTGGAGAATTCGATGCCGACCACACCGAGGATGTCATGCAGCGTGGGCAGGTGAACTGCCTCGGGAAAGCGCGCAGTGGCCGGATCCATACTGCCCGCCGGGCGCATCAGATTGACCAGCACATAGTTGAGAACGGCAGCGGCGATGAAGTTGAACATGATCGTGGTGATCACGATATGGCTGCCGCGCCTTGCCTGCAGATACGCGGGGATGGCCGCCCAGGCCGCCCCGAAAAGCGCTGCCGCCAGGGTCGCGGCCAGCAGCGCGATGGTCCAGTGCGGCCAGGGCACCAGAAGGCAGGCCAGCGCCACGCCGAGCCCGCCCAGCATCGCCTGACCCTCACCGCCAATGTTAAAAAGTCCCGCGTGAAAAGCGACTGACACCGCGAGCCCGGTAAAGAGAAAATTCGTTGCGTAATAAAGGGTATAGCCCCAGCCGTAGGTGCTGCCGAGCGCGCCCGTGATCATCAGGTTGACCGCGGCCACCGGGTCTTCGCCAATCGCCAGAATGACCAGCGCGGAAAGGATCGCCGCGAGGATCAGCGAGATGAGCGGCACGAGAATGACCTCAGCCCACTTTGGAACCACATCCATCTCTTCAGCCCCCCACACCGGCCATCAGCAGGCCCAGTTCTTTCTCGTCCGTCTCGGCAGACAGGCGTTCGCCCATGATATGGCCGTCAAACATCACGGCCACGCGGTCCGCCAGCGCCAGGATTTCCTCCAGCTCTACCGAGACCAGCAGAATAGCTTTGCCCTGATCGCGCAGAGCCACGATCTGCTGGTGAATAAATTCGATGGCGCCGATATCGACGCCGCGGGTGGGCTGACCCACCAGCAGCAGATCGGGGTTACGTTCGATCTCGCGGGCCAGCACGATCTTTTGCTGGTTGCCGCCGGAAAAGCTTTTGGCGGCGAGCGCCGGATCAGGCGGGCGCACGTCAAAGCGCTGCATCTTGCCTTCGGTATCGCTGCGGATCGCGGCGTTGTTGAGCAGCATGCCCGACTGATAGGCCTCTGACCGGTGATAGCCAAAGGCGGTGTTCTCCCAGGCGGCGAAATCCATGATCAGCCCTTCACGCTGCCGGTCTTCAGGCACGTGGCCGATGCCGCGTGTGCGACGCGAACGCCCGTCGGAGTGCCTGCCGCTCAGGTCCAGCGGCTGCCCGTTCAGAGTGACGTCGCCGGTCGCATCCGCATAGCCACCAAGCACCTCGAGCAGTTCTGACTGGCCGTTGCCAGCGACGCCGGCGATGCCGACAATCTCGCCCGCACGGACCTGCAGATCGATGCCTTTGACACGCTCAACTCCCTGATCATCAACGACTTTCAGGCCCCTGATGTCCAGGACCACGTTACCCGGCGTCGCGGGTGTTTTATCGACGCGCAACAGGACCTTGCGTCCGACCATCAGCTCAGCAAGTTCGGCCGGAGAAGTCTCGGATGTTTTCACCGTTGCCGTCATCTCACCGCGCCGCATCACGCTCACGGTATCCGTGGCTTCCATGATCTCGCGCAGTTTGTGCGTGATCAGAATGATGGTTTTGCCTTCCTCGCGCAGCCGCCCGAGGATGCGGAAAAGCTGATCTGCCTCGGCGGGGGTCAGTACGCCCGTCGGCTCATCGAGGATCAGAATATCCGCGCGCCGGTAGAGCGCCTTGAGTATCTCGACGCGCTGCTGCATGCCGACGCCGATCTCTTCAATGACCGCGTCAGGGTCCACGTTCAGCCCGTATTCCCGTTCAAGCTCCAGCAGCGACCTGCGCGCCTTGGCAAGCGAGGGGCGCAGCAGGCCGCCGTCTTCCGCACCCAGAATAATGTTCTCAAGCACCGTGAAATTCTCAACCAGTTTGAAGTGTTGGAACACCATGCCGATGCCTGCTGAAATCGCGGCCTGGCTGTCGGGGATTTCGGTTTTTTTACCGGCGATAAAAATCTCGCCTTTGTCGGCTTTGTAAAAGCCGTAGAGGATCGACATCAGCGTGGATTTACCCGCGCCGTTCTCGCCTATGATGCCGTGGATCGTGCCAGGCATAACACGGATCGATATGTCCTTGTTCGCCTGAACCGGGCCAAAGGCTTTGGATATGCCTTTCAGTTCAATTGCCGGCGCTATATCGGCCATCTGCCACCCCCATCCGGAACAGGCCACGCCGGGTGGCGTGGCCTGCTTTAAGCCTTGCTGCGCTCCGGATCAGAAGTCCAGTGCAGGGCAGCTGTCGTTTGCGTAATATGCCACGACTTCAAGGTCACCGGAGATGATCTTTTCGCGGGCTTCCTCAACGGCGGCCTTCATTTCGTCGGTCACCAGCGACGCGTTGTTGTCGTCCATCGCATAGCCGACGCCGTCTTCGGCCAGACCGAGAACGGTAAAGCCACCGGTTTCAACATCGCCGCCGGACTTCATGGTCTCATAGACCGCGACGTCCACGCGCTTGAGCATTGACGTCAGAACCTTGCCCGGGTGCAGGTGGTTCTGGTTGCTGTCAACGCCGATCGACAGGATATCCTCGTCAGCCGCGGTCTGCAGAACGCCCACGCCTGTGCCACCGGCGGCGGCGTATACCACGTCAGCGCCCTGGCTGATCTGCGCTTTGGTGAGCTCTGAGCCTTTCACCGGGTCGTTCCAGGCGGCAGGTGTCGTGCCGGTCATATTGGCAATCACCGTGGCGTCGGGGTTCACGGCTTTCACGCCCTGCGCGTATCCGCAGCCAAAGTGGCGAATGAGTGGGATATCCATACCACCGATGAAGCCAACAGTGCCTGTTTCAGATGCCATCGCGGCCATCATGCCCACGAGGTACGAGCCCTGATGCTCCTGAAAGCCGATGAGCTGCACGTTTGCAGGCACTTCCGGCAGCCAGCCGTCGATGTTCACGAATTTGGTGTCGGGATAGTCTCCGGCAACCGCATTCACCGGGTCGGCAAAAGCGAAGCCTGTTGTGATGACCGGGTTGGCACCCGATTCGGCGAAGCGGCGCAGAGCCTGCTCACGCTGTGCTTCGGACTGCAGTTCGATCTCGAGGAACGTTCCGCCTGTTTCTTCTGCCCAGCGTTGCGCACCGTTAAAGGCGGCCTCGTTGAAGGATTTGTCGAATTTGCCGCCAAGGTCAAAGATCAGGGCAGGGTCGGCCAGCGCGGCACCAGCGCTCAGCGCCAGGGTGGCGCTTGCGCCGAGGAATTTTTGCATAAGGGTCATTCAGTGTCTCCCGGTTTGTGATTTTGGGGCCGGCAACGCGGGAAATCACGCGCAGCGCCCGATATGAGCAGATGTTTTCTCATCCTGCGCAAATTAGGACCTGTACCGCAGGCAGGGTCAACCGGTTTCTGGCGCGGGCGCAGGCGTTTCCGCCGCGTTACGTGCTTTGAGCGCGGACTTCATGAGCACTGCGTCCACAGCAGGGCTCCCGGGGCGGGCGTAATAGCCTGCACGCCGTCCTGTAACGGCGAATCCGTGTGCTTCATAAAGCGCCCGAGCCGCCGTGTTATCCGCCGCCACTTCAAGAAAGGCCGTGTGTGCATCGACACCGTTCATCCACAGGTGCATCAGCTCCGACCCGCGGCCCGCCCGCTGTGCCTCAGGGTGCACGGCAAGCGAGATCAGCTCAGCTTCCCCGGCGACGGTCATCACAAGCGCAAAGCCTCCTGTGACCGTATGCAGTGAAACATGCGGGTTGCGCAGCAGATCCCGCACTTCTTCCGCACGCCACCCCCGGTCCGGCGCGAACGCGGCCTGGTGGATCCGCGCGACTTCTTCCGGTGTCATGACAGTATTACCGGTGGTTTATCGCGCGCAGGTGCCGCATCGGCAGGGCGGATATAGAGCGGGGCGGGGCGCGGGTGTCTGTCACCACCCCGGGCGAAGGCCACCCGGGCTATTGTCTCTGCCACCGGCAGCGTTTGCCGGCCGATGCTGCCGCTGGTCTGCTCTGCAATTTCCGCCGCGCGGTGCCCGACACAAAGCGGCGCTGTGCCCCTCAGACCGGCCGGCAGTGCAGCCAGGTCGCACAGCACAGGCGCCACAGGGTCGGCCGTGCCAAAGCTTTGCAGATAAAAGTGATCGCGCCGGGCATCGAGGGTTGAGACAACCGGTCCGTCAAATCCGAAAGCCTGTGCTTCGAGATTACTCACGCCGATGGCAGGGACGCCAAGCCCCAGAGCGAGGCCGCGTGCCGCTGCCACTGAAATCCGCAACCCGGTGAAATTGCCGGGCCCGATGCCGACTGCAAGCCGGTCGAGATCAGACCAGCCGATGCCGCCGGCGTGCAGCACTTCTGCACAGAGATCCATAAGGCGTTCCGCCTGACCCCTGGCCATCTCTTCGCAGGCGGCGGCGACCAGCGTCTCTCCCGACAGCAATGCAGCAGCACAGTGAGGCCCCGAGGTGTCGAAGGCAAATGTCAGCGGACCGGCCATGATCACAGCGGCCCCGGCGGGCGGCGCAGCGTCTCCCTGCCAGAGGCGGAGACCTTTTCCACGCCGTCGTCCATCGAAACCCGGGGCAGTACCGCGTCCGAGTGACAACGCAGTTCCTGAGCTATGCCCGTCGCCTCATTGAGAATGACTGGGGGAATGTAAATCTGTTCCGGCAGATGCGCCCAGGTCGCGTAGAGCGGCGAGCCGCAGGTTACGCAGAACCGGCGTTCAACGCAGTCTGACGGGCGAAAACCCGTATCGGGATCAGGCCGGATCGCCAAATCTGAAAAGGCAGGTGCCGCAAATGCTGCCGGCGGTGCACCGGTGACGCGCAGGCCATCACTGCAGTGGCACCTGACAGCGGTTTGCGGCTTTGCCATAGCGGTCACGGTCATCGTGCCGCAACAGTACCGGCATGTGACGACAGGATCACGCGGTTGAGACGTCATGCCGCCTCAGCTGGCGACAGGGCGGACCTCGGTCACTTCGGGAATATAATGACGGAGAAGGTTCTCGATGCCCATTTTCAGCGTCAGTGTCGACGACGGGCAACCGGCACAGGCACCCTGCATGTGCAGATAGACCACTCCCCGGTCAAAGCCGTGGAAGGTGATGTCGCCGCCGTCCTGCGCCACGGCCGGACGCACCCGGCTGTCGAGCAGCTCTTTGATCTGGCTCACGATTGCGCCATCTTCACCGGTATGTTCGGCATGACCGGAGGCCGGCGCATGATCACCCGCCATCACCGGCTGACCGGACTGGAAATGTTCCATGATGGCGCCCAGAAGGGCGGGTTTGATATGATCCCAGTCCACCGCTTCGGCTTTGGTCACGGTCACGAAATCAGTTCCGAAAAAGACGCCGGTAACGCCCTCAACGGCATAGATGCGCGTCGCGAGCGGAGATTTATCCGCTGTCTCGGACGTCGGGAAGTCAGCCGTCCCCATTTCCAGAACGGTCTGTCCGGGCAGGAACTTCAGCGTTGCGGGGTTCGGGGTGGATTCGGTCTGAATAAACATTCTGCTCTCTCCTGAGGTTGCATATGATATGCGGATTGACCGAAGCTAAGTCAAGGTTTGGAACCGTTCTAAACTGCACAGGTATCCGTGCATCTGAGGCCGCGCCGGAGCGGCGGGAGCCGGGTGCGCGGTCAGGTAATCGCTTCGAGCTTTTCTTTGCTCAGATCACCCGGAACGATGGTGATCGGAATGGGTAGCCCGCCGGCCATGCGCGACAGATGCGTCACAAGCGGACCGGGGCCCTTTTTGTCACTTCCCGCGCCGAGGACAAGCACCCCGATGCTTTCGTCTTCGCGCACCTGCGCCATTATCTCGTCAACTGCCTGACCTTCGCGGATGATCAGCTCGGGCTCGATTCCCTGGCGGTCACGCATCCACTTGGCAAAGACCTCATAATGCACTTCAATCCGCTCGCGCGCCTCTTCGCGCATCATCTCCCCCACACCGATCCAGTGATTGAACTCATCGGGCGGGATAATCGAAAGAATGCTCACACCACCGCCGGTTCTGGCCGCGCGCATGGCGGCAAACCGCATGGCGTTCAGGCATTCACGGCTGTCATCGAGGATGACCAGAAACTTGCGCATGATGTGATGCCCCCTTTTGCCGCAATAATGGCGGTTCCGATTGGCAGGCGCAATCGCAAACTCTTTGTGCTATTGTGGATGCCACAGGGGAGGCACCGCGCAAACAACAGCTGTGCGTTAAATGGTTTCAGGAGACTGCCGATGCCGATGCAACAGATCATTTATGCCTCGCGCCCGTTCGGATACAGCCTTGATGTGCTTGCCGGAATTCTTGCCACGGCGCGGCTGCGCAATGCCCGCTATAACATCACCGGTGCGCTGATCTGCCGGTCGGATATCTATCTGCAGCTGCTGGAAGGGCCGACGGGAAAGGTCGAGGAGGTCTTTCAGCATATCAGCAATGACGACCGGCACACCGAGGTCGAACTGCTGGTCAGAGCCAGAGTGCACGAACGTCTTTTCCCGGACTGGGCGATGCACCACGATCCGGCCGAAACCTGGCTCTGGTCCCCTGATGAGATCCGAGAAGGGGTGCTCAGGCAGAAATCGGCGCGTGAAATCCGCGAGGTTTTCGTGCGGTCGGCGATGTCGCTTGAATCACAGAGTCTCTGAGGCGGCCCAGTCCCAGTACATTTCGCGCAACCGCCGTGTCACCGGACCGATCTGATACTGCCGGTCTTCAAATGCGGTGACCGGTGTAACCTTTGACATATTGCCGGTAAGAAACACCTCGTCCGCCGCTTCAAAGTCAGCAAAAGTCAGCACTTTTTCGCGCACCTGCGTACCATCCTGCGCCAGGTTTGCGATGTGCCGGGCCCGTGTGATCCCCGACAGAAAAGTGCCGTTCGCAATCGGGGTCAGAACCTCGCCGTCCCGGACCATGAACACGTTAGCCGTCGCAGATTCCGCCACATTGCCCATAGCATCCGCCACAAGCGCGTTGCCGAAGCCGCGCGCGCGGACTTCGGTGAGCATGCGTGCATTGTTGGGATAGAGGCAGCCGGCCTTGGCGTCCACGACATTGTCTTCAAGGACCGGGCGCCGGAAACGGGTCCGGCCCAGTGTCGTTGAGGCATCCGCCGGTGCCATCGGGATCTGCTCAAGACAGATCGCAAAACCTGTTTCATCGCGCGAAGGCACAATGGCAGTCAGATCCCCGTGGATGCCCCAGTACATCGGCCGGATATAAACCGCGTCGTCGGGGCCGTAATGCTTGAGCCCCTCGCGAATGATCTCAACCATTTCTTCCGGTGCCATTGTGGCGGTTATCATCAGTGCATGCGCGCTGCGGTTGACGCGCTCGCAATGGGCCAGCAGGTCAGGCGCACGGCCCGAAAACATGCGCGCGCCGTCAAAGACACTGCTGCCCAGCCACGCTCCGTGATCGGCAGCCCGCATGACAGGAACGTCGCCTTTGTGCCACCGGCCTTCAAACCATGTGGTGATATCTGTGCCGGTGCTCATGCTGTCCTCCGCCGCTGTCGGCCACAGGAATACAGGACGACCCGGTCAGGTCAACGGGCCTTGCGGTTACTTTGCCCGGTAAACGCCCTCGGGCAGATTGAGGGCCGCGGTCAGATCGCGCCACTGGCAGGGCGATAACCTGACGGAAATGACCTGGTCAGTGCGCGGATCATACTGGTTCAGCAGGACATCGCTTTCGGTGACGTGTACGGTCACATCCTCAAGAAGCGGGGCGGCGCCCTCGTCGACAAGGGTCACAACAGTGGCGTCAAATTCGTGCTCAATGGTAAACATAAACGGCAGCTTACATAACGTCCCTTCGCAGACAAGTGCGACAAAGCACGCAGCACGGGGTGGCGTCTGCGCGTGCACGCCCTAATATAGCGGATACGTAATGGTAACGGCATAAGGACGCCGAAGGATGAATGTAACAAGATCAGCCGCCTGCCTTGTCGCGATGCTGCTTGCCGGGTGCCAGGTGACAACGACACAGGGGCCCGCACCGCAGCCCCGCCAGCAGACCCAGGCGGAAACCTCTACGGCCTCCCGGATTTCTGCCAGTGCCGCAGGGCGCAGCTTTGCCCAGGTGGTACGCACAGTCGAGCCCGTGGCCGAGCGTGAATGCCGCGCGAGAACCCGGCAGGTGAACTGCGATTTCCGTATTCTTGTGGACGACCGTCCGGGCCAGCCGCCTAACGCCTTTCAGACGCTCGATAAGTCCGGACGCCCCATCATCGCCTTCACCCTTGCGCTGATCGCTGATGCGCGCAATGCCGATGAGATGGCCTTTGTCATGGGGCACGAGGCGGCGCATCACATCCGGGGCCATATCGCACGCCAGCAGCAGAATGCGGTTGCAGGCGCCGTCATCGCCGGGGGTCTCGCCGTGTTGCTGGGAGGCAACCCCGATGTGATCGAGACAGCGCAGCGTCAGGGCGCTGCTGTCGGCGCGCGGACCTATTCCAAGGATTTTGAGCTGGAGGCCGATGCGCTTGGCACTGTGATCACAGCGCGCGCAGGCTACAACCCGCTGCGCGGCGCGCAGTTCTTTGCGCGAATTCCCGATCCCGGTGACCGTTTTCTGGGCACGCACCCGCCGAATTCACAGCGCATCGAAACGGTACGCCGTACGGCGGCCGGCCTCTGATCATTTCTCCGGGGCGCATGTCCCGGAGTCACAACCGTTCCGGCGCATCCGCATCCTGTCGGAGCGCCAGAGCAGCGGTGCGAGCACCATATCATAAACTGCCCCGGCAGCTGTCCGGATGACAGGGGCACCCACCACCCGCGCAAGCCAGGTATAGCGCGGGATTTCGCGCCAGATCGCGATAAAGGCGGGCAAACCGCTGATCACAACGCCTTCCCTGCGCACATGCAGCCGTTTCGCAGCAACCTCGCGTGATAATCCCCAGCGCTTCAGAGTGTCCGGTTCATTCAGATCGTCAAAA
Organism: Roseobacter ponti; assembly: GCF_012932215.1. GTDB lineage: Bacteria > Pseudomonadota > Alphaproteobacteria > Rhodobacterales > Rhodobacteraceae > Roseobacter > Roseobacter ponti. Next base: position 3,191,394 of record NZ_CP048788.1, on the reverse strand, counting down.
GCGAGAGGCAGCGACTGCGTGGTGCTGAGCGCTGCATAATGGTCGATCTCGCGGCTGCAGATCGGGCAGGAGGCGTTATAAAGAACGTGCAGTCGGGGGTCGGATGAGTTGCTCATGCATCAGAGCTAGGTCCCCGCCGGCGGGCTGCAACCGGGTGCGACAAACCTGCCCGTGGCGGGCGGTTTGCATCGATCCAGCCCGACATGAGCGCCTTGTCGCGAAAACACGCATCCGGAATCGCACGCCGCCTGACGCGCGAAATGCGCTCGGCAAAGGCCACCTGTCTGGACGACGGATAATCCGCAAAACGGCCGGAGGGTTTTTGCGGTTTATGTGCGTCGATCCAGTCCGACAGGCGGTGGCGGTCCGCAAGAAGACCCTTCGGCAGCGGAATGCCTGCGCGTTTCGCCAGCGCTTCGGCATAGCGGATCTGTTTGTCACTGCCTGGCTGCGGGGCATGCAAAGGCAAAGCACCCTGCTCGGGAGCAAAAAAACCGGGAAACTGTGGTTGCAGGGACATGGTCCGTTCCTCCGTTTGTACGTCAGTGTTGAAACTGATATAGAACAAATAGGGAACATTTTCAACCAGACGCAAACAGGCACTGCCGGTTTTTGTCAGCTGTCATCAGAGTTTGTTGTGTGCGCCATCGCAAAGAGGCGGATTGCCGGTGCGTTTGCAGCCGCAGAAAAACACCTTTTCATCCGCTTCAGCCACGTATTTCACCGGATTAAACGCGCTGTCCCTGTGCGACCCGTCACAGAAGGGTTGCTTTGAGGACTGCCCGCAGGTGCACCAGAAATAGGTCCTGCCCGCCGTGACATCGACGGCAAAGGGTCCTTTCTGCGCGATCTTTGGTACATCCGACATCGGTCACTCCATGGCTTATGGCTGCTCCGGATCCTAACATCCGGTACTGTCAAAAGCATCCCCCGTCGCCGGTCTCAGTCGACGACACGGCCCCAGAGATCGTATTCGCTGGCCTCTTCCACCTCAACCGTGACGATGTCGCCTGGCTTCAGGGATGAAAAATCCTCGTCGATAAAGAGATTCCCGTCGATCTCGGGCGCGTCTGCCTGCGTGCGGCAGGTAGCGGCCTCGTCATCAACTTCATCGACAATCACTTCAATGCGCCGGCCTGTTTTCGCGGCCAGTTTTGCGGCTGAGATCGCCTGCGCTTTTGCCATGAAACGGTCCCAGCGGTCCTGTTTGACCTCTGCTGCGACATGATCGGGCAGAGCGTTTGAACGCGCGCCGTCGACGTTCTCGTACTGAAAGCATCCGACCCGGTCGAGCTGTGCCTCATCCAGCCAGTCGAGCAGGGTCTGAAACTCCGCTTCTGTCTCACCCGGATAGCCCACAATAAACGTCGAGCGCAGCGTCAGATCGGGGCAGACATCACGCCAGGCGGCGATCTCATCAAGAGTTTTCGCTGCTGCCGCAGGTCGCGCCATGCGGCGCAGCACCTCCGGATGGGCGTGCTGAAACGGAATATCGAGATAAGGCAGCACAAGGCCCTCACTCATCAGCGGAATGAGCTGTCGCACATGCGGATAGGGATAGACGTAATGCAGGCGGACCCAGGCCCCGAGAGAGCCCAGATCACGAGCAAGATCGGTGATATGCGCACGGTGACCGCGCTCTTCGGCATGGCGGATATCAACGCCGTAAGCCGAAGTGTCTTGGCTGATAACCAGCAGCTCACGCACGCCGCCTTCAACCAGTTTTGCAGCCTCACGCACCACGGCGTGCGCCGGTCGTGACTGCAGTCTGCCACGCATGTCCGGTATGATGCAGAATTTGCACTTGTGATTGCAGCCCTCGGAAATTTTGAGATAGCTGAAATGCCGGGGCGTCAGGCTGACCCCGCGGGCGGGCAGCAAGTCAACAAAGGGGTCGGGGCTGGGGGGGACAGCAACATGCACTGCATCCAGCACCTGTTCATACTGGTGCGGCCCGGTCACTGCGAGCACTTTCGGGTGCGCGCCGGTGATGTATTCAGGTTCGGCCCCGAGGCAGCCGGTGACAATCACGCGGCCGTTTTCGGTAAGCGCCTCGCCAATGGCAGAGAGGCTCTCGGCCTTGGCGCTGTCGAGAAAACCGCAGGTGTTGACAATGACGGCGTCCGCACCGGCATAATCGGGCGATATGGCATAGCCTTCGGCGCGCAGCCGGGTCAGGATACGCTCGCTGTCCACCAGCGCTTTGGGACATCCAAGGCTGACCATCCCGATCGTCGGCTGGCCGGCGCGGGCGGGTTCACCCATGCGGGGTTTTGGCGCGATATCGGGGCGCAGGTCTGGCGGATTGGTGCTCATGCACCGGGCTATAGTGTAGTTGATGCGCTCCGGAAAGGGGCGCTGTGAAGGACAGGAGTAAGGTATGAAGTGGATCTTCCGGCTGATCGGGCTCGTTGTGGTGCTGGCCCTTGTCCTCGTCGTATCGGTGCTGTTTCTGCCGGCGGACCGGATCGCACAGATTGCCACTGACCAGCTGCGTGCGGCCACCGGGCGGGATGTTTCGGTCAGCGGTGTCAGTATCACGCTCTGGCCGGTGCTCGGAGTGCGGGCGGGAGAGCTGGAGGTCGGAAATGCCAGCTGGGCGGAGCAGGGCCCGATGCTGCAGGCCTCCGGGGCGGCCATCGGGGTTGATGCCCTGGCGCTGCTCAGAGGAGAGATCCGGATCACCAATATAGAAGCACAAAGCCCGACCATCCGCCTCGAACAGAAAGCTGACGGGCGGGCAAGCTGGCGGTTCACGGACGCAAGCGGCGAAGCGCGGATCGAAACCGGCACATCGCCCGCACGCGAAGCACGTGCAGTCAGCATTCAGCGTCTTGAGGTCACCGATGCGACCCTGATTTATGACGCCGAAGGCAGCGATCTGATCTCGTATTCCGGCGTGGATCTGTCACTTGACTGGCCGGACCGGCTAGGCCCTGCCGATTTTGCGGCGGTACTGCGTCCGACGGCGGAACCGGTGACCGTGACGGCAACTATCGACGGGTTTGCAGGTTTCATCACCGGTGAGACCCGCAATGTCAGCATTGATATAAGTGCAGGGCCCGGCGACGTGAGCCTTGAAGGGCGTGCAAATACCGCAGGCGAGGTTGCCGGCAGCTTTGGTGTCGTCACCGGCGACACCAGCGCGTTTATGCAGGCGCTGGGTCTGCCTCCGGTCGCTCTGCCCGCCAAACTGGGACGCCGGATTGATCTGACGACGCAGCTGACGCTGACCGCTGACAGACAGCTGGCGCTGCGCGAACTTTCAGCCGATCTGGGGGGCAACCGCCTGACAGGGGCTGCTGATATCGGTCTGAACGGCACGCCGCAGATCAACGCCCGTCTGGATGCGGGCCCGCTCGATCTGAGCGATCTCAGCACCGGCAGCGCGGATGGCGGCGCATCGAACGGCGGTGGAACGGCCGCTCCCTCCGGCAACGGCAGCTGGCCGACGGAGCGCATCGATGCCAGTGCGCTGTCCGCTTTCAACGGTGAGATCGCGCTGAGCGCAGAAGGCATTGATCTGGGCCGGTTCAGCCTCGGAAAGACACAGACCGTTCTGAGCAACGACAATTCCAGAATGGTCTTTTTGCTTCGCGATGTTGTGGCCTACGGCGGTAATGTCACCGGGCGCTTTGTCATCAACAACCGCAGCGGGCTTTCTGTGGGCGGAGATCTGAGTGCTGCCGGTATCGAAATGCAGGGACTTCTGGATGATGCGGTCGGGCTGAGCCGGCTGACCGGCGGTGGTGATCTGAAAACGAGTTTCCTGGCCACGGGCGCTTCGGTTGATGCGATGATGAATTCCCTCTCCGGTGACGGCAGCCTGAATATCGGACGTGGTACCATTGAGGGGATTGATCTGGACCGGCTGATGCGGTCAGGGGAAACGGGCAGCGGTACAACGGTCTTTGACAGCCTGAGCGGAACCTGGACGATCGCATCTGGTGTGCTGAGGAACCGGGACCTGCTGCTGGAACTGGCAAACTACCGTGCCACAGGCGAAGGCACAGTCGGCATCGGCCGTCAGGTGGTGGATTACACCGCGACCCCGATTGCGTTGCGTGCCAACAGCGGACAGGGGATTTCAATACCGGTCCGCTTCACCGGCCCCTGGTCAGATGTATCGGTCCAGCCCGATTTCGAAGCCGTTCTTGATGCGCAGATTGATGAACAGACTGATAAACTGGAAGAGAAAGCAAAGGAAAAGCTGCTCAAAGAGCTTGGCGGAGATACAGGCGGCTCGCTGGAAAATCAGATCAAAGACCGCTTGTTCAAAAAGCTTTTTGACTGAGCGGATAACTGATCACCAGGACAATGTCCCCAACAGTAACCGCGCATCACAGCATTTACGCCCGGGACCGAGTTGCACGATGATCTTCACAGTTGGACGCTCAGAATTCCAGCGGTGAAGCTTTGGCAAGCCGGTCGAACTGCATCAGCGTGTCGATGAGTTCCGGCATCTTGTCGAGATAAATCATATTCGGTCCGTCTGACGGGGACTGGTCCGGATCTTCATGGGTCTCGATAAAGACTGCGCCCACGCCGACAGCCACAGCGGCACGCGCCATCACAGGCGCAAATTCGCGTTGTCCGCCACTTGATCCGCCTTTGCCGCCCGGCTGCTGAACCGAATGCGTGGCGTCCATGACCACCGGGTAGCCGGTCTGCGCCATCTGCGGCAGGCTGCGCATATCGGCAACCAGCGCGTTATAGCCAAAAGATGTGCCACGCTCGGTCAGAAGGATGCGCCTGTTTCCGGTGGATTCGATTTTCGTGACGATGTTCGGCATGTCCCAGGGCGCGAGAAACTGGCCCTTTTTAACGTTAATCACGGCGCCTGTGGCCCCTGCAGCCAGCAGCATATCGGTCTGGCGGCTGAGAAAAGCCGGGATCTGCAGGATATCCACCGCGTCCGCCGCAAGCGCGCACTGCGCCTCGTTATGCACATCTGTCAGCACCGGCACGCCGATGGCGCGCCCGACCGATTGCAGAACCTTGAGACCGGCATCGATGCCCGGCCCCCGGATGCCGCTCAGAGAGGTGCGGTTGGCTTTGTCATAGGAAGCTTTGAACACATACTGCGCACCGGCAGCGTCACAGGCTTCCTTCATCCGTCCCGCGATCATCTGCGCATGGTCTTCGCTTTCCAGCTGGCAGGGTCCGGCGATGACCGTCAGCGGGAGATCATTGCCGATTGTCAGGTCGCCGACGGATACATGCGTCATGTCAGGAGGTCACCTGTTCTCTGAGAATGGATGCTGTCAGGGACACCATCAGATAGACACCTGCAAAGATCAAGAACGCAAGAATGGTATTCTCAAAGCTGCGCGGATAGCTGGCTTCCTGAGGGGCCACCGGTCTGACGCTGGTTGTCAGATACCGCACCTGACGGTTTGCCTCGAGCCTGGTCTGTTCCATCTGTTGCAGCGCCGACTGCAGCAGCATATCGCGGGTGGCGAGATCGGCCTGCGCCATCTGGCTGCGTACGCTGAGCTGCGCCAGTGAGTTTTCACCCTGGCTGGCGTCAGTCATCCGGGCGTTCAGCTCTGCAAGCTGTTCGTTGAGGCGACGGATATCGCCGCGCGCACCGTCCACACGGGACTGGTTCGGCCGGCTGTTATCAAGCAGCGCCGCAAGCTGCAGTTCTTTCTCCAGGACCTGCATTTCGACCTGCGTGATCTGCTGACGCAGGCTGGCAATGACCGCTTCCGGATCCAGCGTCGCGCCCTGAAGCTGCAGGTTTACCAGCGCTTCCTGTGCCGCCCGGCGTTCTTCCTCTGCCTGGCGAAAGCTCTTCTCAGCTTCGGCCATCTGGTCACCGCGTTTTTGCTGACTGAGGCTGTTCACGCGTTCTTCTGCGTAATCGATCAGTGCCTGGCTGTAACGGGCGCTGATTTCGGGATCAGCCGCAACGACCTCCATGCGCAGAACACCTTCGGTCGGGTCATACCCGACCTTTACGCGTTTCTGATAGGCACGATAGGCATCCTCATTGGTCGGGTCTTCCGACATCCGCTGAATGGGGTCGATCCAGGGCTGCGTAAAGTGCGATTTGAAGCCGATATCCCGGTCCAGACGCAGCATGGCGTCTTTCGACTGCAGGTAGGACTGCACCGCGATACTGTCCTGGGAGGTGGCAAACTGAGTTCCGCTCAGCAGACCTGCGGCGGCGCCACCGGCCTGAGCGTCCGCCTGAAGGATCAGGAATTCGGATTTGGTTGCATACATCGGCGTCGCGACGAAGAAAAAGTAGATGCCGGCAATCAGCGTGGGCAGCATCACGAAGGCGGCCAGCCGGCTGACCAGCATCACCATCTTGCGGCGGCGCCGGCGGGAAATATCTGCCTGTATCTCCGAAATCTGGCGGTTACGCTGCTCGGCAGGGCTCACATTTGTTGACGGCAGCGTTTCGGACGGGCCCGGCACTGTCTGAGGCAGCTGAATGCGACCCGTCGGCTCCTGGCCGGTGCCCGTTGCCTGTTTCGCGGCCGCTTCGCCGCCTGGCACAACGAGCTCAAGCATATTGGCGCGCTGAAAGGGATCAATGCCGCGTGCCCGCAACAGACGCACAGCGTCAAAATCGGATGTCGGCGCCAGTTCGTGTTTGTGAGCGATGCGCCGTGCCATGCGCAGCTGGCGCCCTGTCAGACCCTCTCGCCGGATCGCGTCAAGTTGCAGCGCCACGGTTTCGGGTGAACCTGAGGGTTTTGCCGCGGCCTGCTGTGCGCGCGCTTTGGGCGGCACGCCTGCCTGTGCCTGTGCATTGGAGTTAGCTTCCGGCGGCCGTTCCGGAGAAGACTTCGCGGATGCCACCTGGCGCCCGGGCAGTTCCCTGCCGGGTTGCGCGGCAGCTGCGGGTCCTGCGTCCGGCGCCGGCTGCTGTGGCGTCGCGGCGGGCTGCTGTTCAGCAGAAGCCGCCGGGCGCGTGCCCGGCTCGGGCCCGGTGCGCCGGATACGATACTTCCTAGCTGTCGGTTTCGTAGTCATAAAGCTGTTTCGCTTCTTCCAGTGTGTCGAACATGTGAAACTGCCCGCCGACCAGCACAGCAGCGGAGCGGGCGAATTTCTCGAGTGTCTTTGCCTGGTGAGAGACAATGATAATCGTGGTCGTGCGCAGGCGTTCCTGCAGTATTTCCCCGGCTTTGCGGTTGAACTCCGCATCGGTTGTCGTCGGCATGCCCTCATCAATGAGATACATGTCGAAATCAAGCGCCAGCATCAGGGCAAACGAAAACCGTGCGCGCATCCCCGCCGAGTAGGTGCCGAGCGGCTGATCAAAGTATTCATCCAGTCCGCAGAGCCAGCGACAGAAGCTTTCGACATAATCAGGGTCCAGCCCGTAAAGCCGCGCGATATAGCGCGCGTTTTCCACAGCCGATACTTTGTTGACGACGCCGCCCATAAACCCGAGCGGGAAGGAAATATTGCAGGCGCGCCGGATCTCGCCCGCGTCAGGCTTTTCCAGTCCCGCCATCATATTGATCAGCGTCGTTTTACCGGTGCCGTTAGGCGCCAGGATGCCAAGCGACCTGCCAAGCTCAACCTTGAAGGACACATCGTCCAGGATGACTTTGTGCTGCGTCCCCGTCCAGTAGGACTTGGATACATTCTCAAATGCCAGCATGTCTGCTCCGACTGCCCCAAATTACCGCGTTCGCGGGATCGTCCGTTCTCAGTAGCGGACATTGTTTACTTATTATCTACTGAGTTAGGCATCTTTATGTCGTAAATTAATCAAATTGTGCAATGAACCCCGCACATGACGCGGGGTTTGCGCGCGGGAAACCGCCGTTTTTGCAACACCCGGGGCGTGCTTTCGCTGAAATCTCCCGGGCGGGCTCAGGCGATGCTCTGCCAGGCCAGACCTGCGATCAGGGCCCCGATCATGGCAAACCCGATATAGGCGGCAAAGACGCGCGGCTTCACCAGCGCCCATACCGCGATTGCGGCGGGGATACAGCTGACGCCACCGGCGATTACAAAGGACATCGCGGCACCCGGCGCCATTCCCTGGGCCAGCAGAGCATCCACCAGCGGCACAGCAGCATAGCCGTTAAGATAGGCCGGTGCCCCGACCAGCGCCCCCATGACCACAGGCCAGAGACCCTGACCGCCGAGCAGACCGGCAATCAGTTCTGCCGGCACATAGCGCAGCATCAGGGCCTCGAATACATAAGCCAGCGTCAGCCATTTCAGCAGGAACAGCGCGTTTTCGACTGCCGTATCGCGGAAGGTGACGCGCCGGTCCGCGTCAGACCAGAAGGCCCATACGGGCGCCCCGGAGAACGGCTTTTTCACACCGCAGCAACCACCCACAGCCGGCCGTTCGCGCAGCGGATCGGCGAAAACGGGTGTTTTGGCGAAAACCATCGTGCCAAAGCCCCCCATGACGCCCAGGCCCACCGCAGCAAGTGTCTTGGCGATCGCAAACTCCCACCCGAGCGTGCCGGACGTGATCGCAAACATCGCAGGATCCATCAGCGGAGAGGCCAGCCAGAAGGCCATCACGGCCCCGAGCGGGGCGCCGACAGCAAGCAGCGCCGCGATGAAGGGAATGACCTCGCAGCTGCAAAAGGGTGAAAGCCCGCCCAGCAGGGCTGCCATGACGATCATGCGGGACTGGCGCCCCTCGAACGCCCGCGCGAGAAGTGTCTCCGCACCCGATGCCTTGAGATAGGCCACCGCCAGAACGGCAAAAAGAATAAAGGGTGCCGTATGCGCGATCGCGTTCAGCGTGAACTGCGCGGTTGGCAGAACCTGTCCGGGATCAAAAACCGCGAGCAGGACAAAGACGAGCGCGGTGGCGCCCCAGGCACCGGGCGATCTCCAAAAGGCGGGGCGCGGCGCGGCTTGTGTGGTATCGGCCATGTCAGGAATCCTTAGAGGTGCGTGCACTGTCAGCACAGCATTCGGTGAGCAGAAACCCGGACAGGGCTCGCACATCGTCATAAGCGACGGCAGCACAAATGATGCTGCGCCCCTGCCTGGCCTGCGATACGAGGCCTGCGGAGGCGAGAATTTTCACGTGATGCGTGAGGGTTGAGCCGGTGATGCCCGTCCGCTCGCCAAGCTCACCAATGCTGAGCCCGTCGGGACCCGCGCGCACAAGACAGCGCAACACGGCAAGCCGCTGTTCAGAGCCAAGGGCCGCAAACTGTGCGGCCGCGATGGTGAGGTCGGGGACCTGAGAGATATCCTGTTTCATATTTCTAGGGATATCGAAATGAATCCGGTGATGCAAGTTATTTCGACATCTGTCGAAATAATCCCCCCGCCTGCGGGTATTGCGAAACGGGCGCCACACCCTAGGTCAGTCTGTGTGACAGATATCGCCGATCAGATACGCGCCTGCACCCTGTGCCGGGACCGCTTTGCGCAAACTGCGACAGCGCACGCGCCGAACCCGGTGGTCTGGTTCCGGCCCGGTGCGCGGATTCTCATCGCAAGCCAGGCCCCGGGGCTGAAGGTGCATCGCGCCAATACGCCGTTCTGGGATGCTTCCGGCAAGCGGCTGCGATCCTGGCTGGGCATGGACGACGATACTTTCTATGACCGTGACCGTGTGGCGATCGTGCCGATGGCATTCTGTTTTCCCGGCTATGACGACAGGGGATCGGATCTGCCGCCGCCACCCGTTTGCGCGAAAACCTGGCGACGGGAAGCGCTTGACACACTGCCGGATGTGGCGCTGACCGTGGTGATCGGGGCCTATGCCATGCGCTGGCATCTGGGCCGGGTGGCGTCGGTGACGGCGGCTGTCGAGCAGCGGACCGGGCGAAACCGGCAGATTTTTGCATTGCCCCACCCAAGCTGGCGCAATACAGGCTGGCTCAGGAAAAACCCGTGGTTTGAACAGGACGTCGTGCCGGATCTTCAGCGCACGGTGCGTGAGGTGCTGCATGACTGACCAGACCCCCCTTGATGCGGCTCATGCGGCGATGCAGGCGGATCCTGCGGATGATGCCGCCCGGTTGCGTTTTTATGAGCGCCTGGCAGAGACAGAGCTTTTCCTGATGCTCGAAACCGAAGCAGGCGATGACAGTGACCAGATCACGCCGGAGCTTTTTGAACTCGATGACGCGCGGTTCGTGCTTGTGTTTGACCGGCAGGAGCGGCTGGCAGGCTTTGCCGGCGGCACGGCGCCTTTCGTGAGCCTCTCAGGCCGGGCAATCGCGGGTATGCTGCAGGGTCAGGGCATCGGGCTCGCAGTCAATCCGGATGTGGCGCCGTCCTCTATACTGCTGCCGGAAGAAGCGGTGGAATGGCTTAACGGTATCCTGGCCAATCAACCGGACGAGACAGAGGCCCGTATCGTCGAAGTCCGCGCCCCGGGCGGGCTGCCTGAAACGCTGATTTCTGCACTGGACGCTAAACTTGCCACCGCCATGGGGCTGGCGCTGCACGCCTGTCTTGTCGGGGTGCGCTACAGCGATGACACCGCCGGACACTTGCTGGGGTTCGTGGGGGCCGTGCCCGGTGCGGAGACGGCTCTGGCACGCGCAGCCGGTGAAGCGCTGAGTTTCTCCGGCATCGAAGCCGGTGCCATGGATGTGGCGTTTTTCCGGGCAAATGAGCCGATGGCGGAACGTCTCGAACGCGCAGGCCTGCGGTTTGATCTGCCCCAGGCTCAGGAGGCGTCGACCCTGCGTCCGGCCCCTGGCCGTGATCCTGCGCGACCGCCAAAGCTGACCTGACTGCACCGGTCCGCAGGCCGTTCACGGAACGATCACGCAAATCGCGCAGATGTCACAAGCGCGCGAGAGTGACTGAAACAGGGTGCACAGGCCGTCACGCGGCCTCTACATCAGAGACAGAGCGCGGCCGGGGTGGCCGCACCGTCTGACTGAACCGGAGCCTGACTGACATGCGTTTTCCCCTGACCTTCTTCGCCACCGCTGCTGCTGCCGTAACATTCGCCACCGCTTCTTTCGCCGGTGACCAGTACATCGATCCGACCGGCTTTGCCGTTTCCGGCTATGACGTGGTTGCCTATTTCGATCTGGAACAGTCGCCGGTCGGCGCGGAACAGCCTGTCGCCGTACCGGGCAACAAAGACATCACAGCCGATTACAACGGCGCCGTTTTTGCCTTTTCAACCGAAGCAAACCGCGACAGATTTGTCGCCAACCCGGCAGCCTATGCCCCACAGTATGACGGTCACTGTGCCTATGGTGTGGCCAAGGGCGGAAAAGTGCCCGGCAACCCCAACCTGTGGCGGATCGTTGATGACAAACTGTACCTCAATATCACAAAGAACGTCGTCGGCTTCTGGGAAGAAGACATTGACGGAAATCTTGATCTGTCCGAAGGCAACTGGGTCAGCATTGAGCCCGCGGCAGCCTCTGATCGTGAGATCCCGCAGTTTTCAAGCACGGCTCCGGTCAACTGATGATGAGCTTGTCTGATCCTGAAAAGGACGGGCAACAAAAGGCCCCGTCGCGGAAAACGCGGCGGGGTTTTATGGTTCTGAGCCTCGGCGCCCTTGCAGGTGGCGGTGTGCTTGCAGCCGGGTGGTTCAATGTTTTTGCGGAAAATGACGGTAATGCTCTGAGTCCGGGTGAGGCGCATGACCTCGCGGCTCGTGGCGACATCTTACTGGTCGATATCCGGCGCCCGGATGAATGGGTACGGACAGGCGTGGGCGAGGGGGCCTTGCCGATCGACATGCGCCGCGCCGATTTTATTGACGAACTGCTGGTGCGCACAGGCGGCCGCACGGATGTTCCGGTGGCTCTTATCTGTGCGCGGGGCGTGCGTTCGCGGCGCCTGTCGGCGCGGCTTGAGAGTGCCGGGTTCACAGAGATAAGAGACGTGCCTGAAGGCATGCTGGGTTCAGGGGCCGGTCCCGGATGGCTCGACCGCGGCCTGCCGGTAACGGTCCGGCAGTAGTCTCGGGCGGCGCTGCGGATTGTGCGACAGGTCATACAGGGCACGGCCTTCCGGCGGGACCTTCCACGATGCATACTCTGACAATCCGGAAGTACGGGCCCAGATCGTACCGCACGCACTTTGCGCGCATTATTCTGCCGGCATCCCCCGCCCCGAGAGCAGATCGCTGACGCGCAGACGCTGGCTGCGGGCACGGGTCAGAATGGCGGGCTCACGCAAGGAATGCGGGCTGTCCATGCGCAGAGCATGCGGCAGGCGCGCGGAGACCGGCACAGAACTCAGCGCCGACAGCGGTACGGCAAGGCACAGGCTCGCGGCAATCGGGATGAGCCAGAGGGACACAAGCCCGGTCACAAGACCGGCGGCAAGGACCAGTCCGAGAACTGTCTCCACCCGGTGAAACCGGATCAGCGTCGACAGCGGATAGGCAGCGGCCCGGCGCGACTGCGGCGCCCAGGCATTGCCACGGCCCAGGGCTGCGCGCATCACCGCGCGGGTCTGCTGGATCATCAGCACCGGTGCATAGGCCACCGACAGCACCACTTCGACGACGAATGCCCCCAGAAAAGCGAGGCGACCACCGTAGAGCCGCGTGGCCTTGGGGTGCAGCGCAATGATCGCGGCCCCGGTCAGTTTCGGCGTCAGCAGCATGGCGTACATGATCACGAGAAAGACCGCAGAATCGATATGGCTCATGGCGGGCGGCCAGTCGGGGAAGAGCGGGTTCGTTTCGTTGAAATACCGGATCACATTGGTCTCGCTGTCTTTGCCCAGCAGCGACCAGACAATCAGCAGCACAAACCACGCAGGCGACAGCAGATAGCTTACAGCCCCGTGCAGCAGATGAAACCGCGAGACCGGATGCAGGCCCGCGGTACCCAGCAGCCGCAGATGCTGCAGATTGCCGCGACACCAGCGCTGATCACGCAGCACGTAATCGATAAGCGTGCCTGGTGTTTCTTCATAGCTGCCGGAGACCCGGGGCAGAAACCGCACCTGCCAGCCTGCGCGTCGCAGAAGCCCCGCTTCGACAAAGTCATGGCTCAGAATGAGCTCGGCGCGGCCATCCCGCCCCGCCAGATGCGGCAACCCGGCAGAGGCCGCAAAGGCGCGCGTGCGGATAATGGCGTTGTGCCCCCAGTAATTGCCCTCGCTGCGCGCCCAGGTCGCCAGTCCCTCGGCCAGCAGCCACCCGTAAGCGATGTTGGAGAACTGCTGAAGTCGGGCAAAGAGCGTGCTGGCCCCGATCAGCATCGGAAAGGTCTGTATGAGCCCGGCGGACGGGTCCCGGCTCATTTCGCCGGCCAGCCGGTCGATGGCCCGCCCGGTCATCAGACTGTCAGCATCCAGCACGACCATCGCCTGCCAGGCAGCTCCCCATCCGGTGATCCAGTCCACGAGATTCCCGACCTTCTTGTCGGTGTTGGTCAGCCTGCGCCGGTACCAGACGGTGAAACCCTGCGGCGCACCGGCGCGCAGCATCGCAAACGCGCGGGCCTCCTCGTCGGCAATGGCCGCATCTGTGGTGTCCGACAGGATAAAAAGAGCATAGCGATGCGGGCCGCGCCGCGCTGCCAGATCATCCAGCATCGCCGCGGCATTGCCGAAAACATCTGCCGGGTTTTCATTGTGTACTGGCACGAGCAGCGCCACATCGAGCGGCGCGGTTTCATCTGCGCCCGGCTCGTCCGAGCGCGCATGTGCCAGAAGCCCTGCGATGGCGACACCCACCGTGCTCACAGACAGGGTGACCCAGACAAAGGTCATCCCGATCATGAAAAGCAGCACCCATTCAAGGCCCGTCATTCCGGTTTCGGCCAGCCAGCTGTGCAGACCGGCCACCAGCAGGGCGGTTCCGGCAAGTGCGGGCAGGAACAGTGCCATCCGCCAGCCGGTGTACCGCGCGCCGGCCGCAGGACCGCGCCCGGCAGCCGGGGCAGGTGCCGACAGGTCCTGCGGGCGCATCTCAAGCGGTGCCGACGCAGGCATGACACTGAGGCGGGCGTCACTCATGCGCGTGTCCAGCGGTACAGCCACACTTCGCTCAGCGGAGCGCCGTCAAGGCGCAGCTGGGCACGGAATTCGATAAGATCGGCCTCTCCCGGCCGGAAGGTAAAGGCAAGGCGCGGCCCGTTGGTGTCCGGATTACGCTGGACCAGACCGGGTGTTACATCGCCCGCTGAACCGCGCACCACAATGTCGAGCCTGTCCAGATCTTCCGGCACCAGCGCGCTGTCTTCAAAATCTATGGCGACGATATTACCACCCTCAGGGCGGCCACCGATGGCAGTGCTCAGCACTTTGAGAGGCATGCCGGCAGCAGGGGCCGGATCCGCGCCCCAGTCGAGCCTGTAGGTCATGCTGTGCTCAGCACCTGCCGGCAACGGTTCGGACGGACGCCAGTAGGCGACGATATTGTCGTAAATCTCAAGGTCAGCGGGGATTTCCACAAGCGTGACCGCGCCGGAGCCCCAGTCTTCGCCAGGCGTGACCCAGAGCGCCGGGCGCTTGTGATAGAGCGCTTCAAGATCTGCAAAATCGCTGAAGTTGCGTGGTCGCTGCATCAGGCCAAAGCCGCGCGGATCGGTGTCCGAAAACGCGCTGATCTGCAACGAAAGAGGGTTGGCAAGTGGCCGCCAGATAACCTCACCCGCCCCGTTGTGGATGAGCAAACCGTCACTGTCGTGCACGGAGGGACGAAAATCCGAAAAACGCTCGCGCATGGTTTCATCGAACAGGAACATTGATGTGAGGGGGGCAATGCCCACATGCCGCATCTCTTCCCGGGCGAATATCGTGGCGGAAACCTGCATGCTCAGGGTTTCGCCATGGGCGATGTCAAACCGCCAGGCCCCGGAACACGACGGGCTGTCGAGCAGCGCGTGCAGCACCACAGCCCCGGCCCCCGGTTTGGGTGTCTCCAGCCAGAAGGCGGTAAAATCAGGGAACTCCTCCCCCGAGGGATCGCCGGTTTTAAGCGCCAGTCCACGGGCAGAAAGACCGTAGATTTCACCCGTTCCGATGCCGCGGAAATAGCTCGCGCCCTGAAAAACGGCGTATTCCTGAAAAATCCCGGGATCTTCAAGCTCGGCGCGCAGGCGCAGGCCTGAATAGCCCAGCGTGTCGTCGATGGTGACATCGGGGAATTTGTCAGTGGTATCGAAAACGCCCATATCGAATGTGAGCGGTCTCGCCACACCGGCCTCGACCACATTGATCTCAACCGCCTGCGGGAAGTAGAGCCCGGGCGGAAAAACATCGATCCGCTGCGGCCGGTCGGTATTTTCCCACAGCGCATTGCGGCTGTCGAACCAGATCTTGCGATACTGGTCATAGGTCAGATTGCGCCAGCTTTCGGGGATCTGCGGCCGCGGTTCATAGGGACGCGCCGAAAGAGCGCGGGCGCGCGAAACCACCGTCTGCGCATCAAAGGGTGTGCCCTCCCCGGTTTGCAGGCCCGGCTCTTCGGCCAGTGCGACAGAGGGAGCTGCAGCGAGAGCCGCAAGGGCTTTGAGAATGTCACGACGCAGCATCATGCAACCGCCTTTTTTCTGCGCCAGGGCTGGGATTTAAACCAGCCGACACCGTAAGCCACACCTATCAGGATCGAAAATCCCACTGCATTGACGAAAAGCTGACTTGCCAGCGAACTGCGGCCCAGCGTGTCCAGCATCACCCCCAGCAGACGGGCGGTGAACATGGAGGTGATGAATACCGCAAGCGACTGCTGTCCGACCTTCATGATCACCGCAAGACAGCGCCGCCAGATTTCGGCGAGCGCGCCGCCGGACTGCGGCGGCAGAATGCGCCGGCCGGCCTCGCCCACAGCGATCCAGCACAGATAGGCAAGGGCCAGAAAGTGCACATATCGCAGCACGCCGAAATCGGTCTTGGCAATCAGAACCCGGTATTCGCTGCGCCAGGCCTGCACATCAGGCAGCTGGCGGGTGATCCGGTAATACGCCAGCGGGATGATGATCAGCACCACGAGCCCGGCAAGGAAAATAAGCGCGCGGTTGCGCGGCGGGGCGGGCAGCCAGCCTGACATGAAGGCAAAGCCCGTAAAGAACACCAGCTGCCAGCCGAAAGGATTGAAGAACCACTCGCGCGCCGACCAGGGCTCGGCGGGCAGCGCCAGAGCATCAAACTGGGCGCCGAACCAGACAAGCATGACAAAACTCAGCGCCAGCAGGGGCTTTATGCGGTGCAGAGCCACCACCAGCGGCATCATCGCCAGTACCACGAGATACATCGGCAGAATATCAAAGTAATTCGGCACATAGGTCAGCGTGAGCAGGCCCACGATGTTCTCGTCGGGCCTTTTGAAAAACGGGTAAAGGTTCAGCTGCCCGACATAATCCCGTTCAAACCAGCCGGTATTGTTCAGCACCACCATCGTCGCGGCGATGGCGAGGAAAAGACAGATATGCGCCCAGTAAACCTGCCAGCAGCGAAAGGCGACGCGCGCGGTTCCCATGGCAATGCCCTGATCGCGGAAAACCGCCCCGAAGGCGATCGCCGATGCCATGCCGGAGCAGAAAACAAACACCTCTGTGGCATCCGAAAAGCCAAAACGGGCCGGGATCCACAGCGTCAGCCAGTTGCCTGGCGTATGCGCGATGAGAATGATGAACATCACGATACCGCGGAAGAAATCCAGACGCGGATCACGTATGCGCGCAGGCGCTGACGGCTGCGCACGGGCTGCAGACGCGGAGGGCGTGATCTGTGAAGGGTCGGCAAGTGTCATGGCCGGTCTTTATGCTGAGTCTCGTCGAATGTCATCACTGCCCCGGCGCTACTGCGCAGGGATTCGCCGCGCCTGGGAAATGCTGTCCATCCGCGTCGTGGTAAAGCGGTCGGCATTGCCGGCGCGGCGTGCGAGACGGTCCAGAAGAATGGTCTCGGTCTGGTCAAAACGCCCGGCGCGCAGCCCTGCATCGATGGTCAGCCGTTCAAACACGTCGCGTTGTGCATGACTCCCGCCAATGGTCTGCATCGCGGGCCGCGCCGCACTCAGATCCGCAAAGGCCCGGTCATAGCGTCCCTCGGCAAAGGCATTCAGACCGGAGAGGGCCGCGACACCCGGATCCGCATAGCGCTGCGGCATCTCACCGTTGCGCGCCGCGTCACGGGCAAACCGGGCAGTCATCCCGGTGATTGCTTCGGGCCGCTGCGCGCCCGTCAGCGCCATCATGTAGTGCAGATCGGCAAAAACCACGCAGCCGTCTTCGGTGCGGGCCTGCGACAGATCCGCGAGTTCTTCCCAGCGCGGACCCACATCGATGCCTTCCAGTTCCAGCCGCACCAGCAAAGAGGTGGCGTTGGAAATGTCGCGGTAGTCATCGGTTTTGTCCGCCCGGATCTGCGCATCATAAAGCCCGAGGGCCACGTCCAGCTCGCCGCGGTCCATGTGCAGCAACGCCTTGTGCCACCAGACGTGATAGCGGAAATTGTTACAGTGATCCCAGGCGCCGGTGTGACCTTCGATAAGTGCGATACCGCGGTCGGCACGTGCTGTCATATCGTAAACGTGGGTCACCGCATGCAGACCCCAGCTGTCCTTTGGTGCGAGGGTCAGGCCTCTGAGCCCGGTGGCCTCGGCGGCGTCATATTCTCCGGCTTCTTCCAGCGCAAAGGCATGGCACCCCAGCGCATATCCGGCACAGGCATGGCTGTCGTCATGCGCACCGAGCAGGCGCTCGATCGACCTGCGCATGCCCGCGGCATCCCCAAGGATAAAGCGGATGGCATGGCTCACCTTGGCCGAGAGCGTATCGGCAGGATTGGCGGCGAGAACTTCTTCCATCAGAGCGATGGCACCGGAGGGATGGCCGGCCAGCCATGCCTCAAGAGCCTCAACCCACGCCGCTTCGCGCCGGCTGATGGTCGTGTGATCGGCATGATGACGTGCGGTTGCTGCGGCCTCGCGCGCGACGGGCAGCATTTCGGCGCGCCCCAGCATCAGCGAAAAGAGCCCCCGCGCGGCATGCCCCATGGCAAATTCAGGGTTGTCTGTCAGAAGCGCACCCAGATGCACCGGGGTGGCTGTTCCATGAGCCAGAAAGGCATCGATCATAGCGTCCCATTCGGACAGTGCGGTCTGCGTCTTCAGGGAGACCGGACTCTGGCAGATATCGTACAGCATTGGGATCGCACCTTTTTAACTGGTTGTTCATCTTCTCTAACTCAATATCGGTGCGCGCGCAGGCTGTCGGGGCGGGTTACACGCCAACGTGACCGCCTGTGTGGGGTTTGCGGTAATATTTCAGCGAAAGATCGCGCAGCAGTGGCAAATTCCGGCCGGTGCAGGCGGCGTGCCGCCCAAATGTTACGCTTTTGGCGGACGCAGACCGAAGCGTGCGCCAACCGCAGCCGTATCCTGCCCGAAACGCGGCGGTGCTGTGCGGTATTTCACCGGCGTGCGCGAGAGCTTCAGCGGGTTGGCCAGCAGCCTGACATGCCCGTCGGCGGTATTGTCCGCGGGAACATGCACGACAGACCCGCGGGCCTGCGCCTGATCTGAGCTCAGCGCCTCGCGCACGGTGTGGATCGGGCCGGCGGGCACCTTAACGGCATGCAGAAGGTTCAGCACCGTATCGCGTGACAAAAGCGCCACGGCGCGCGCAAGCTGAGGGATGAGTGCGTCGCGATTTTCGATCCGCGCCACATTGGTCCGGAACCGCGCATCTCCTGCCATTTCGGCCAGCCCCAGCGCATCGCAGAATCGCGCAAACTGTGCGTCATTTCCGACGGCGATCAGCACATGGCCGTCCGCGCAGGCAAATGCATCATAGGGCACGATATTCGGGTGCGCATTGCCGCGCCGGACCGGGTCTTTGCCGGAGGTCAGGAAATTTGTCCCCTCATTAATGAGCCAGGCCATCTGCGCATCAACGAGCGACAGATCGATATGCTGCCCTTCGCCTGTACGGTCGCGATGGCGCAGGGCGGCGAGAATACCGATGGTGGCGTACATTCCGCACATGACGTCCGCGATGCCCACACCCGTTTTGGTAGGCGGGCCATCGGGGTCGCCTGTCAGAGACATGATGCCGCCATAGCCCTGCGCCATAAGGTCATATCCGGGCTGGTCACGGTTGGGACCGGTCTGACCGAAGCCGGAGATGGAGCAGTAGACAAGACCCGGATGCGCGGCACAAAGGGCCGCGTGATCAATTCCGTATTTCTCGAGGCCACCGGGTTTGTAGTTTTCAATCACCACATCGGCGCGGGCCGCCAGCGCGCGGACGAACTCCCGTCCCTCGTTGGTCGAAAGATCCGCCGCGACAGACTGTTTATTGCGGTTGGCGGCCATGAAATAGGCTGAGAGATCGGTCGGGTTGCCCGCCGCATCAAGGGCATAGTTGGGCCCCCAGCCGCGGGTGTCATCACCGCCGGTTTTCGGGTTCTCGATCTTGATGACCGTGGCGCCGAAATCACCCAGAAGCTGTGTGGCCGTCGGGCCGGCCAGAATGCGGCTGAGGTCCAGAACGACGAGCCCTTCGAGCGCTGCCGGCGTGTCAGATGCGTCCGTCATAGCCGCCCCGTTCGATCACCGCGGCGATCACTGTAAAAGTATCGGCGGCCAGCGCCGTCTCAAGTGCTGCACGCAGCTCTTCGCGGCTGGTCGCGGTGTGACCTGCGCCGCCAAAGGCCCGACCCATGGCCGCAAAATCGTGTTTCGCGAAATCCACGCCGTTGTTTTTCATCTGGCGCGAGCGTTGCTTGAGTTCAATCAGCGACAGCGACGCATCGACGAAAACGACGAAAATGGTGGTGAGACCAAGCTCGGCGGCGGTTGTGAGCTCTCCAGCGATCATCAGAAAGCCCGCATCACCGGAGAACGAGACGACCGGGCGTCCGATCTCCGCGATCTGCGCGCCCATGGCAAGTGGAATGGCGCAGCCCATGGTGCAAAGCGCTGTGGACTGCGTCAGCCCGCGCGGCTCATAGCATTCCCACATCTGGCTGAGCAGAATGCGGTGCGCGCCGCTGTCCACGGTCGCCAGCGTCTCACGGGGCAGGGTGCGGCGGCAGGTATCGATCACCGCCGCCGGTCCCCAGGTGTCGTCGCGCGGAAAGGCCTTGCCAAGCGCCTCCCGCGTCGCGGCAACCTCGCCACCGGTCCATGTCTGCTGCGGCGAGATCGCGTCCGTGAGTGCGGTCAGCGCGGCTTTCGTCTCAGCAACAAAATTCAGGCCCGACTGGTGCATGTAGTGGTGATTGGGCTCAGCCGTCACATCAATCACATTCTGCTGCCGCGGGTCCCAGGCGTCGCGCCATCCCGTGCGCATTTCGATCGGGTCATAGCCCAGACAGAGGATCAGATCGGCCTGCTGAACCAGTGGCATCAGGTGCCTGTCCGCCAGCGGCGACAGCCCCGCGCCACCCAGGGCGAGCGGGTGATCTTCCGCAATGAGCCCCTTGGCTTTGTAGGTGGTGATGACCGGCACGTCGAAGCGCTCTGCAAAGGCGGTAATCTCTGCGCCGGCGTCGTCGTTCATCGCATCAAGACCCACAATGGCGACCGGACGCTCTGCTGCCGCCAGCCAGCCGCGCGCAGTTTCAAGATCTGCACCGGAAGGGGCAACAGGCGAGGCGGCTGCGCGGTCTGGGCCCGCGTCTTCCGGCACACGGGCATCCGCTACTGTGATCGGCACATCGATGTGCACCGGGCCGGGGCGGCCCTCGGTGGCGATGCCAACGGCTTTGTCCGCGATCACATGCGCCGCACCCGGCACGAGCGAAAAGCTCGCCTTGGTAATCGGACGGAACACCGCCTGCTGGTCGAGCACCTGATGGGTGTAGGTCTGCGCCTCATCGGCGTCGACGGCGCCGGCGAGAACGATCATCGGTACACGGTCCTGGTGAGCATTGGCCACCGCATTGACGCCGTTCAGCGCCCCGGGCCCGACCGTGGCCACCAGAATGCCGGGCGCACCGGTGCGGTGCCAGACACCCTCGGCCATAAAGGCCGCCGCGTTTTCGTGTTTGCAAAGCACAAAGCGGATCCCGGCCGCCTCAAGCGCATCAATAAGGGTCAGCACCTCGCCGCCCGGCATCCCGAAAGCGTGGCGGCAGCCTGCGCGATACAGGCGCTGTGCGAGCGCATCGGCCGCGCGGATGGTGGAAGGCTGGGGCATCAGGACACCTGTCATCGGTTGCTGTGGCCTGCTGATACCGCATCGGCAGCCGCGCGCAATTCACCATTGCGTGGCAAAAATTACAATCAGGAACGTGGCAGGTGCGGCAGCGCCGCCTCAGCGGCGACGGTCACGACGCGAGGACATCGGCTGGAACGCCACGCCCACATGTGCTTCGCAATAGGGTTTGCCCTGCTGCACCGGCAACCCGCAGAACCAGAAGTTCTCTGTCGCGGGATCGCCTACCGGCCATTTGCAGGTCCGCTCGGTCAGTTCCATCAATGAGAGCTTTTTGGCCTTTTTCTCAATCTCGGAGACCTTGGCCAGCGCTTCAGGGCTGATTTCGTTGGCCGAGGGCTGCGGCGGCAGCGGCTGTCCTGCCGGGATAATCTGCTTGCGTGCGGGGATCGGCTTGGGCGCAGCCGGTTCTGCTTCGGCCCGGGCTGCCGGTTCTGCCGGTTTTGTCGCGGCTTTTGGCCGGGCTTCGGCCTTGGGGGCCGCCTTTGCCTTGGCCTCGGGTTTCGATGCTGCGGTCGCGCGGTTGGAGAGCCCCAGGCGATGCACTTTGCCGATCACGGCGTTGCGGGTCACCCCGCCGAGCTCTTTTGCGATCTGGCTGGCCGACTGACCTTCGCCCCACATCTTTTTGAGCATTTCAACGCGTTCGTCGGTCCAGGACATCGGTACTTCCTCAAGTCAAAAGCGGCCCTTCGTCAGTCGGACCGCTTTGCTGCATCACGGGATCTTATTCTAATCACTCACCAGGGAGTTACAAGCGCTGAACGACAGGTGGCGCTGATTGCACGGCTGCCGTACGGGCACGCGCTTCACGCACGGCCAGGATAATACCACCGGTCAGAATGATGCCGGCGCCCAGCCATGTGACCATATCGGGGATCTGGTTGTAAAAGGCGACATCATAAAGCGTCGCGAATATCAGCGTGCCATAGCTGAAGGGCGCCACAAAGCTGGCGTCCGCGCGTGCCATAGCGTTTACAAAACAGGCCTGTGCCGCCGCCATGCAGAGCCCAAGACCGCCCAGCAGCAGCCATTGCAGGCCGGTGGGCGCCTGCCATACGAAGACCACAGCGGCGCAGGCGAGGATCAGTCCCAGAAAGTTGTTGGTCAGCAGCACCTGAAAGGCCGGCTCCCGCCCCGAGAGCTTTTTGATGAATATGAGCTCCAGACCCATCACAGCCGCCGCTGCCAGCGCCAGCAGGCTTGCCGCCTGAAAGCTCTCCGGCGTGGGGCGCAGCAGAATGACTGCGCCGGCGAGCGCCATAGCAGCAGCAGACCAGCGGATGCGCCCGACCTTTTCGCCCAGGAGCGGAATGGCCAGCATCATCCCGAATACCGGATTGAGAAAGGTGATGGCGGTGGCATCGGCGAGTGGAATATAGGCAACAGAGGCAAACATCAGCGTCACCCCCGCCCACCCGCATGTTGTGCGTGCAATGTGCAGCCACCAGCCTGGTCGCGTGAGCGTCGGGCGCAGCACACCTGCCGCCGCCGCCAGCACCGCAAAGGCAAAAACAAAGCGCCCGTGGGTGATCTGCAACGGATGCAGCGCGGGCCCTGCCGCATCGCTGCCAAGGACCTTGGCAAAAAGCATCGTCGCCGCAATGAACGCCGTGGCGATGAGCATCAGCAAAACGGCGATGCGCGGGTTTTCGGCGCGGGGTGTGAACATGATGCGGCCTATGCGCCCGCCGACCCTGCGGCGCAAGCGAAGATTTTCCTTCCCAAACTGATGCGCGCGGGCTAATCAGCGGATATGAAACACCGGACGTATATGCTGTCGCTGCGACGACGCTGAATGCAGGCCTCTGAGGAGGCCATCCGTTGCTGCCTGCGCCGCAGTGAAGTTCCTGACTGAAACCCGATAGTTGTTGACCCCGCTCTGAGGCTCATGCACCTTCCGTGCTCCGGCCTGAGCTTATCTGATAAGGAAGATCCGATGATCCCGACCCTGCTGCCCACCTATGCCCGCGCGCCGATGACGTTTGTCAAAGGCGAAGGTTCCTGGCTGACAGAAGCGGACGGACGACGTTTCCTTGATCTCGGTGCCGGCATTGCGGTGAACGCGCTGGGCCATGCGCACCCCGCACTGGTGCAGGCGCTCACCGATCAGGCCGGCGCGCTCTGGCACACCTCCAACCTTTACAGAATCCCCCAGCAGCAGGCGCTGGCGGACAAGCTAACCGAACACACCTTCGCGGACACGGTGTTCTTTACTAACTCCGGCACCGAGGCCTGTGAGCTTGCCGTGAAAATGGCGCGCAAATACTGGTATGATAAAGGTCACCCCGAAAAGACCGGGATCATTACCTTCTCAGGTTCATTTCACGGGCGCTCCTCTGCGGGGATCGCCGCTGCCGGGTCCGAGAAAATGACCAAAGGTTTCGGCCCGCTGCTGCCCGGCTTCGTGCATCTGGAATTCGGCGATCATGACGCCCTGACAGCGGCTGTTGATGACACCATTGCCGCCATCCTGATCGAACCGGTACAGGGCGAGGGTGGCATCCGCCCGGTGCCGGATCAGTGCCTGAAGGGCCTGCGCGACCTTTGCGACGAGCACGGGATCCTGCTGATCTTTGACGAAGTGCAGTGCGGTGTGGCCCGGACAGGCCGTCTTTTCGCCCATGAATGGTCCGGGATCACACCTGATATCATGATGGTCGCCAAAGGTATCGGCGGTGGCTTTCCTCTGGGCGCGGTTCTGGCCACTGAAGAGGCCGCCAGCGGCATGACGCTGGGCACCCATGGCTCGACCTATGGCGGCAACCCGCTCGGCTGCGCTGTGGGCTGTGCCGTGATGGACCATGTCACCGACCCTGATTTTCTCGCTGAGGTAAACCGCAAAGCGGCTCTCATGCGCCAGAAACTTGAGGGTCTGATCGCCGCACATCCGGATGTTTTTGACAGTGTGCGGGGCAGCGGGCTGATGCTCGGTATCAAATGTCGTGCCACCAATGCGGACGTGGTGAAGGCCGGATATGACGAGCTTGTTCTGACCGTCCCGGCAGCGGATAACGTCATACGCCTGCTACCGCCCCTCACGATCACTGACGCGGAAATCGACGATGCCATGAGCCGGCTTGATGCTGCCGCATCGGCCGTCGCCGCCGCCTGAAGTCACCCGGTCGTAAAACATCCCGGCACCGGCCTCCGGTCTGCAAAGAAAAAGTAAACCGACATGAACCACTTTCTTGATATTCACCTGACCGGTCAGGACCACCTGCGGCAGATCATCGACACCGCAGCGCAGATGAAATCCGCCCGCCAGGGCCGCCCGCGCGGTGCGCTCGATGACAATCAGCCGCTCAAAGATCACATGGTCGCGCTGATCTTTGAAAAACCATCGACCCGGACGCGCGTTTCCTTTGATGTCGGCGTGCGCCAGATGGGCGGGCAGACGATGGTGCTCTCAGGCTCTGATATGCAGCTCGGCCACGGTGAGACCATCGCAGATACTGCCCGCGTGCTCAGCCGCTATGTCGATCTGATCATGATCCGGACATTTGACGAGGCGGTTCTGACCGAAATGGCAGAGTTTGCCACGGTACCTGTCATCAACGGTCTCACCGACCGCACACATCCCTGCCAGATCATGGCCGATGTCATGACCTTTGAAGAACACCGCGGCCCGATCCGCGGCAAGAAGGTCGTCTGGTCCGGGGACGGCAACAATGTATGCTCATCCTTTCTGCACGCGGCGGGGCAGTTCGGCTTCGATCTGACGTTCACCGGCCCTCCGACGCTGGATCCGGAGCAGGAATTCATCGACCTGGCGCGCTCGAAGGGCTCAAAAATCGAGATCCAACGGGATCCGGCGCGCGCGGTCGAAGGGGCGGATCTCGTGGTCACAGACACCTGGGTGTCGATGCACGATGCGCAATCCGCGCGGGAACGGCGGCACAACCAGCTTCGCCCCTACCGGGTGGACGAACGGCTGATGGCGCAGGCGAAGCCGGATGCGTTGTTCATGCACTGCCTGCCCGCTCACCGCGATGACGAGGCGACATCCGAAGTGATGGACGGCCCGAATTCGGTGATCTTCGATGAGGCGGAAAACCGTCTTCATGCGCAAAAGGCGATCATGCGCTGGTGTCTGGGGCGGTAAGCGCCCGGGTCAGGTTCCGCGTGGTTTTGCCCTGAGCGTGGGGTCGGCCGCTGTCGGGTCCTCGGGCCAGGGGTGCCTGGGATAACGCCCGCGCATATCCTTGCGCACATCCGCATAAGAAGTCGCCCAGAACCCGGGCAGGTCTTCGGTGACCTGCACCGGTCTGCGCGCGGGTGAGAGAAGCGTCATGCGTACCGGCGTCCCGGCAACAAGCGGGTGCCTGGTAACGCCAAAAACCTCCTGCAGGCGCAGTTCAATCTGCGGCTGGGCACCGTCATAGCTGATCGGGACTTTGCGCCCCAGTGGTGTTACAAAATGCGAGGGCACAGCACGGCCCAGTGCCTGGCTTTGCTCCCAGCTCAGCCGTGCCTGCAGGGCGGGCAGGGGATCAAAGCGTTTCCAGCCGGCTGCTGTTTTTACCCCCTCCAGGTGGGGCAGCAGCCACTCTTCCAGCGTCTCAGTCAGGTGTTCGTGAGAGAAATCGGGAAACGCCGGGTCTGACCGGTGCATCAGCTGCGTGCGCGCAATGAACCGCTCAGCGGCACCGGCAGGCGTGAACCCGAGCTGGCGCACCCCGTCAAGCATCGCAGTGGCCACCGCCGCTGCCGGCGCCTCAGGCCATGCACGATCATCGAGAACCAGCGCGCCGAAGCGTTCCTGTTGCCGGGCCAGCACTTTGCCTTCGCGGCGCGACCACTGACAGACGCTTTCCCAGCCGATCTGATCCGCGAAAAGGTGCCGGAGTTCCGCCATGCTGAGCTCTGCGGCCTGCCGGATTTTTGCCTCCCGCGGGTCGCCGTCAAGATCGGTTGCCACCAGCAGATTTACGCCTGCCATCGGGTCACCGGCGGGCAGGACCGCCCCCTTGCCGCCCGACAGAATATATCGCGGTGCATCGCCCGGACGACGCAGCGCGATGCGGTCAGGATAGGCCAGAGCCGCCATGGCGCCGACGCTCTGATCGCCCCGCGCGGGACCTTTCCCGACCAGCCGTCCTGCCTCATCACGGATCCGGGCGAGCGCTCCGCGATCCGGACCAGTGCCGAACTCGCGCTCGTAATCGCGGGGATTTTTCACCGCCAGAAGCCGGCGTGTAAGATCAACAGATCCGCCCCGCAGGATGTCGCGCCCGGCCAGCAAAGCCGCCAGCAGCGGTGCGTCCGGCCCACCGAGCGCCACCATATGTGCAAGACGCGGATGCAGCGGCAATCCGGAAAGCTGCCGTCCGTGACCGGTGATCAGCCCGCGTGCATCGAGCGCGCCCAGCATCTCCAGAACGCTGCGTGCCTCACGCAAACGGCCCTCATGCGGGGGCGTCACAAAAGCCATCTCTTCGGCCCGCGCGCCCCAGAGCGCCAGCTCCAGCGCAAAGCCCGTAAGATCGCCCGCTTCGATCTCAGCAGGCGGGAAAGCCGCGAGCGCACCATCCTCGCCGCGGGGCCAGAGCCTGTAGCACACGCCCGGCGCCATGCGGCCTGCACGTCCGGCACGCTGCGTCGCCTCGGCCCTGGTGACGCGGGTGGTGATCAGGCGAGACAAGCCGGAGGCGGGGTCAAACTCCGACCGACGCGACAGGCCTGCGTCCACCACGATCCGGATGCCCTCGATGGTCAGAGAGGTCTCGGCAATGGCCGTGGCAAGCACAACCTTGCGCCCGGTCTCTGCAGGTCGGATAGCCGCGCGCTGATCTGCAAATTTCATCGCCCCGTAAAGCGGATGCAGTGTAACCCCGGCCGGCAGATGCGCTTTCAGCAGGGCCTCAGTGCGGCGGATTTCTCCCTCGCCGGGCAGAAAAACCAGCGCACTGCCGGGGGAGGCCTCCAGCGCGGTAAGGACCAGATCAGCTGTGGCGTTCTCCAGCCGCTGATCTTTGCCGCGCGGCCGGTCCAGAAACCGCTGTTCCACATCAAAACTGCGACCTTCGGAGGTGAGGATTTCCGCGCCCAGAAGGCCTGCGACAGGCTGCGCATCAAGGGTCGCTGACATGACCACTAGGTTCAGATCGTCGCGAAAGGCTGCAGCAGTCTCCAGACAGAGCGCCAGCCCGAGATCGGCGTTAAGCGATCTCTCGTGGAATTCGTCGAATATCACGACCCCGACGCCGGGCAGGTCCGGTTGATGCTGGATCATCCGGGTCAGAATGCCCTCGGTGATCACTTCAATCCGGGTGGCCGGGGACACTGCTGAGGCACCGCGCATGCGGTATCCCACGGTCTCGCCGACCTTTTCGCCCAGGGTCTGCGCCAAGCGTTCTGCGGCAGCGCGCGCGGCCAGCCTGCGGGGCTCGAGCATCAGAATGCGTCCCGGTGTTATGCCGGCGGTCAGAATTGCCAGCGGCACACGTGTTGTCTTGCCCGCCCCGGGCGGGGCCTGCAGCACCACCCGGCGGTCACGCGAGAGCACGCGTGTCACGTCAGGCAGGATCACATCGATGGGCAGGTCGGCGGGCATGGCCCTGCTTAACGCGAAAAACCCGGGGGGGCGAGGCTCTGGACATTTCGCGGGGACTGCCGGAAAACGTCCGGGTACTTGCCGGGGCTGAGACCAGATGGACATCGCGGAACTTGCACGACGCACGGCGGCCGGAGAGCGTCGCGCGCTGGCGCGTGCCATAACGCTTGTCGAGAGCGCACGTGCCGATCACCGCACGCAGGCGATTGAGCTGATGGAGGCGCTGCCCAAAGACCGTGAGGCTTTGCGGATCGGGCTGTCGGGCACGCCGGGCGTGGGCAAATCAACCTTTATCGAGAGCTTCGGGATGATGCTCACGGGCAGGGCGCTGAAAGTCGCGGTACTGGCAGTTGATCCGTCGTCGACCCGCACCGGAGGCTCTATTCTGGGCGACAAAACCCGTATGGACCGCCTCGCGCGCGACCCTGCTGCGTTTATCCGGCCCTCTCCCAGCCAGACACATCTGGGTGGTGTCGCGCGCCGGTCCCGCGAGGCGGTGGCCCTGTGCGAAGCCGCCGGGTTTGACGTGGTGCTGATCGAAACGGTGGGCGTGGGGCAGTCCGAGACCGTTGTGGCGGAAATGTCGGACGTCTTTTTGCTGTTGCTGGCGCCGGCGGGCGGCGATGAGTTGCAGGGCGTCAAACGCGGCATCATGGAAATCGCGGATATGATCGTTGTGAACAAGGCAGACGGTGATCTGAAAGCCGCAGCACAGCGCACCTGTGCCGATTATGCGGGCGCACTCCGGCTCCTGCGCAAACGTCCGCAGGATCCTGACGGGTTTCCCCGCGCGGTAATGGTTTCGGCCCTCGAAGAGCACGGTCTGGACAGGGTATGGCAGGACCTTAACGAACTCACAGACTGGCGCCGCGACAACGGGTTCTGGGACAGAACACGCAGGGCTCAGGCGCGATACTGGTTTCATCAGGAAGTCAGAAATGCAGTCCTGGCAGAGCTTGAAACACCGCAGGCCCGTGCCGCACTGGCCGGTTTCGCCGAAAAGGTCGCGTCTGGTGACATGGCCCCTGGTGCAGCCGCCTCCGGGTTTCTGTCGGAACTGGGTATGCGGCGGGCAGCAAAGTGATGAAAACGCACAGCCTCCGGGTTGACGCTTTGCGCGATTCCCACTAAAGCCAGCAAACGAATTTCCGGGGCGTGGTCTCAGGGCTGCCCCCTTTTGTCGTTGACCGGACCGCCGGGACGACCAGTGAACAAAGGATGACACCATGTCGCGCGTATGCGAACTGACCGGAAAAGGCCCGATGACTGGCAACAATGTCAGCCACGCCAATAACAAAACACGCCGTCGCTTTCTGCCGAACCTGAACGATGTGACCCTGCAGTCCGAAGCACTGGGCCGCGCGTTCAAGTTCCGCATCTCGGCGGCTGCACTGCGCACCGTGGATCACCGTGGCGGTCTGGACAAGTTCCTTGAGAAAGCCAAAGACGGCGATCTTTCGGCCAGCGCGCTGAAGGTCAAAAAGGCGATTGCCAAATCCTCCGACACGGCAGAAGTACTCAGCTGATCGCCTGATAATCCGGGTTTCAGAACCCCGTCCGGCAAGGGCGGGGTTTTTGCGTTTCTGCGTGGTGTTCAGATACAACGCACTCAGCGGGCGAGGATCTCATCCACCCAGACAGGCAGCGTCTTTGTCGCGGGCCCGAGCCTTATATCTTCGAACTGGCTGCCCACAGCGGAAGGCTCGAGATTGAACTCCACCGCCTGCGCTCCGTTCCGGCGGGCCTCGGCCACGAACCCCGCTGCCGGATAAACGTTCCCGGAGGTCCCGACTGAGGCAAAAAGCTCGGCCTCCGCCAGATGGTCGAAAATTTCCTCCATGTCATAAGGCATTTCGCCAAACCACACGATATCAGGCCGTGCCGCAGGAGCCGCGCATTTCGGGCAGGCATCGCCGGGCGCCATAACCAGCGGCGCTTCCCAGCGGTGATCGCAGGCTGCACAAAGGGCTGATTTCAAAGCGCCGTGCATGTGAATGACACGCCCCATACCGGCCCGTTCGTGCAGATCGTCGACGTTCTGGGTGATCAGAACCACCTCTCCCGGAAACGCGGCTTCCAGTTTCACCAGTGCTTTGTGACCGTCATTCGGGACTGCGGCGGCTGCCTGTTCCCGGCGCGCATTGTAGAAATTCACCACCAGGTGCGGATCGCGCGCAAACCCTTCAGGAGTGGCGACGTCCTCGACACGGTGCTCTGCCCAGAGACCGTCTTCGGCACGAAACGTGCCAAGACCGCTTTCGGCTGAGATCCCGGCGCCGGTAAGAATGACTATTTTCTGCATAAGTTCATGTCCCTAAATCCGGCGCTCCTGCGCGGCATCAGTCGTCATGCCCGCCAAGGATGGTAAGCGCGCCCGCCAGAAACGGCAGCTCTGACAGCGCCGGGGCGATCATCTGGTTTTTCAGCAGGCGCCGCATTGTGCGGGCAATATCATCAGGCACTGTTCCGGCCCAGTCATCGGTGGTGAACAGCGAGATCTGCCGTGAGAAGGGTTCAAACGGCAACGGTGCGGGCTGTATTTCGCTGTGAAACCGATGCGCGCGCATGTATCCCAGCGGCGTTGTGATGGTCCAGCCGATGCCGCGCGCAACCATGGCCATCAGGGCAAGGTGGCTTCCGATCTCGAAGCGGTCAGGATAGCTGATCCCGGTGCGCTCCAGTTGCGCCTCTATCTGCGCGCTGATCAGTTGTTGCTTTTCATAGCGCAGAAACGGCAGCTCGTCCGGGGCGGGCGGGTTATCTGCTGAAATGGAATGGCCGCGCGGCGCCACGATCATGAACGGGTCGCGCGCGAGCGGGTATTCGATGATGCCATCCGGTATGTCGCCGGTTCTGGCGCTGATCGCAAGCTGAAGCTCTTTGTCCGCGATCAGGGTGGCAAGCTCGTGGCTTGAGGCGGTGATCATGCGAAAACGGCACCCGGTAAGGCTGTCTGCGAGGATCGTCGCCAGCCGCGGCGTTATGTTGTCATCAAAGTCGTCGATGATACCAATGCTGAGCGAGGTGACATGTGCCAGATCCATCACCGTAAGTTCGCTCCGGGCGGCACGTATTTCCGAGAGCGCATTTTCCACCCGCGCCCGGAAGAGCTTCCCCGCAGGGGTGAGCTGCATCGGCCGTCTGCTGTGATCGACCAGTTCCACATCCAGCGCTGTCTCAAGATTGCGCAGCTGCTGGCTTACCGAAGGCTGGCTCAGCCCCGTGCGCTCTGCGGCACGGGCCACGGATCCCGAGGCGGCGAGCGCCTCAAATACCTCAAGGCCGCGAATTGTAATCCCCTTGGTGCTCATCACTGTCCTCCGGCGCCTGCGACCTGTCCTGCAACTCCGCGCCCTCAAGGTCAAGCACGCGCTGCCTGCATCCGGGTGAATCGCCTTGCAGGCGTAGAGTTTTTCTCCAACGATGCGGCTGACCGGGATACAGGAATCACACCATGAAAATCGCAGCCGCCGCCTACCCCCTCGATTTTCTGACATCCCGGGCGCAGTACGAAGACAAAATTTCCGCGTGGGTCGCTGAGGCAGTTGCGCAATCCGCGCAGCTGCTGGTTTTCCCCGAATACGGCGCAATGGAACTTGCGACCCTGGCGGGCAGGGACGTGGCCGGCGATCTTGAAGCCTCGCTCTTTGCCGTCTCGGACCGGCTGGCCGATGCGGATGCTCTGCACGCAAAACTGGCCGCAGAGCACGGGGTGTATATCCTCGCGGCTTCCGGCCCGGCCGCGACACCGACCCGGCCCGTCAACCGCGCACGGTTCTTTTCGCCCGGCGGCGGCATCGGAGTGCAGGACAAACAGATAATGACGCGCTTTGAGCGTGACCCGTGGAATGTAACCGGCGGCGGCCCGTTGCAGATCTTTGAAACAGCACTGGGGAAAATCGGCGTACTGATTTGTTATGACTGCGAATTCCCACTTCTGGGGCGTGCGCTGACGGACTGCGATCTTATCCTTGTGCCTTCCTGTACCGAGGCGCTGACCGGCTACTGGCGCGTTCGCATCGGTGCGATGGCGCGGGCGCTGGAAAACCAGTGCGTCACGGTCATGTCGTCGCTGGTGGGCGAGGCGCCCTGGTCGGATGCGGTCGACACCACAACCGGTGCGGGCGGCATTTTCGGACCACCGGATACAGGATTTCCCGCAAACGGTGTGCTTGCCGTGGGAGAGATCGGTCGCCCCGGCTGGACCTATGCCGACGTCGAGCCTGAAAAAATCGCCCATGTCCGGGCAGATGGGGTTGTGCTAAACCGGACCCACTGGACGGAACAGCCGGGCAGGGACGGTCCGCCGCAAAAAGTCTCCCTGCGCTGAATGCCCCTTGAAAAACCCTGCAAACAGGCGCATCTAAGCGGCGTCCGCAGCAAGGCGGACGTGCAAATCAGGAGAAACCATGGCCAAGGAAGATACGCTCGAATTTCCCGGTGTCGTCAAGGAACTCCTGCCGAATGCGACATTCAGGGTCGAGCTTGAAAACGGCCATGAAATTATCGCACATACGGCAGGTAAAATGCGCAAAAACCGCATCCGAGTTCTCGCCGGCGACAAGGTACAGGTCGAGATGACCCCCTATGATCTGACGAAGGGTCGGATCAACTACCGCTTCAAGTAACCCTTGTTTATTCTCGGTTCCGGATCACCGCGCCGCAAGGAATTGCTGGCGCAGATCGGCGTTGCGCCGGATGAAATCCGTGCACCGGACATAGATGAAGAGCCACATCCGCGAGAACTGCCGAGACCCTATTGTGCCCGTATGGCGCGCGAAAAAGCGGCAGCCGTGCCCTCCGGTCCGGATGACATTGTGCTTTGTGCGGATACAACCGTTGCGCTGGGGCGTCGCATTCTGGGAAAACCGGCGGATGCGACGGAGGCCGAAGCCTTTCTGCGCGCGCTTTCGGGACGCAGGCACCGGGTCATCACAGCGGTCGCGGTGCGCTGCGGCGAGATGATCCGCGAAAAAGACGTGGTCAGCACAGTGCGTATGAAAACGCTCTCCGAGCCGGAAATCCGGTCCTATATCTCCAGCAACGACTGGCAGGGCAAGGCCGGTGGATACGGCATTCAGGGCCCCGCGGGGATGCTGATCCCGTGGATCAGCGGGTCATTTACCGGCATCGTCGGACTGCCGCTGGCGGAAACTGCAAATCTGCTGCGCGCGGCAGGACTGAAAGGGCTGGCATGAAGGGTCGCAGCATCATTCTGGATCACTGGCAGGGCCGCGAGGCCGCAGCCCTGATGATCGATGGTAAACTGGATGATCTGCTGATCGATTCCGATCTGCCGCGCACAGGTACGGTCTATCGCGCTGTCGCTGACCGGCCCGTTAAAGGGCAGGGCGGCATGTTTCTGAAAACACCCGACGGGCCGGCGTTTCTGCGCCAGGTCAGAGGGCTTGCGCCGGGTCAGTCGCTGCTTGTGCAGGTCTCCGGCTATGCGGAGCCTGGCAAAGCGTTGCCGGTGACGCAGAAGCTGCTGTTCAAAAGCCGCTATGCGATTATCACGCCCGATGCACCCGGTCTTAACATCAGCCGGTCGATCCGGGATGAAGCCGAGCGCGACCGGCTGCTGGAAATTGCCCATGACACACTTGGTGGTACCGCAACCGGGTTGATTCTGCGCTCCTCCTGTGAAGGGGTCGATGAAGATGAGATCGCCGCTGATATTGAGGCTATGGCAACGCTTGCCCGCAGAGTGGCAGAAGACGGTGGCACCGGCATGGAGACCCTGGCGGAAGGCGACGGACCGCATGCACTGGCCTGGCGGGAATGGGTTGATCCGGCCGACGTATCAACCGACCCCGGTGGCTTTGAAGTGCAGGGCGTCGCCGAGGCAATCGATGCGCTGCGCGGCCCCCGCGAGCCTCTCGAAGCCGGCGCATCGATGTATGTCGAACCGACACGCGCGCTGGTCGCTGTGGATGTTAACACGGGCAATGACGCTTCGCTTGCCGCCGGTCTCAAGGCCAATCTGGCCTGCGCGCGTGCTCTGCCACGGGCGCTGAGACTGCGCGGGCTCGGCGGACAGGTTGTGCTGGACCTTGCACCGATGCCTAAAAAGGACCGGCGCAGCTTTGAGAGCGCATTGCGTCAGGCGTTCCGCAGCGATACGGTTGAGACCGCGCTGGTTGGCTGGACACCTCTGGGACACTACGAACTTCAGCGCAAACGCGCCAGACTGCCCCTGAGCGAGATGATCGCATGAGCTGTCCGATCTGCAGCAAACCGACCGTGAAAGAAACGCGCCCCTTCTGCTCGAAACGTTGTGCGGATCTGGATCTCGCGCGCTGGTTCAACGGCAGCTATGCCGTGCCGTCAGGTGATCCGGACGATTTCGATGACCTTGAACAGGCACTTGACGAGGCTGCGCGCAAAGAGCCCGGTGCGGACAGGCCGCACTAGGCCTCAGGCCTTCAGATCATAGGTTGGCAGCTGCTCAAACGCGGTGCGCAGCGCATTTCCCCAGCCGTTTGAGATGCTCTCATAGACGGGGTCGTCCTCTTCAATGCGCAGCTCGACTTCGGGCATGAAGGTATCGTTTTTATAGACCATCAGATCAAAGGGCGGACCCACCGACAGGTTCGAGGCGGTGGTCGAGTCAAAAGACACCAGCAACAGCTTGACCGCATCCCCGAAACTCATGTGGCTGTCATAGGCGCGCACCAGAATGGGCCGGCCGTATTTGGTTTCACCGATCTGAAAAAACGGCGTCTCGGCCGTGACTTCGATGAAGTTGCCTTCCGGATAGATCATGAACATCGTCGGCGGGCTGCCTTTGACCTGACCTCCGACAATGACAGTTGCCTGAAAAGACGAGGCATCGCCGCGCGGGCCGATGGGCGCGCTGTCGGCGATGACCTCTTTCAGAGTGGAGCCGACAAGCCTGGCGATCTGGAACATCGACGGCGCCCGCAGGATCGACGGATCGCGGTCGTCGGCGGCTTTGACACGTTCCTCAATCAGGCTCACGAGCGCCTGGGTCGTCGCGAGGTTGCCAGCAGTCATCAGCGTGATGTGGCGTTCACCGGGAACGTCCCAGCTGAACATTTTGCGGGTTCGCGAAAAGTTGTCGAAGCCCGCATTTGTGCGGGTGTCGGACATGAAAACCAGCCCGTTGTCGAGAAGAAGGCCGACGCAATATGTCATGGAATCATCCGGTAAGAAGGCTGCACTGCAGCATATGCCTTACTGCTGTACCTGCAGTGATACAATCATCGATTCCTTTGCATCGCCCAGTCTGACACCCGAGACCGGGGCCGCATCGCGGTAATCCAGACCTGATCCCAGCCGGATGTAGCGCTCATCCGGGCTGATACAGTTTGACACATCAAAACCGACCCAGCCCAGCCCCTCGACATGGGCCTCGGCCCAGGCGTGGCTGGCATCCTGATCAATCCGGTCGTCCATCATCAGATACCCGCTCACATAACGCGCAGGAATGCCGGCGGCCCGTGCAGCCGAGACAAAGATCTGCGCGTGGTCCTGACACACGCCGCCACCACCGGTCAGAGCCTGTTCGGCGGTGGTCGTGGACCAGGTTTCGCCTGTCTGGTAGGGTGCCGCGACGATGATCGAACCCGAAAGCGCATGTAGCGCACTCAGTTTGTCTGAGGCATCTCTGAGCCCGTGGGCAAGGGCGGTGATGCCCTCGCCGGGAGTTGTCAGTTCAGTCTGCGTACAGAAATACCACAGCGGCGCGGGGCCATAGACCGGCCCGAGTACCCCGGCAGTATTGATGGTCTGCACTTCACCTGAGGCTGTGATGGTAACCGCCTCCGACCCGCGCCCGGCGGACACAAGGTGCACGGTTGTGCCGTTGTGATCAAGGTAGGACGTCTCGATGTCTCCGCCTTCAATCGTGAGATCCCAGCTCAGTACCTCCTGCATGTCCCAGTTGCGCGGGGTCAGGCGGACCTGCTGCAACCCGTAATCCACAGGCTGGTCATAAGTGTAATGTGTCGAATGGCTGACAGTCAGCAGCATGGTAAATTTCCTTCAGCCAATGAACCTGTAGTCTTCTTCGATCTGCGCTGCGAGGGTGTTGTTGTCGCGGATGAATCCGCTGATGTATTCGTGCAGGCCGGTATCGAACACCTCGTTGATGGTGCCGGACTTCAGCCGGCGCCGCATTCTGTCGGCCATGTCATGGCTCCGGTGACGCATGTCGTATTCATCCGCCAGATAGGCGAGGTTCTCTGTGGTCTGTTTCACGCAGAAGGCCAGAGACCGGGGCAGACGTTTGTCAAAGAGCAGGAATTCGGCAATCGCCGTGGCGGTCATCTCCTGTTCGTCGAGCCAGCGGAAACACCTGTGCGCCGAGACCGACCGCAGGATCATCTCCCACTGCACGTTGTCCAGCGAGGAACCCACCGACGAGGCAGACGGCAGCAGCGTGTAGTATTTAACGTCGATGATCCGTGCGGTGTTGTCGGCGCGTTCGATGAATGTGCCGATGCGCGCGAAATCATAGATATCATTGCGCAGCATGGTGCCGTAGAGCGCCCCGCGCACCAGGGCACTCTGTTTACGGATCAGCGCCAGCGTCGCGGGCAGGTCGATCGGTGTCACCGGCTCTGACAGGTGATCGCGCAGCGTCATCCAGTTATCGTTAACCGCCTCCCAGACCTCGGTGGTCAGGGCCGTACGCACCAGACGCGCATTGTCGCGCGCCGCACCTGTCACCGAAATCACGCTTGAGGGGTTATCCTCATCACGCAGCAGATAGTCGATGACCTGCAGGTCGGTGAAGCTGTCGTATTTTTTGCTGTATCCGGCCTGGGCGCCCGAGGTGGCAACCACGGATTTCCATTCGCTTTCGGTATCTTTCGATCGTGTGAGCGCCATCCGGAACCCCGCCTCGAGAAGGCGCGCGGTGTTTTCACTGCGTTCCAGGAACCGGAACATCCAGTAGAGGCCGCCTGCTGTTTTGCCGAGCATATCAGTCCTCCAGAACCCATGTATCTTTTGTACCGCCGCCCTGGCTTGAGTTTACCACGAGCGATCCTTCGGTCAGTGCCACGCGTGTCAGCCCGCCCGGTGTGATGTCCACACCCTTCGGGCTTACCAGCACATAGGGGCGCAGGTCCACGTGCCGTGGCGCCAGCCCCTGATCCACAAAGATGGGCACCGTTGAGAGCGACAGCGTCGGCTGCGCGATATAGGCGCCCGGTCGTGCGATCAGCTTTTCGCGGAAGGCTTCAAGTTCCTTTTTGCTGGCTGCCGGGCCGACGAGCATGCCGTAGCCACCCGAGCCATGCACCTCTTTGACCACCAGGTCCTTGAGATTATCGAGCACGTATTTCAGCATTTCCGGCTCTGCACAGCGATAGGTTTCTACGTTGCGCAGCAGGGCCTTTTCACCAGTATAAAACTCAACGATCTCAGGCATGTAGGAATAAATTGCCTTGTCGTCTGCGATGCCCGCCCCCGGGGCGTTTGCGATGGTAATACCGCCCGCGCGGTATACATCCATTATACCCGGCACGCCCAGAAGACTCGTCGGGTTAAAGCTCAGCGGGTCGAGAAAGTTGTCATCAATCCGCCGGTAGAGTACGTCGATCACCTTATAGCCCCGCGTGGTCCGCATCGCGATGCGCCCGTCCACGACCCTCAGGTCATGCCCTTCCACCAGCTCCGCACCCATCTGATCGGCGAGAAAGGAATGTTCGAAATAGGCTGAATTGTGAATGCCAGGCGTGAGCACGGCCACCGTCGGTTTGCCGGTGCAGGCCGGCGGCGCGCAGGCTGCCAGTGATGCCCGGAGGTTTTTGGGGTAATCGCTGACCGGCTGCACTTTAATTCTGGAGAAAAGCTCGGGAAACATCTGCAGCATCGTCTCGCGGTTCTCCAGCATGTAGGAGACGCCTGAGGGTGTTCGCGCATTGTCTTCCAGCACAAAGAAATCGTCCTCACCGGTGCGCACGATGTCGGTGCCCACGATATTGGTGTAGACATTGCCGGGCGGGGAAAAGCCCATCATCTGCGGCAGGAAGGCCTCGTTGTTGGCGATCAGCTCTATCGGGATCCGCCCTGCGCGCAGGATTTCCTGCCGGTTATAGATGTCGAGGATAAATGCGTTGATGGCGCGCACCCGCTGGTCGATCCCTTTTGACAGCCTTGTCCATTCACGGTTCGACAGGATGCGCGGCACCAGATCAAACGGGATCAGCCGCTCCTGTGCTTCGGCGTCGCCATAGACGTTAAACGTGATGCCTGTGCGCCGGAAAAAGGCTTCCGCCTCTTCGGATTTCGCCTCGAGGCGCGCCGCATCCTGGCCGCTGAACCATTGCTCATAGTCCTGATAGGGAGGGTGCGTTGTCCCGTCCGCGCGGAACATTTCATCGTAGTGCTTTTTTGTATCTGCCATAGCGCGAGCATACCGGACCCTTGCCCGGCTACAACCACCTGACGGATTTCATTTGCCCGGGCTGCGTTTGCACGGGGGATTGCCCAAATTATCATCGTTGTCGCCGGCCTCTGAAAGCTGCCACCTGACGACCTCTGTGGTCTGCGGCGGGTGGTGCGGAACAGAGCATTGCGGGGCGCGAAAAAGGCACTGGACAGCAGGCCGTCAACCCCATAGAACCGCGCTCACCCAGCCATGCAAGTGGTTCCCGTGCCCGGGTAGCTCAGGGGTAGAGCAGTGGATTGAAAATCCTCGTGTCGGTGGTTCGATTCCGCCCCCGGGCACCATCCCTACAGGTAAACATCTGTTTCCCTTCAGCTTTAACTGGAGCTGACTGGAGCGGTAGTACATGCTGGAGAACAATTCGTGCCCTTTCACATTTGTAAAACGAGGGTTTTTCTACTTCACACGCAGGGTCCCAAGCGACCTGAGACGACACTATACGAGCAAGAAAATATCCTTTTCGCTCAGGACGCGATCAAAGGTCGTGGCAAGATCACGAGCATTAAGAGCAGCCCAACAGCTTGATGAGCATTGGTACCACCTTCGCATTCAGGATGTGGACGTCCCGGGAAAGCATCTCCTTCGCATGGGTCTTGGTCGACAAGCAGACAATGCGCACATTGCTTCAGATGGCGGGGCAGCAAGCACAGTAACGCTTACGGAAGCCGTAGCTATCTATCTGCGCCTCAAGGGTCTGGGACGACCTGCGACCTTCCATAGGGCAGCAGAACGCTCATGTGGCTATGTCATCGACGCTTGCGGAGACAAAGGCCTGACCGAATACACCAAGACTGATGCCAATGCCTTCAGAGATGCGCTTCTTGCCAGAGGTCTTACAGGGAGTAGTATCACTCGCATATTTGGCACCGTCCGGTCGGTCACCAACTTCGCGGCTTCCGAGACAGGGATCAGTCTGAACAATCCCTTCACAGGGGTCTACTACGACCGCAAAGCTGGGGTTGAAGATCGGCAGCCACTTCCCATAGGGGGACCCGTAATGGCCACTTGCTGAACAGGGGACCCGTAAGGGATACCTCATGGGGCCTCCCCCCTCTGCCCCATCAGCAAGCCCGGGATGTTTCAGGGGTCGCATGTCTGAGCGGTCTACCTATTAGCCTCGCGACCGCATTTTCCCCCATCCCTGATGTTCAAAGACATGATGGCGCAACTGGGTATCACCAACAGAGCCAACTTCAACAGAACGATCCGCAAGCATGAAGCCTTCAGGGAAGCTATGGCGGACTGTGGTGCAACTGAGGTCGCATCGACTGGAAGCCGCTACAACGATGCCTTCAGCATCACCTTCAGCCCCGATCCTGACGCGACATACTTCAGGGTCATCTGAGCCAGAAAAATGCGAGAGCCTTATCAATAGCGAGGCTCTTGCGATTTCCCCCCATGCGCTTGGTGGGCCAGAGGGGTAGCTGAAGCGATCTGTAGGGGTATCTGCAGGGGTCAATGTGAGTACGCCCGCGGAACCGCACTGAGGCTGTAGGGAGCGCTGAGGGGCTGTAGGGGTCATGGTAGAACAAATGGTAGTACAAAACGCGCCTGTTGACCGTCCAACGCCCCTGCTGCTACCCCTTATTTGGCTGACGGGAGACCGGAAGAGGGTGCCTGTAACGGGAATAGAACACCGCCCCCGGGCACCATCCCTTCATCTATCCCTGTGGTTTTACTCCAGCTTTTAGCAACTGCTTGGAGCCGTAGACCATGTCGGAGTCCATTTCACTCACATTCATCTTCGTAGAAGACGGTGTTTTTTTGCTTCAGTCGTCGCATCCCGAAAGAGCTGCTTCGCCACTGTTCGTCGCCTCGGATTGCTTATTCGCTGCGTACTCGGTCAGGAAAGTTCGCTGATCCCTGCTCGGTCACTGCGGTCAATCAGAAGAATTGATTTGGTGGAAATTCGGTGTACTGTCAAAGTGTATACCTAATCTGCTCTAACCTTCCGGAGTGCTTTTCACCGGTATGATGCCCAAACGAACAGAATACGAAGAGGGCAGGATCATTCCGCTGACCCTCTCCGCCCAGGTGGTGGACCGGTTGCGGAACTGGATTTTGCTGGGCGATCTGGCCCCGGGCGAGGTGCTGGTGGAACGGGTGCTTTCCGAAAAGCTGGGTGTCTCGCGCACGCCGATGCGTGAGGCGCTGCAGTTGCTGGGCCGCGAAGGGCTGATCACCATCACCCCCAACCGCCGGCCGCGGGTGGCCAGCCCCGGCCTGTCCGACATTCTGGAGCTTCTGGAGGTTCACCGGCTGGTGGAGGCGCACGGCGCGCGCCTCGCCGCGAAGCATATATCGCAAGAGGCTCTCACGGATCTGCAGCGATTGCTTGATGAGATGGAGATATCCGGCACCCGGCGCGGTGAGCTGGAATTCTTCGAGCTGGACATGGCGTTTCACAGGCAGATCGTCGAGGCCTCCGGCAACGCGACTCTGATCGAGACGCACAGCCTCCTTAACGCACGCCTCTACCGCACCCGGTTTCTGTCCACGCAGTCGATCAGCGGAAGGCCTCTGATGCAGGCCCAGCACACGCAGATCCTTAAGGCACTGCGCGCGCGGGATGCTGACCGTGCTCAGGCAGGTGTCGAAGAACACCTGCATCAGCTCGGGCGAAACATAACGGCGATTTTTAACGAAGCATCAAAGGAAAAAGGCACGGGCCCGCAGCCTGGCAGGACCAGCTGACGCAAGACCCTGGCCGGAGGAGACGACAAGGAAAGACGACAAGTTTCAAACTGGGAGGACGATAAAAATGAAATTTTACGGAATACGCGAAATCGCGGGCTGCGCCACGCTGGCCGGTGGTCTGATGCTGTCCACGGCAGCCTTTGCAGGGCCTGAAAACGTCGAAGGGCCCGGGCATGATCCGGCGTGCTTTGCACCCTGGAACGACGAGATCAAATACATGCAGTGGGAGCCGCGCGACGGACCGCACAAGATCGCGGTCGTCAACGGGTTCGTCGGCAACACCTGGCGCATTCAGATGATCCAGACCGCCAAGGCCTTTGCCGAGCAGGAGGATATCGCCTCGCAGATCGAGGAGTTCAAGGTGGTCTCAACCGGCACGGACGTTGCAGCACAGCTGGGCGCCATCGAGGATTTCATCAACCAGGGGTTTGACGCCATCGTGACGATCGCGGTCTCGCCCGAAGGTTTTGATCGGGTGATCCGGCTTGCTGACCGCAATGACGTGGTGGTCGTGCCCTTTGACAACGTGCTCGACACCGACAAGGTCATGCAGGTCAACGAAGACCAGCTCGAGATGGGCCGGATGTACGCGCGCTGGCTGATGGAACAGCTGGGCGACAAAACCTCCGGCAAGATTCTCGAAGTGCGGGGTCTCCAGGGCAACTCGGTGGACCGCGACCGGCACATCGGTTTCCGCGAACTCATGGAGCCCTCGGGTGACTGGGACATCGTCGAGGTCGTCGGCAACTGGGATGACGGTACAGCACAGAAAGTGACCGCTGATGCGATCGCCGTGCACAAGGAGTTCGACGGCGTGGTCGTACAGGGCGGCACCACCGGTGCGGTCCGCGCGATGCTGGATGCCGGCCATCCGCTGGTCCCGATTGCCGGTGAAAGCGAGAACGGCTATCGCAAACTGCTTGCTGAATACGGGCCGCAGGGTCTTAAAGGCACGTCAATCGGGCAGTCGCCCGGCATGGTCGCCATCGCGATGAAGGCAGCCCTCGCAGCTCTTGACGGCAACGTCATGCCACAGCTGATCTCTGTGCCGATCCCCTTTGCTGATTACGACGAGATGGAAGCCGGCAAAAACTTCTGGCCTGATCTCACCGACAACTTCTTTACGGTGAATGAATTCCCGCCCTGCGGCGTGAACATCACAGCCCGCGAGATCATGGCAAAGTCGGCTGATAACAACTGATCACCTGATCAGATAAAAC
The DNA here is from genome assembly GCF_012932215.1 of Roseobacter ponti. Taxonomy (GTDB): domain Bacteria; phylum Pseudomonadota; class Alphaproteobacteria; order Rhodobacterales; family Rhodobacteraceae; genus Roseobacter; species Roseobacter ponti. Next base: position 3,149,445 of record NZ_CP048788.1, on the reverse strand, counting down.
TTCTTTGCACCGCGTCCCGGCGCGGTGCAGAGTTTGTGGGCAGCAGAGACGGGATTAAGGGCTTTTATGACACCTGACGGCCAGACGGACGACGGCCTCAAAACCGCTCCTTCCGCACATATGTCTCTGACAGGAATTACGAAACGCTACGGCGGAGTGACGGCCCTGGAGAATGTAAACTTCTCCTGCGATCTGGGCTCGATCCATGCTGTGCTCGGTGAAAACGGTGCCGGAAAATCCACGCTGATCAAGATTATGTCGGGCGTTGTGACCCCGGATGAGGGGCGGATGATGCTTGACGGCAGAGAGGTTACCTTTTCGGGACCGTCGGCCGCAAATGACGCGGGCATCGTGTGCATTTTTCAGGAACTGTCGCTGATGCCCGACCTCAGCGTGGCAGATAACATCATGATCGCCGATCCGCCGCGCCGGTTCGGTCTGATCGACAAAAGAGCCCAGAACAGGCGCGCAGAGGAGTTGCTCGCGCGGATCGGTTGCGAGGATGTGAATCCGCTCAACAGGGTGCGCGATCTGCCGCTTTCGCGCCGCCAGATGGTCGAAATTGCAAAGGCACTGGCCAAAGATCCGACCGTTCTGATCCTTGATGAGGCGACCTCGGCGCTGACGGCCTCGGATGTGGAACGCGTCTTCGAGATCCTGCGCAGGCTGCGCGATGACGGTATTTCTATCCTCAGTATTTCACACCGCATGCACGAGATCGAAGCGGTGGCCGATATGTGCTCGGTGTTTCGCAACGGTCAGAATGTGGAAACCTTCCGGCAGGGCACGAGGTCCGCTGAGGAGATTGTTCAGATGATGATCGGCCGCGAGATTTCGGCCCATTTCCCGCCCAAGCCGGACAAAGACCTCACAGCACAGGGGGCCGTGCCGCCGGTCCTGCAGGTCAGAGATTTCGCCTGGGAAAATGTCCTGCAGGGTATCGATCTCTCGGTGCGAAAAGGCGAGATCGTGGGGCTTGGAGGGCTCGACGGCCAAGGTCAGAAAGAGCTGCTGCTGGGGCTTTTCGGCGTGCTCAAAAGCACCTCCGGCACGATTGAGATCAATGGCAAACCGGTGAGCATCCGCTCGCCCATCGATGCCAAACGCGCCGGCGTGGACATCGCCCTCGTGCCCGAGGACCGCAAAACCGAAGGGCTCATGCTGCCCATGTCGATCTCCGATAATCTTGCGATCGCATCGCTCAGCCGGGTGTCTAACGGCGTCATGCTGGATCAGAACGCGCTGGACCGTTCCGTCGCTGAGGCTGTCCGGCGGATGCAGATCAAAATCGGCGATAAATCCGATGCGGTTTCAACCCTCTCAGGGGGCAACCAGCAGAAGGTTGTCATCGCCAAGTGGCTGATGACAGACCCGAAGATCATTCTGCTCAATGACCCCACCCGCGGCATTGACGTTGGTACCAAACAGGAAATCTATCTGCTCCTGCGCGAGCTTGCGAGAGAGGGGGCCGCAATCGTGCTCTATTCCACAGATTACGAAGAACTGATCGGCTGCTGTGACCGGGTGGCTGTCATGTATGACGGGCAGATCGTGCGCGAGCTTGCAGGGCCGGAGATCACCGAACGCAACATTATTTCCAGCGCCCTGAATATCGAGGAAGCCGCCCAATGAGCCATACGCGAAAATCTGATCTGTCGATCATTCTGCGCCAGAGGGCTCCGCTGATCACAGTGATCGCGATATTTCTGCTGTTCTATGTTTTCTACAACAGCAACCACCCGCGTGGCTTTTCCACCGCTGTCTATATCCAGAATGCCAACGAGGTCTTTGCGCTCGTGATGGTCGCCATGGCGCAGACGGTACCGGTTCTGATGGGCGGGCTCGATCTGTCGGTGGGGGCGGTGATGACACTGGTCAATACGCTGGCCAGTCACCTGCTCAACGGCAGCCCGCTCGAGATTATTTTCGGCTTTATAGTCTGCCTTCTGACCGGGGCGCTTTGCGGTTTCGTGAACGGCTGCGTGGTGGTCTACGGACGCATTCAGCCGATCATCGCGACACTCGCAACGGGGGCGATCTTCATGGGGCTGGCACTATTTCTGCGTCCGACACCGGGCGGTGACGTAGACGGGGATCTGGCCTGGGTGATGACCAATGATCTCTATGAGATCGCCGCGACTTACGGGTTTTTTGAGAACGGCGAGGCGGCCTGGTTTCAGCCGGTCGCCTGGCTCCCTGTACCGGCACTTCTGCTGGTTATCGTGGCGCTTTTCGTCTGGGTGCCGTTTTCGCGGTCGGTGACGGGCAGGACCGTCTATGCGATCGGTTCGGGCGAAAGTGCGGCCTATATGTCCGGTCTGCCGATTGACCGGGCCAAGATTGCGGCTTTCACGCTGGGTGGGTTTTTTGCGGGTGTCGGCGGCATATACCTGACGCTGCAGACCTCCTCGGGCAATGCCGATATCCCGCAGGCGGGGGCTTATACACTCAACTCAATCGCAGCCGTGGTGATCGGCGGCACATCTCTGCTGGGCGGGGTGGGCACGGCGATCGGTTCTATATTCGGCGCGCTGGTTCTGCGCACCATCTCTTTCAATTTTCGTATTTTCGACATCGATCCGCTGCTGCAGCCGCTTTTTGAAGGCGTCGTGTTGCTGGGGGCGGTCAGCATCGGTGCTTTGAGCGTCTTACGCATTAAAAATACGCTTGAGCTTTTCAGGTAGCAATCATGACAGCAACCGACACCATGCCCAAAGTGAAAAGCCGCCTCTGGACGCCGGAGAACAAGCCCATTGTGATTGCCTCCGGGTTCATCGTGGTGATCCTTGCAATCGGCACTGCCTATACGCTGGTGACCCAGGGCACCGCGACGCTTCTCTCGCCTGGTTACATGCTGCAACAGCTGCAGGTGGGTTCTTTTCTGGGCATCGTCGCGGCCGGTATGATGCTGGTGATCCTGCTGGGGCATATCGATCTCTCGGTGCCATGGACGGTGGCCGCCTCGGCGATGATGGCTACGGCTTTTGGCGGGGCTGCAGCGCTGCCCGTCGGGCTCAGCGTGGGCCTCGCGGTCGGTCTGGTGAACGGGCTGGGGGTCGCCTATCTGCGCATCCCTTCGATGATTTTCACGCTTGGGGTCAATGCGGTGATGCGCGGCCTGATGGTCGCCTATACCGGGGGCTTTGCGCCGCAGACGGCAGCCACGCCGCTGATGCAGTATCTGGCCGTCGGCAAGATACTCGGTATCCCGGTGGCGCTCTTTGTGTGGGCCGCCGTCTCGGTGGTGGTCGTCTTTATCCTGCGTAAAACGCCGGTGGGACGATATATTTTTGCCATCGGCAACCGCGAATCCGCGGCATATCTGGCCGGCGCGCCGACGCGCTGGGTAATTGTTTTCGCTTTTGGCCTTTGCGGGATGATGGCCGGGCTCAGCGGCACGCTGCTCGCCGGGTATTCGACCAAAGCCTACCAGGGGATGGGGGACGCCTATCTTCTGCCCGCCATCGCCGCTGTTGTGATCGGTGGCACGCATATCCTCGGCGGCCGGGGTCGGTATCTCGGCACCCTTGTGGGGGTTATTCTTATCGTGCTCCTGAACTCGGTGCTGTCGATCATGCAGATGCCGGAAGCAGGCCGCCAGGTGATCTATGGTTCTGTGATTATTCTCATGCTTCTGTTCTACGACAGGGGCCGGCAGGAACGGCAATAGGAGGCGACACCATGCTGATGCCCGAATTCGAGGTCATCGATCCGCGCTTTACAAAATACGTGATGCAGAATGTTCATATGGAAACGCTTTATACCGGGACCCGCTGGGCCGAAGGGCCGGTTTATTTTCCCGCCGGTAAGTATCTGCTCTGGTCCGATATCCCCAACAACCGTGTGCTGCGCTATGACGAAACCGATGGCGTCGTCTCTGAATTCGCCACCGGCTGCGGGTATCACAACGGACACACGCGCGACCGTCAGGGCCGGCTTGTGTCCTGCGAGCACCAGGGTCGCAGGATAAGCCGGATCGAATTTGACGGCTCGGTGAGCACGCTGGCCGCTGAGTATGAGGGCAAGCGCCTGAACTCCCCCAATGATGTGGTGGTGAAATCGGATGGCAGTGTCTGGTTCACCGATCCGACCTATGGCATCGACAGTGAGTACGAGGGCGACAGTGCCGAAAGCGAAATCGGCGCCTCACTGGTCTACCGGATCGATCCGGAGAGCGGCGCGGTCAAAGCCGTCGCCAGCGATTTCGTCAAACCGAACGGGCTGGCCTTTTCGCCGGACGAAAGCCGGCTCTATATCGCGGATACCGGTGCCACCCATGTGGAAAACGGACCGCATCACATCCGCGTTTTCGATGTCTCAGCTGATGGCGCGCTGTCCGGCGGAGAGGTCTTTGCGGAATGCGGAGCGGGTCTTTTTGACGGTTTCCGCCTTGATCTGGACGGCAACATCTGGACCTCTGCGGGTGACGGGGTGCATTGCTACACGTCTGAAGGCGACCTTATCGGCAAAATCCTCACCGGTGAGGTTGTGGCCAACGTCGAGTTCGGCGGGATCAAGCGCAATCGCCTCATTATCTGCGCCACCACAACGCTGCGCGCTGTCTATCTGAACACGCAGGGCTGCTGAGCCCCTGTCGGCGCGCGCAGAGGCTGAGACATAACCTATTCCGGATCAAGTCCGTCGCGATAGTCATTGAGATCGGCATCGACCGAAGAGGGGGCCTCAATCCAGCTTTGCAGCGGCGCGCCGGTGACCGGATCAAGATCGGGTATCGGCAGCATCATAATGCGCTTGGCCGCCGCGCGGAAATCCTCGCGGGTGATGAACTCTTCCTGGATATTGTCCCAGTCCCGCCCGTCCGGATAGCCGCCGACCATCAGGTTGTCGTCGGAGTTCCCGACCATTTCGTGCGAGACCCCGGCGGGCATGACGACCACATCTCCGGCCTCTACGCGGATTTTCGTGCCCCCTTTGCCAAAGATCACGATCTCCATCCAGCCCGATGCGCAGCCGAGGCATTCATGTGTCGTCGAATGGTAATGCGCGTAGGTATAAATGCCCGGATACCGCCAGTTGTTGAGCCAGCCGTTCGACCGGAACCGATCCAGCAGTGCCTCCTCGCCGCCACCCGGCACTCCGTTTCGATGCACAAGAAGCGGAAACCTGCTGTTCGGTATCCGGTCTGTCGGGCGCGAAGTGTAGCTTTCCGGCGTTGTCATATGGATCCCTCCACTGGTGTTCGCTCTCCCGAGGCTAGCCCGACAGAGCATATGTGCAAAGAAGAGTTTCTGAGCGGCAGGGCGCGATCAGCTTCCGGTCGGGTCTTCCGGGGGGCTGAAAGGCCCTCCGTCTCCGGCCCTTATGCAGGTGCATCAGCCTGCGGGTCGGGAAAGAGGATTGCGGATATGTCTGACGCCCGACTGTGCGGGTGTCTCTGATGGCTTCGGTCAAATTCGTCTGGCGGAGGGGGCAAACGTCCGGCAGAGTACCACCTGCGCACACCCGGCCCGAAAGGATCACGACAGATGAAAGATGCCCCATCAACGCTGCACGGCGGCGCTCTTCTCACGCAATGTCTGGCAGCTCAGGGCGTGGAACGTGTCTTCTGTATTCCCGGCGAAAGCTTTCTGGCCGCCCTTGACGGGTTGTATGATGCGAATATCGACGTGGTCGTCGCCCGCCAGGAAGGCGGGGCTGCGATGATGGCCGAGGCAACGGGCAAGCTGACCGGCCGTCCCGGCATAGCCTTTGTCACGCGCGGACCGGGCGCCACCAATGCCAGTTCAGGCGTGCATGTGGCCTTTCAGGACAGTACGCCGATGATCCTTTTCGTGGGCCAGGTCGCCAGCGACCAGCGCGACCGCGAAGCCTTTCAGGAGGTGGATTACCGCGCCATGTTCGGGCCACTAGCCAAGTGGGTGGCACAGATCGACCGTGCCGACAGGATCCCCGAATATATCAGCCATGCCTTTCACGTGGCGCAGTCGGGCAGACCGGGACCGGTTGTTCTGGCACTGCCGGAAGACATGCTTTCCGGGCCGGTGGAAGGCGCCGCGGTTGCTGCAGCGACCCTCCCGTCGGGCAAAGCCGCAGAAGATGACCTGAAAGCTGTCGTTAATAAACTGGCCGCAGCACAGCGCCCGATGGTGATCGTCGGCGGCGGAGGATGGGATGGGCACGCGGCCAGGGCGCTTGGTGCTTTTGCGGCAAAAATGGGCCTGCCGGTTGGTGCCTCGTTTCGCTGTCAGGATTATCTGGACAACCGGCATCCGAATTACGTCGGCGATGTCGGGATCGGGATCAATCCGGCGCTCGCGGAGATGGTGCGCGAGGCGGATGTGATCCTTGCGCTTGGCGCACGGCTGGGCGAGATGACGACCTCCGGCTATTCGCTGCTGACCCCGCCGGTGCCCGACCAGCAGCTGATCCATATCCACGCGGACCCCTCAGAGATCGGCCGCGTCTACCGCCCGGCGCTGGCGGTCGTGGCCCGGCCCGGCCCGGTGATACAGCAACTGCTTGATCTGGCGACAGACCGCGACGGTGGCGACCGGCTGACCCGCGCCCGCGCCTCTTACGACGCCTGGCAGGAACCGCAGGAGACACCCGGCGCGCTGAAAATGGAGGAGGTCATCGCACATCTGAACGCGGTGCTGCCCGATGACGCGATCCTGACCAACGGGGCAGGCAACTACTCGGCCTGGCTGCACCGGTATTACCGGTACCGGGGCTGGCGCACGCAGCTTGCGCCGACATCGGGGTCGATGGGCTATGGGCTGCCCGCCGCCATTGCCGCCCGGTTACAGCATCCGGACCGGGAGGTGATCTGTCTCGCCGGTGATGGCTGCTTTCAGATGGTGAGCCAGGAATTCGGCACCGCCTGCGATCAGGGGGCATCGGTGATCGTGATCATCTGCGACAATGGCATGTACGGTACGATCCGGATGCACCAGCAGCGGCACTACCCGGGCCGCCCGTCGGGAACCATGATGAAAAACCCTGACTTTGCAGCGCTGGCGAGGACTTACGGCGGGTTTGGCGCGACGGTGACGAATACGGCAGAATTCGCACCCGCTTTTGCTGAGGCGCGCAGCAGCGGACTGCCCGCGATCCTGCATCTGAAAACGGATCCCGCCGCCCTGTCCCCGAAGCTGCGGCTCGAAGGCAGTTGACCCGGGCGGCCCTGATCTCGGAGCAACGGGCGGCCCAGGGCCCGTGGCCAGCCGGGTAACCTGTCAGCGAAGCGCAAAGGCGACAAGCGCAGCGATCAGGGCGGCGTTGACCGCAAGCACCGTCCAGAAAACCCTGTGATCTTCGGTGAGCCGCAGAAACCGTTTAATCATAGCGGAACCTCTCTGACAGGATGCGGTCGGAAGAGACACCTGACGCCAGAAGTGTTTCTTCGATTGCGGTCATCATCGCCGGAGGGCCGCAGAGTACAAAGAGCCAGGTGTCGAACTGATTCTGATCAAAGGTTTGCGCAATCAGTCCAGCGTCGATCAGTCCGACCGGCCCTGCCCATGTCTCATCAGGTTCGCGCAGCACGAAGATCACATCGGACATATCAGCAAGCGCCCGGGCCTCGAGTTCGTCCCTGAAAACGATCTGATCTTCGGTGCGGTTGCCATAAATCAGGACCGTCCGGCGCGGATCACCGGACCGTTCAAGCTCGCGCTGGATGCTGAGCATGGGGGCAATGCCCACGCCTCCGGCGATCATGGCGATCCCCGGCTCGTGCCGGTCCAGGACTGTCAGTGTGCCATAGGGCCCGTCAATATATGCTCTCTCGCCAACGCGCACTGTTTCGAGCGTCGAGGTGAAATCGCCCAGTTCTTTGATGACAAACCCCAGATCAGGCCCGGCGGCGGGTGCCGAACTTATCGAAAACGGGTTTTCGTTCAGTGAAAATGGCGATCGGCCGATATTAAGCCAGACGAACTGCCCGGCTCTGAACGCAACACCCGGGTGCCCGACGGGTGAGATCGTGACGCCCCATTGACGTTCGGAGAGCTGTTCAATCGCGGATACCCGCCAGGGGTGCAGTCTCTGCCAGAGCGGTTTAACGACATAGACTACGAACAGCGAAGACGCCGCAACTGCCGTCATCACCACCCACATCGCGACCATGACGGGATCTGCACTGTAACGCCCGGCGTACAGCGTGTGATGCAACAGCAGGCCGGCGATCAACAGCGCGCCGAGCCCGTGCGTCAGGCGCCAGAACTCATATCTGTACCCGAGATCGTCATGTTTCATTGAAACGATGACAAATGCAGGAAGCAGCACGAAAGCCGCGACGCCGGTAAAGAGCGCAGAGAAATCACCCGAAAGAGTGAGCTCGCGCGTCGGATCCCAGGGGCGGGCGGGCCCGGGCAGCCACTGGTAGGCAAAAGGATGCAGCAGAGCGAAGGCCAGCGCAGTGCGCGCCATCAGCTGGTGAAAACGGATGGTCACATCGAGCCCGACCCCTGACGAGATGATGCGGAACCTGCCGGACAGAACGAATTCCGCAAGGATCATCGCAAAGGCAAGCAGTCCGAGACCTGAGGCGATATCGTTGCGCACGCCTCGTGGCGGCATGCCGGACGCCCAGGACAGAACCAGCGGCAGGCAGGCCGTTGCGAGATAGAAAAGCACCAGCAGGAGCGGAGCATGGCGGGAATGCAGCGCCATTATGAGCTCCGGGTCGCGCTGGTGGACGACATTGCTCTGTCCGGTAGCGCTTCAGCAGGTATCATGAGAGGGCCGGCTGCACCCGTCTTGCCCGGGCGGCGAAGGCCTGTGTCCCGTGGTGCCGGATCAGAAGATGCGGTGGAAAAATCGGTCACATACACTGTGAATATCCCGGATGCTGGGTTTGAAGACAGGATCGCCAGCGCATATTGATACCAATGCAGGGGTACCGGCATTGATCAGGATCATCCGGGCCCGGAATGACCGGTTCCCGTCCCGGCACATGACAGGCTGCGGGGCATATGGGGGCGACAGACAGGCTCAGCCCTCCTGCGCGACCGATCTCCTGAAAAGCAGCAGGCTTACCACGAGAAGCAATGCACCAAGCAGCGCCATCCAGATAAATTCCGGCCAGACCGTCTCAACCCCGGCACCCTTGAAAGCGATGGCCTGGCTGGCTGCCATATAGTGGCGGGAGGGCAGCAACAGTGTCCCGGCCTGCAGCCAGGCGGGCTGGCTTTCAACCGGGGTCTCGCCCCCGGAGAGCATCAGCATCGGCAGGATCGTCAGCATTACGAGGAGCGCAAACTGCGCCATTGAGCGCGCAAGCGTTGCCAGAAAAACGCCAAGGGCAGTAGCTGTGAAAAGAAATAATGCCGTCCCCGCCAGAAAGAGCATTTTTGACCCGGCAATCGTGACCCCGAGCGCGCCCTGCATGACAAAGAAGAGTGACAGGCCGGTCGCCACAAGCACGACAGCGGCATTCGCCCAGATCTTTGCCATGGCGATATCAAAAGGTGCGAGAGGCATGGCGAGCAGATGCCCGATGGTTCCGTGTTCGCGTTCCCGGATCATCGCCGCCCCGGTGAGGATGGTGGTCAGCCACATGATCTGACCGATCAGGGCGACGATTCCGGCAAAACGGACGGTGTCACGGTTTGGGTTGAAAGCGCTGTGCACAATAAGGTCGACGGGTTGGGGGCTGACCAGATCCGCGCCGATGGAAAAGCGCCTGAGCTCAGCGCTCAGAATGCTGGTGATATAGGTCGCACCGATCCCGGCCTGTTCCATTGCGGTTGCATCAATCAGGACCTGAAGCCCGGGCGCGCGACCTGCGCGCACGTCCTTTTCAAAACCGGGAGGCACAGCAACCACGAAGAGGAAATCGCCTGCATCCATCCGCGTGGCACCAGTGCCCGGCAGGATCGGAACCACAGGCTGAAACTCAGGCGGAAAGAACGCTGCGGCAAGGCTTCTAGACAGCTGGGAGTTGTCTTCATCAGCAAATGCGATCGAGGCATTGTTTACCGATGTGGCAACACCCGTCGCTTCCATCACAGGAGAGAGCGTGAATGACCACAACAGCAGCGCCATCATCACCCGGTCGCGGCGCAGGCTCATCATCTCTTTCAGACCGAGCCAGAAAATACAGCGCACCCGACGCATCATTTGTCCTGCGAGCGAAGCGAGAGCGCGGCGAGGCCTGTAAAGACGGGCCCGAAAAACGCCAGTGCCAGGATGTCCGGAGTGAGCGCCTCCCAGCTCAGACCTTTGGTAAAAGCGCCGACGCTGAGGTGGAGAAAGTATGAAGACGGCCAGAGCGCGCCGATCGTCCGGGCGGCGCCTTCCAGCGTCGATACCGGCTGCAGCAGACCGGAAAACTGGATGGTTGGCACAACAGAGGCAATCGCCGTAGCAAAGGTTGCAGCGACCTGACTGGAGGTCATAGTCGCGATCAGCAGCCCGAAGGACGTGGTGGCCCAGATATAGAGTGCTGCACCGGCAGCCAGCGGCAAAGGGTTTCCTTTCAGTGGTACATCAAAAAGAAACACGGTCATGGCGGTCAGCAGCAGAAAGTTCGCGTAAGCGATGATGATATAGGGCATCTGCTTGCCCGTCAGAAACTCAAGCCGGGTGGTCGGGGTCACATAAAAGTTAGTGATGGAGCCCAGCTCACGCTCCCGCGCGACGCTGACAGCCGTCAGCACCGCAGGCAGCATGATCAGCAGAATTGCGGGCATTGCCGGCGCCATGGCGGCGATACTTTCAAAGCTCTGATTATACCTGAAACGCGGCTCAATGCGCGCGATCTGCGCGGGCTCAAGGCCGCGCTCAACCGCCTGAAGCTCCAGAAAGGTCTGGTGCAGCCCGGCGACATATCCTTCCGTTGTCTCGCCTTTGAACGGGATCGCGCCGTCGACAGTCGCCAGAACCTCCGTCGCCTCGCCCGCACGCACCCGACGCCCGAAGTCGGGGGGCAGTTCCACAACCAGTGAAACCTCGCCCGATCTCAGCTGACTGCGGCCTTCCGCAGCGCTGGTCACTGCTGGCCCCGGCGAAAAATAGCGGGATCCGTCAAATTCCGCGATGTAGGCGCGGCTTTCGGGGCTCTGAGACAGATCCAGAACGGTATACTTCAGCTCATCGATATCCAGCGTGATGCCGAAGCAGAAAACAAGCATGAGGATGGCGGACCCCAGAAAAGCAAAGGCAAGTCGCACGCGATCGCGCAGAACTTCGACTGTCTCACGCCGTGCGTAGGCGAAGGCGCGGGTCAGGCTGCCCTCCGATGAGCTTTTTGCAGTGCCGATCGTAAGAACCGGTGCGACCACCCGCGAAGGGGGGGCAGCAGCCTCCAGAACGGAGATAAATGCCCCTTCCAGGTTCTCTGCTTTCTGTGCCGCGATCAGGGCGTCCGGCGTACCCTCAGCAAGGACGCGGCCTGCGTGCATGAAAGACACGCGGTCACATCTTTCAGCTTCGGCCATGAAATGGGTGGAGACGAAGATTGTCACACCCTCATCACGCGAAAGCTCAACCAGCAGTGCCCAGAATGTATCCCGCGCTTCCGGATCAACCCCGGATGTAGGCTCATCAAGGATCAGCACGCGGGGCCGGTGAATAACCGCGACCGCCAGGGACAGGCGCTGTTTGATGCCAGCCGGCAGGGTCGCCGCAAGACTGTCAGAATGCGCGTTCAGACCGAAGCGTTCTGTCAGCGCAGTGATCCGGGCCTGCTGATCCCTGATTTCGAAAATACGGGCATGCAGGCGCAGATTCTGCTGCACCGTCAGTTCTCCGTAAAGCGAGAACGCCTGGCTCATATAACCGATGTTGCGGCGGGTTTCCGGATCGCGGGCATCCACCGGTTCGCCAAAAAGGGACGCCTCGCCATCGCTGGTGGGCAGCAGACCTGTCATCATTTTCATCGTTGTTGATTTGCCGCAGCCATTTGACCCCAGAAAACCGAAAATTTCGCCGCGATTGATCGAAAAACTGACCTTGTCGACAGCCGTAAAATCGCCGAACCTGCGTGTGAGCCTGTGCGCGATGATCACAGGATCAGGAACTGTCGCGCGGGGGAGGGTGTCCACCGGCAAAGCTGCATCCTGCGCGCCCGAACGCTGCAGGCGGTAGGCAGACTCAAGGGTATCGGCACTGCCCCTGAGCGCATCGGGGCTGCCCTGAAACAGTACCCGGCCCGCATCCATTGCGACAATACGGTCAAAGCGCTCCGCCTCGTCCATATAGGCCGTCGATACCAGAACCGAGAGGGACGGATTATCCTCGCGGATTGCCGCGATCATGGCCCAGAACTGGCGCCGGGAAAGCGGATCAACTCCCGTCGTCGGTTCGTCCAGCACCAGCAGTTGCGGGTCGTGGATCAGTGCGCAGCACAGGCCCAGTTTCTGTTTCATTCCGCCCGAAAGCCGGCCCGTCAGACGGTCGGCAAAGGGCACCAGCCCCGTCGCAGACAAGAGTGCGCTGATCCGGAGGTTGCGCTCCTGTTCATTCTGACCGAAGAGCCGCGAAAAGAATTCCAGGTTTTCCCGCACGGACAGTTCCGCATAAAGATTGCGTCCCAGACCCTGCGGCATGAAAGCGATCGCAGGACAGATAAGCTTGCGGTGCGCATGATCGTCAATTGCGCCGCCGAGAACCCTGATCGTTCCGGACTGAAGCTTTCTGGCGCCCGAAATCAGGCCCAGAAGCGTTGACTTGCCGACACCATCAGGGCCGATCAGCCCGATCAGGCAGCCCGCAGGCAGATCCAGCGACAGATCATCAAGCGCGGTGTGCCTGCTGTACCGGTGCGAGACACCACGGATGCGGATACCATCGGCCCCGGCAGTCATTCGAACAACTCAGGCGGAATGCGCCTTTCAAGCGCGTCGGGCCAGGCGCTGTCAGGACTGAGGCGGATTACGGCGATGCCGCGCAGGCCGGTCTTTACGTGCCTGATGCGTTCGCGGACCAGATCTTCGGGGATACGCACGCGCACACGAAAGACCAGCTGTTCACGCTCACTCAGGGTTTCGACCTGTTTTGGCGTGAACTGTGCTTCGGGCGATACGAATGTGACCTGCGCCGGAATTGCATAGTCCGGCAGCGCGTCCAGCACGATACGTGCCTCGGCGCCAACAGGCAGCAGCCCAGCCTCCCGGGCGGGCAGAAAGACGTCCATATAGATGTTCTGCAGGCTCAGAAGCGTCAGGATCGGCCCACCGGCGGGCACAACTTCGCCAGGTTCGGCAAGGCGATAGAGCACACGACCTGCCACCGGCGCTGTGAGAGAGCTGTCCTCGATCTGTGTCCGGATCCGCCGCATCTCTGCCTGCGCTGCAACGATCCGGCTTCCCTCGGTCGCTACCCGTGCCTTTGCAGCGCCCAGAACAGCGTCAGCGACCTGAAATTCGGTATCACGATCCTCAAAGAGAGTTTCGGGAATGTTGTTGCTTTTCAGCAAAGCGGTGGCACGCTCCAGTTCATGCGCCGCGCGGCGCTGTTCGCTCTCGCGCTGTACCACGACTGCCTCGGCTTCGGCTTTTGTCTGGCGCGCCAGAGCAACTTCGGCGGCAGCCCGATCCAGCGCCGCAGAAAGCTCGTCTGTATCCATCCGGACAAGCACATCTGCGGGGGAGACCATGCTGCCCTCCGTGGCCAGAACCTGTGCCACGCGGCCCGCCACCGATGGCGCGATGTCGACCTGTTCTGCCTCAATCCGGCCATTGCCCCGGACAAAGCCAGGTGGCAGTGCGCCGTTATCTTTCTGCAAGACCATGACTGCCGTGGCGCCTGCAATTACAAGCGCTGCGGCGATCAGAGCGATGTTTCTCCACTGTTTCATGCGTTTCCATCCGCTGTCAGGGGCCGTGCGAATTCTACTGCCCGGGCAACCGGGCCGTTTTGCGCTGGATCAATTCGGTGCGGTCAGGAGGCGCGCGAAACCTGGTATTGCATGTACGGGCATCGCTGATCTTCAGGGCGCCGGCCGGACGCCCGGGGCGAAAAAACAGCGATGCGCTTATTTCTGAATGCTTTCCAGATAGGCCAGCAAGCCCGCCAGTTCGCGCGGCGTCGGTGTCAGGACACCGTCGATTTCGACCGGAACAAGATCGTCCGCCATGTCGGCGCCGAACTCCGGCATCACGCGGGAGAGGTGGCTGTTGCGCGTGTCGCCATAGATATAGCTCAGTGTCCGCGCGGCCGGAAATTCGCCACCGTTCTGAGCGCTCAGTGTTGTCAGATCAGTGGGTTTCGCGGAAAGTTCCCGGCCTGCAACGCCCGCGCCGCGCCCGTCCGCACCATGGCAGGATACGCAGTTCTGCGCAAAAAACGCGGCTCCGTCCGCTCTGGTTGGCATCATCTGCATCTCTCCTGCCGGGTCGCTGCAGGCAATGAGGACTGGCAGAACGGGCAAGGCAAACAACGCTGTGACGGTGATCGGCCGCATATCTTTATCCTCGGGCTAAACCAGCAGAATACAAGGATACGACCAGCGGAGCAGCGACACTTTGATACTGATCAATCGCACGCCGGACGCGGACCATAAACTGGCGGGGTCTTTTCGGGCGGAGGAATAAAACAATGATAACTCTGGAAGATATCGAAGACATGTCAGCGCTGACCCGCGCGGAAATCGACGCACTTGCAGAGCATGAACACGTCACAGCCTATGACGCGACACTGATGGGCAATTATATGATGAAGGTGCACCATGGCCCGCAACGGGTGAATGAGATGATCTGCGAGGATATCCGCGCCGCCCTGCACGATGGCAACGCAGTCCACGCGCATGAACTCTTTGCCGTGTTGCGTGGATTTATTGCCGAGCACCCTGAAGCGGCGCGGGGTGCGGACTGATCCCGGGGACCGGGTCTGCGGCATTCCGCCTTTTGATGGTTGCGATGTGCGACCCTCCTCAGGTACGCAAAACGCAGAACTCACCGACACAATCGCGAGGCAGATCGCGGGATGTCCGCCAAATGACCGGGCGGTCAGACGGGAAAGTTTTCCGCTTCTTCTGCGTCATCTTCATCCGCACCGGGATCAGTGCCTGCAAGCCATGTCTCTGCTTCTTCTTCTGCAGAAAGCGGGAAACCTTTAATTTCGAGCGACGGTATGATCGCGCCTTCGATTTCTGCGGCGGTTCGGATCCATCCCTCATCTGAGAGCACAGCGCATTTTTCAAACCTGCCGGCAAGGCTGAGCAGTTCCGGCAGGTGACGGAACTCCACCGCCAGGGCGCCGAGCGTCGGCAACTGAAAATCAGAAATTCTGTATAGCATTGTCCCGCCGGAGATTCCGTCTGACTGTTCAATCAGCGTATCCAGTGCGATGCGCATCTGATCTGCATCGAGCGTCCCTGAAAAACTCAGATCCAGGCGGTTCGCGGACGGTTTCGATACGCTGAGCATGTTGAGATCCTCTCTGTGACGGTGCTGCGATCTTAGTCGATCCTGAACCGGTTTCTTTTGACGTATATCAACCGGCACAGAATGAGTTTGCTGCAGGATCGCTCAGTGCCTGAGCATTCGGGTGACTGAGATATTAACCCCGGCCGGGAAGGTCAGCGATGATACCGCCCGACGCAAGGGGCGGATGGTGGCGGCTAACCAACCGGTGTGACCCGGCAGCTTCAGAACGAAAGCACATTCGCGACGATGGACCATGCTTCCACCTTCATCATACTGGGGCTGCTTTTTCTGGCAGGTCTTGCCGCGGATCAGCTGGGCCGACTGACACGGTTGCCCCGTGTCACCATGCTTTTGCTGCTCGGGCTGCTGATGGGCAATGCAGGATCAGGACTGATACCCGGAGAGGTGGCTTTGTGGTTTGACGCGATCTCCATCATCGCATTGTCGATGGTCGCCTTTCTGCTGGGCGGTGCTCTGACGAAAAAGAACCTGCAGCAACACGGGAGAGCGATACTGACGATCTCTCTGGCGATTGTCGCCTTTACCCTGGTGATTATCTCCGTCGGTCTGGTGCTGGCAGGCGTTCCGCCCGGGCTGGCGCTGATCCTCGGTGCCATCGCGACCGCCACCGCGCCTGCCGCAATGTCTGACGTTATCCGCCAGTCCGGGGTGGTCAGCGGGTTTACCGATACGCTCAGGGGCATCGTGGCCATTGATGATGCATGGGGGCTGGTACTCTTCAGCCTCGTGCTTATTCTGGCCGGACAGGCTGAGGGCTGGCGCCTCGTACTCTCAGGCGTGCTTTGTGACCTTGGCGGTGCTGTGGCGCTGGGCCTTGCGATTGGTGGCCTCGCCTCTGGTCTGACCGGGCGGCTGACACCGGGAGAGCCCCTGCAGGCCGAGGCCATCGGGATCGTGTTTCTCACGGCGGGCCTTGCGCTCTGGCTCGAAGTCTCCTTTCTGATCGCCGGAATGACAGCGGGCGCCATCGTCACAAATTTTGCGCGTCATCACGAACGGGCGTTTCATGAGATTGAGAACATTCAGTGGCCGTTCATGCTCCTCTTTTTCCTTCTGGCCGGGGCATCTCTGGATCCTCAGGTGCTCAGGACGCTGGGGCTGACCGGCGGGCTCTTTATGGTACTCAGGGTCGCGGCCCGTCTGATCGGTGGCTACGCCGGTGCCAGGATCGCGGGTGTGCCGTCTGCGGAGGCGGCGTGGTACGGTCCCGCCTTGCTGCCGCAGGCAGGTGTCGCCGTGGGAATGGCACTGGTTGCGGGCGAACAGTTTCCTCACTGGTCCGACCGGATCATGGCGATCACCATCGCCGCAACTGTTGTCTTTGAAATCCTCGGGCCACCTGTTGCACTTTTGGCCGTCCGGCGGGTGCAGGCGGAAACGCTGCCCGAGGGGCGGGGATGACCCGACAGGCCCCCGGTCAGAAGAACCGGTATATCGTGTTCGCCTGTTCCTTTGCGCAGGGCCGTGGCGCAAGTGAACTTCGATCGCGTGGCGATATTTGCCACAGGGTCAACTGCGGGGGCCGCGACTGATTGATTCCGATCAATCGATTTTATCTGCCGTCCGGTATGGAAGGGCTCGGCTTACCGCTGCTGCAGAAGGGATCCGCCATGCAAATGCCCGGGATAATTCTGACTTTCCTTGCACTTTTCGTATTCGCTCTGCCGGCAACTGCGACGGCTGAACTAGTCGAAAACGGTGGTGATACGTTTTTTTCAGGCAAGGTGCTGAGCGAAACGATTTCCACAGGCGGTGATACGTTTATGTCCGCCCGTTCAGTATCTGCGCGTGGTGCAGCCCAGGGGGATCTGCATGTTCACGGGTTCGACGTCTCCGTAAACGCCGATGTGGCCGAGGATCTCTACGCTCTCGGCGCCACCGTCGTGGTAAGGGGTGCTGTCGCCAGCGACCTCACCGCTGCCGGATTTTCAGTGCGCACAGAGCGGGGGGCGGCCACAGCGGGCAACGTCCGGCTTGCGGGCAACAGTGTCACAATCGAAGGCCCCGTGGCCGGGGCGCTGACCGTTGCCGGTCGCGATGTCATCCTGAATGCCGCTGTGGAAGGCGACATGCAGGTGCTCGCCGGGTCGATCTCGTTTGGCCCCGATGCCGTCGTCGGCGGTACTCTGACATATCGTTCCGGCGACAAAATCTCCGTGCCGGAACGCGTGGCCCCCGCCGGACGGGTGGTATTCGAGCGTTTCACGGCCGTCCGAGGCTGGGACGATCTGAAAGACATGCGCGAAGATATGCCTGTGCTGCCAACCTTTGCGTCGGCCTTTCTGAGTTTTGTAATCTCACTGCTGTTTTTCGTTGTTCTGGGTGCGCTGATGCTGGGCTTTATGCCGCGCCGGCTGGAAAATCTGCGTCGGCATGTGGCATCGGCGCCCGGGCAGGCCATGCTGCTGGGTGTTCTGGGACTTTCGGTGCTTTTCGGGATAGTGCCGATTACGGCACTGACAATCATCGGCCTGCCCTTCGTGCCGGTCGCAGTGCTGTGCATCGTACTGGCCTGGACGCTGGGATATGCGCTGGGAGCTTACAGCGTTGCCATGCATCTGTGGCGCGCACTGGGGGGGCAGGACGCGCCCGGAAACGCGCTCAGGCTTGCAGTCTTTGCTGCGGCCATCTGTCTGATCGCACTGCTGAATTTCATTCCCTTCGTGGGCTGGGTCGCCAATTATACGCTTGTGCTGCTGGGAATTGGTGCCATGACAAAGGCGCTCTTTCTGTTTCTGCTCGGTAATCCGGGTCAGGCGCTCGATGTTGATATGAAGCCGGTTGAAGACTGAAACGCGGCCAGGGGACGACAGATCATGACGGTCCGGTGCGCGGCATGCTTCGTGGCGCGGCCGGATGAGATAACGCCGCCCTCAGCGGTTACCCACAGAGAGCTTCAGCAACGCGTCCGGACGCAGAACCACGACCCTGTAGATGTCTTCCACGTCAATGATCCTGCTCTTGCGCATCTGAGTGAGTGTACGGCTCACCGTTTCGGTGGTCAGGCCCAGGAAGTCGGCAATATCAGACCGGCTCATGGGCAGAACAATCTGCCTTTTGCCGTCTGTCTCCTCCCCGACGCGCTCAAAGAGAACGTGCAGGAAAGACGCGAGCTTTTCGGCGGCTGACTTGCGCCCGAGCATCATAAAATGATCCTGCATCGCGCTGATTTCACCCAGTGCCGCCTGAAGGAGTTGCCGGTGCAGTTCCGGGTTACCGACGCAGCTTTCAAGCGCCGAGCGGCGGAA